>JBBQFB010000014.1:0-32618 GCA_038321545.1 Gaiellales bacterium
GAACGCGTTCGGCGTCGTGCACCTCGAGTGCCTTGCCCAGGCGAACAGCTGGCTGATCAGGTTCGCCACTGAGGAGGAGGCGACCGTCTTCATCAACGGCGTGGTGCTCGACTGGCAGACGTCGCTCTTCCCCTGGCACGACGCCGTGAGCTCGGCATCCGGCTTTGCCGGCTACACCGACACGCCGAAGGCGAACCGGAACTCCGCCGGAGAACCGCTGATCGTCTGGAGCTACACCACCCCCGGGGAGGCGACGACCGTCGTCGGCGAATCGATCGGGTCCGTCGGATTCGACCTCACAAGCTGGTGGATCTCGGTGCGGACGCCCGTGGTGAGCGGAACGTGAGCGTCGTCCGTGACACCCTCGATATGGCCGGGCGGCAGAGCGCATCGATCGGCAGCGACGCGGCCTGCGATCTCGTGCTCGCGGATGCCGCAGTAGCGCCCTCCCACGCCCGGATCGAGAACCGCGACGGCCGGTACACGGTTGCGCCGGTAGAGACGGCGCACGTGCTCGTGAACGGCCGCGCCATCGCCATCCCGACGGTCCTGTACGCGAACGACCGGATCCGGCTCGGACCGTTCACCCTCGTCTACGAGCAGGGCGTGATAGCGCCGACCCGCCGGCTGCGGGACGTCGAGCCGACGCCGGCAACCGGCGAGCGCGGCCGGACGGCGGGCGAGATCACGATCGGCCGGTCGCCGGACTCGACGGTACCGCTGGCCGAGCCGGCCGTCTCCTGGGAGCACGCCGTCGTCCGGCGGCACGGCGACACGGCGGTGCTCCACGACCTGCGAACACCGGGCGGTACCTTCGTCAATGGCGAACGGATGGGGCAGCACCAGCTGGTGGCCGGCGACCGCGTCCAGGTCGGCCCGGCGCAGCTCGTGTGGGACGGGGGCGCGTTCACGCGTGTCGACGCGCCCGGCGGCGTCTCGATCGACGCGACCGGCCTGCGGCGGATCGTCGGCGGGGGACGCGTGATCCTGGACGTCCCCGCGATCTCGATCAGGCCGAACGAGCTGGTCGCGATCGTCGGCGGGAGCGGCTCCGGAAAATCGACCCTGCTGACGGCGCTGGCCGGGTTCCAGCCCGCGGACGCCGGGACGGTGCTCGTCAACGGGTCCGATCTGTACGCAGAGTTCGACGCGCTGCGGTCCTCGATCGGCTACGTGCCGCAGCAGGACATCGTGCACCGGCCGCTGACCGTCGAGCGCGTTCTCCACTACGTGGCGGAGCTGCGCCTGCCGCGCGACATCTCCAAGGCGGAGCGTGCGGCCCGCATCGCCCAGGTGCTTTCGCTGGTCGATCTCGGCGAGCGGGCCACGACCCGGATCGACCAGCTGAGCGGCGGTCAGGTCAAGCGCGTCAGCATCGCGGTCGAGCTCCTCGCCGGCCCCCGCGTGCTGTTTCTCGACGAGCCCACCTCCGGCCTCGATCCCGGGCTCGACCGCCGTCTGATGGACACCTTCCGCGACCTCGCGGACGACGGCCGCACCGTCGTCGTCGTGACGCACGCGACCGCGAACATCCGGGTCTGCGACCGGATCGCCTTCATGGCCCCCGGCGGGTTCCTGGCGTGCTTCGGGACGCCGGACGAGGTGCTCGAGACGTTCGGCGTGACCGACTTCGCCGACGTCTACCCGCTCGTCGAGAGCGGCCGCCGGCAGGCGTCTCCGCCGCAACCGGCGCCGCCGCCTGCCGTCGTGCGCCCGCGGGCGGCACAGCCGCCGCCCGGAGACGAGCGGGCGCAGTTCGCGACGATGACGCGCCGGTACGCAGAGATCGTCCTGCGCGACCGCCGCAACACGCTCGCGCTGGTGCTCCAGGCACCGGCGATCGGCCTGCTCGTCGCGCTGGCCGCGCAGCACGACGCGTTCGTGTCGGGCCGGATCGGCGACCGTCAGACGGTGGCGTTCGTGCTGGCCGTCGTCGCGACGTGGTTCGGGTCGATCAACGCGGCCCGCGAGATCACCAAGGAGCTCGCAATCGTGCGGCGCGAGCGGATGGCAGGCATCGGGATCCGGCCGTACATCGCATCGAAGGTCGCCGTGCTCGGCGCGCTCGTGGCCATCCAGACGTTGTTGCTGCTTCCGGTCGTCCTGGCCCGGACGGGCATCCCGCCCGGCCATGCCCTCGGCCCACCCGCGCTGTCGCTGTTCATCACCCTGACGCTGACCGGACTGGCCGCCACCGGCTTCGGGCTGGTCGTCTCGGCACTGGCCGAGAACGAGGACCGTGCGATCAGCCTGATACCGCTCCTGCTCATCCCCCAGTTCCTGCTGGGCGGCGTGATCTTCCAGCTGACCGGCATCCTCGACCTGGCCAGCTACCTCACGACGACGCGCTGGGCGACGCAGGCGGTCGGCTCGATCGTGGACGTGTGCGGACCGCGCGGATGCCCGAGCGACGTCCTCGACTACCAGCAAGACGCCGGCCAGGTCGTGCCGGCGTGGATCGCACTCGCCGTCGCCGGCGTCGCGCTGCCGGCGATCGCCGGTTTCCTCGTCCGCCGGCGCGACCCGCACCGACGCTGAGGACGCGAGCAACTAGGGTTCGCCGGGTGAGGACCCGAGCGGAGTCGACGCGATGATCTCGCTGTTCGCCTCGCTCGCGAAGGGCCGCGGCCGGTGGAAGGTGCTGCTGCTCGGCTGGGTGGTGACGGCCACGCTCGGCCTGTGGGGCATGCGCCTCGCGCCTGACGGCCGGACGTTCCTCGACGACGTCTACCAGCTGAGCGATCTGTTCGGTCTGGGCTTCAGCCTCGGGCTCGGGAACGCCAACTGGCAGCTGCAGGTGGCGCGCTGGCTCGGCCCGCTGGTCGCGGCGGCGTCGCTGCTGGAGGGGATCGCGGCGGTGTCGCGGCGGCGATCCGATGCCTGGCGAGCGCGCCGCCGGCGCGGGCACTCCGTCGTCCTCGGCCTCGGCGGCCGTGGCACGCGGATCGCGATCGCGCTCGCCGACGCCGGCCGTGACGTGGTCGCGGTGGAAGCGAATCCGGCGACGGACGGCGTCGGCATCCTCCGCCGGCGAGACGGGCGCGTGGTCGAGGGCGACGCCCGGCTGCGCCACCAGCTGGAGCAGGCCGGGCTCGCGGCCGCGGCCGAGGTGGTCGTGGTGTGCGGCACCGACGCCACCAACGCCGAGGTGGTCGCGACCATCGCCGGCATGGAGCGCGCGCCCGGCGCGCAGCCGCTCCGCGCTGCGGTCCACCTCAGCGACGCCGGGCTGTGCGCGCTGATGCGCCACCAGTCGCTGCGCACGGCCGCGAACGGCGTGCGGTTCGACTTCTTCGACATCTACTCGGCCGGCGCCCGCCTGCTGCTCTCCTACCACCCGCTCGCCGACGCGGCCGGCGCGCGGCCGGAGCACCTGATGATCGTCGGCGTCGGCCAGTTCGGCCGGTGCGTGGTCGAGGCTGCGGCCCGCGAGTCCCACGACGGCGAGACGACGATCACGGTCATCGACCGCGATGCCCAGGCCCGCGTGCAGGCCATCCTGCTGGCCCAGCCGGGGCTGGCGAAGCAGGCCACGATCGACGCCGTCGACATCGACCTGGAGCGCCCGGGTCGCGACGCCGCCGACCAGCTGCACGCCGCGCTGGCCCGCGACGTGACCACGGTCGCGGTCTGCTTCGACGACGACGCGCGCGCGGTCACGACGGCACTGCTGATCCGGCGGCTGCTCGGCACCGCGCCGACCGAGGTGATCGCCCGCACCTCGGGCACCGGCGGCCTGTCACTGCTGCTCGGCGAGGGCGCCACGGCGGCCGGCGTGATCCCATTCCCGCTGCTCGAGCGCGCCTGCACGCGCGAGATCGTCGAGGGCGGTGCGAACGAGCAGGTGGCGCGCGCCATCCACGCCGATTACACCGACCGCGCCTCCGACACGCCCTACGACGTGCCGTGGCACGACCTGCCACCCGACGTGCAGGAGTCGAACCGGCGCCAGGCCGACTCGCTCTCCGCCGGCCTCGCCGCGATCGGCTGCGACCTCGTGCCGCTCGGCGGCTGGGGCGTACCGCACGTCACGCTGACGCCGGACGAGGTCGACGACATCGCCCGGCGGGAGCACGATCGCTGGCGTGCCGAGCGCGCGGAGGCCGGCTGGCGGTACGGGCCGAAGCGCGACAACGACCAGCGGCTCAACCCGCTGCTGGTGCCGTGGGAAGACCTGGCGGCGGCGTCGCAGGCCGACAGCCGCGAGGCCGCCCGGCGGATCCCGTCGGTGCTCGCGCTGGCCGGGCTCGAGGTGCTGCGCCTCGGCGCGGTGCCGGCTAGCTCCCGCCCGCCGGCTGGATGATCCCGAGACGGACGTTGAACGGGTCGCGGACGAACGCGATGGTGCCGATGTCGCCCGCCGGAAACGCCGAGATCTCGACGCGGCCGCCCAGCTCCACCACCTGCTCGCACGATGCGTCGATGTCGGCGACGCCGGCGTAGACGCGCCAGTGCGACCCCTCGCCGCCGGACATCGCCTCGTCGAGCTCGATCAGTCCGCCGGCCGTGACGCCGTCCCGCTGCAGGAGGCGATAGCTCGGCATCTCCGGCATCGGCACGGGTTCGAGGCCGAACACCGCGTGGTAGAACGCCGCCGCCGCATCCGCGCCGCGGGCGACGAGCTCGATCCACGCCACCGCCCCCACCACGGACTCCGTCTCCATGCCGCGGTGCTCGTTCTTCTGCCAGATGCCGAACGTGGCGCCGACCGGGTCGAGGCAGAAGGCCATCCGGCCGGAGTCGAAGATGTCCATCGGCGGCGACAGCACCGTCCCGCCGTTGTCAGCGACAGCCGCGGCCGATACGTCGCAGTCGTCCGACGCGAGGTAGATCGACCAGCCGGCCCTGGCGTCCTCGCCCCACATCGGCGTGATTGCCGCCGCGGTCACCCCGTCCACGAAGCACATCGTGTACCCACCCGCTTCGGGCCGCGGGTCGCTGCGGCAGTCCCAGCCGAGCAGCCCGGCGTAGAAGGTCTTCGCGGCCTCGACGTCGGGGACGCTGATGTCGACCCAGCACGGTGTTCCGGTCGCTCGCTCTGCCATCGCACGCTCCTTGTGGGAGGGCGATCCTACCGCCGCCGGATCTGCTCCGCCAGCGCCGCGATCTGGGTTGCGAACTGCGCCTGGCCGGCGCCTCGTGCAAGCTGCTCCGCCTCGGCGATCATCGCGAGGCCGGCGTCGGCGTTGCCGAGACGGCCGTTCAGCTCGCCCGGGTTGGCGAGCGCCGTCGCGAGCGCGACCGGGTCGCCGATCTTGCGCTGCAGCGCAACCTGCTCGGTCAGCAGGGGCAGCGCCTGGTCGTTGCGGCCGAGGTAGAAGAGCGACACGGCCGTGTTGCCGAGCGCGCTGGCGAGGCCGCGGTCGTTGCCGGAGCGCCGGGCGATCTCTGCCATCTCGGTGCAGATCTCGATGCAGCGCTCGTGGTCGCCGCGGCCCTGGGCCTTGACCGCCTCCTGCTCCATGTCGCGCAGGCGGGCAAGGTCGTCGGTGTTGACGGCCGCGGGCATCTGCGCCTGGTACGCGCGCAGCTGGGCGACGACGTCGTGCTGGCCGAGCCGTTCGCGCACGGAGATCAGCTCGGTCAGCTGGTCGCGGGCCAGGTCGAGCCGGTTCTCCCAGCCGCGCAGCTGCACGTGCAGGGTGAGCGCGGTCGCGAGCCACTCGAGGTCGCCGAGGTCGCGGGCGATGAACTCGCCCTCGCCGGTGGCGCGGGCCGCACCGGCGATGTCGCCGGTCTGCGCGAGCAGGCCGGCGCGGGTCAGCAGCGCGCGCATGCGGGCCGGCGCCTCGCCGCTCTCGGTGGCCGCATCCACCTGGATCGCGGTCGCCTCGAGCGCCTCCTCGATGCGTCCCGCCTCGGTCAGCACGCCGGCCCGCTCGCCGGCTGCCGACTGCACGTCACCCGGCCGGCCGGCCGCGAGCGCGAGCGCCTCGGCCTCCGCCAGGTCGTGCAGCGCCGCGTCGGCCTGCCGGTGGTGGCGCTGCACGACACCACGGTTCTGGTACAGCGCGATGCGCAGCTCGGGCGCGCCGCCGCCCTGCAGCATCGCGTCGAGCTCGTTGAGCGTGACGAGGCCGCCGGCGAAGTCGGCGACGCCGCTCTGGGCTGCCGCGAGGTTGGCGAGGGCCGCCGGCAGGTTGCCCTTCGGATCCTCGCGCCGCAGGGCATCGACCGCCGCTCGGCGGAGCTCGAGCACGACCGGGCCGCCGCCGAACTGGGCGACGATCGGCGTCACGATCGAGGCGGCGCGTGTCAGCGGCGTGGCGGCGAACGGCGCGTATGCCGTGGCGGCCCGGAACGACGAGGTCGACTCGAGCCGTGCCCACAGCCGTGCCAGCAGGTTCGCGTCGCGGTCGTAGGCGGCCTCGATGAAGGCCGGATCGATCAGCAGCGTGCGGAGCTGCGCCGCATCGCCGGCGGCGAGCAGCTGCCAGGGCAGCTCCTCGAGCGCGCGCGGCGCGTACGGCTCGGCCGTGAACAGCGCGGCGAGCCGCCGGTGCACGGCCGGCGCGTCGGTCAGGTAGCGGCGCTCGGCGGCGGCCTGCACCTGGTCGAACGCGAGCCGGAGGCGACCGCCGAAGTCGCCGATCAGGCTACCCGCGGCGAGCTGCAGCTGCGACAGCGGACGCCGGGCGCCATCACCGAGCAGATCCAGCAGCTCGGCCTCGGTGAGCCCTGTGCGAGAAGCCGCGAGCGGGCCGAGCACGGAGCCGACGAGGCCGGGGAAGTCGAGCTCGTAGTCGCGCTGGTAGCGATCGAGCACGGCCTCGACCAGACCCGCCAGATCGGCCGGCGCGAGCAGCGACTGCAGCAGCTGCGGCAGCGTGAAGTGGTCACCGTGCTGGCGCAGCTCGTCGAGCACCGTGCGCAGCTGTCGCGGGTTGGCGCACTGCTGGGCGCCGGCGATCTGCTCCAGCAGCGGGCGATCGAGGCCCTTCGAGTAGGCGGCCAGGAACGTCGTGGTCGCGAGCCGGCGCTGGGCGGCGTCGAACTGCTGCAGGTCGACGCGACCGAGGCCGCGCCCCACCAGCCAGGCGACCGTCGCGCCGGGCCGCGTGCCTGCCACGAGGCGCAGGCCCGCCGGCGGCGGCGACGGCAGCCACGCAACGCCGCCGCCGGCCACCTCGATCAGGTGCAGGCCGTCGATCACGAGCGTGACGCGGCGGGTGGCGCCCGCCTGCTCGAGCAGCGTGCGCACGTGTCCGCGAGGGTCGCCGGCCGGGCTGTCGCTGCCGAGCGCGCGGGCCAGGTACGTGAGCAGCTCGCGCTCCGACGCCTCGCCGCGCTGCGCGTCGACGAAGTACGAGATCACGAGCTCGTCGGGGTGGCGAGCGCGGCGCTCGCCGGCGTACGCCGCGAGCAGCGTCGAGACGCCTCCGCCGGGTGCACCGGAGACGACCACGCCGGGCGCATCGGCGTCGACCGCGACGTCCACCGCCACCAGGTCGGCACGTCGCTCGATCGTGTTCGCGACCAGCCACGACGCGTACGCCTCCTGGTCGATGCGTGCCTGCTCGAGGACGTCGGGCGCCGCGGCGGCCGGATACAGCTGGTCGACGAGCGCCAGCAGGTCGGCGCGCACGAGGTCGCCGATGCCGCGCGGGTCGGGGTAGTCGCGCACCGGGAAGCCGGACGCGCGGACGCGCTGCTTGAGGTCGGTGAGACGCTCTCGCCCCTCGGCCGAGCCCTCCTCGTAGGTCGCGCGGTCCGGCTCGGGCAGCGCGGCCGTCCAGGCCGGATCGCGCAGGTAGAAGAACGCGTGGCCCGCCATCTCGGGGCTCCGCAGGACCCCGTGGAGGATCTCCATCTCGGTCACCGACCGGCCCTTGTCGTCGGTCAGCCACGCCTCGCGATCGGCGAGGTCGCGCGGGATCTCGTCCGGCACCCAGCCGTAGCGGTCGCCGAGCATGCCGATGAAGTACGGCCGCGTGCGCTCGATCTCCGCGAGGCAGATCGGCAGCACGGCGTCCTCTGCCTTCTGCTCGTCGGTCACGCCCCACCGCAGGTCGACCTCGCCCCACACCACGCCGCGTTCCTCGCAGAGGTGGCGGATCTCGGGGAAGACGCGCTTCACGAGCTCCTCGCGCTCTCCCTGCATGTCGCGGAAGGTGGAGGAGATGAAGACGCGCAGGACCCGCGGGGCGGTCGGGGTGGCGGTCACCTACGCCATCTCGCGGGCGAACTCGGCCAGCTGGCGTTCCTGGTGCGTGATCGGTGTCTCGTGCCCGGCGAAGGTGAAGATGCCGATGTCCTTGTCCGCGGTGATGGCGTTGTACGCGGCGAACACGGTGGACGGCGGGCAGACGGTGTCCATCAGGCCGCACGAGACGAGCGTCCGGCACCGGATGCGCGGGGCCAGCAACGCGTTGTCGATGTAGCGCACCGTGTGCGCGACGGCCTCCTCGAGGTCGGTGTGCAGCGCGAGGTAGGCGGCCAGCTCCGTGTAGGGCGCGTCGGGTGCGAGCGTGATCGCGCGCTCGATGTCGCACAGGAACGGGATGTCGGCGTGACAGAGGCTGACCAGCTCGGGCGCCAGCGCGGCAGCCGCGAGCGAGAGGCCGCCGCCCTGCGACGCGCCCGCCACTGCGATCCGCTCCGAGTCGACCTGCGCGTGCGCCGCAGCCGTCTCGACGGCGCGGACCGCGTCCACGTAGAGGCGGCGGAAGTAGTACGTCTCCGGGTCGAGCACGCCCCGCGTCAGCACGCCCGGGTGCTCCGGGCCGGAGAAGCCGGCGCCCGGGTCGGGCGTGTGCCCGACCTTCCACTCGCCGCCCTGCGCGCGGGAGTCCATGACGAGCACCGCGTACCCGGCAGCCGCGTACAGGGCGTGCTCCAGCGGCAGGTTGCGGCCGCCGCCGTAGCCGATGAACGTCACGCGGCAGGGCAGCCGGCCGGTCGCGCCGCGAGGACGGAGGAACCACGCCTTGATCGGGTGCCCGTCGGCGCCGGAGAAGGTGACGTCGTCGACCGCGAGCCGGCCGTACGCCGCCTCCTCGTACGGCACGAACACGGGATCCGAGATCCGCGCCCGCGCGACCGCGAGGGCGCCCTGCCAGAACTCGTCCAGGTCGGCGGGTGGCGGCGCGGCACAGCGGTGGTTGCGAAGCTCGGCGAGCGGCAAGTCGTAAAACGGCATGGCCTGGAGTATCGTGCCCGGCGTGGATGGCGTCCACGACATGGGCGGTATGCAGGGCTTCGGGCCGGTCGTCCGGCCGGGCGCGGACGCGCCGTACCACGACGAGTGGGAGTCGCGCATCCTCGCGCTGAACGTGATCACCGGCTTCGAGCGGCTGCGCGTCTCGAACGGCCGCGCCGACCGCGAGGAGATGGAGCCCGCCGAGTACCTCGCAGCCGGCTACTTCGACCGCTGGGCCTGGTCGGTCGAGCGCGGCCTGCTCGAGAACGGCGCGATCGCGCCGGGCGAGATCGACGGGATGATCGCGCGTCTGGCTGGCGGCGAGGTGATCGAGCCGACCTCGAACCCGGCGCAGGTCGCACGGGTGCTGAAGGCGCTCGACGACGTGCCGACGCTGCCGCCCGCGGTCGATCCGCGGTTCGCCGTCGGCGATCGCGTCCGCGTGCTGCGGATGCGGCCGCCCGGCCACAACCGCAGCCCCCGCTACCTGCGCGGCGTCCAGGGCGTGATCGAGCGCGTGCAGTGCAACGACCGGCGGCCGGGGGCGGGCTCCGAGCCGGTCTACCTCGTCTCGTTCGCGGCGACCGACGTGTGGGGCGCCGACGCCGACCGCGGCCAGGTGCTCGCCGACTTCTGGGAGGGCTACCTGGAGCCTGCCCCGTAGTGGACTCCGTCCACGACATGGGCGGCATGCAGGGGTACGGCGCGGCCTGCTGGCCCGGCTCGGACGAGCCGACCCACGCCGCCTGGGAGCTGCGCGCGTTCGTGCTCGCGCTCGTCACCGGCCCTGGCTCGTCGCACGCCTTCCGGCACACGATCGAGCGGCTCGACCCGGTGCGCTACCTCGCCGGCTCCTACTACGAGCGCTGGCTGTACGAGGCCGAGCAGTCGCTGGTGGAGTCGGGCGCGATCACGCACGAGGAGGTCGCCGCCTGGGAGCGGCGGCTGGAGGCGGGCGAGCCGATGCCGCAGACGTCGGACCCCGCCGGCGCGACCCGTCTCGTGCAGGCTCTGAAGCGCCGGCGTGCGCTGCCCCAGGCCGTCGGCGCGCGGTTCGCGCCCGGCGACCCGGTGCGCGTGCGGCGGATGCGGCCGGCCGGGCACACGCGGTGCCCGCGGTACCTGCGCGGTGCTCGCGGCACGATCGCGCGGGTGCACGGCCTCGACGGCGTGCCCGACGTCGACAACGCCGAGACCGAGGCGGTCTACGCCGTCGCATTCGACAGCGCGGAGCTGTGGGGCGAGGATGTCGAGCGCCACGTCGTCCACGCCGACCTGTGGGAACGCTACCTGGAGCCTGACCATGTCTGAGCACGGCCACGATCACCACGACCACGATCACCACGAGCACGGGCACGACCACGGCGATGACGGCCACCACCACCCGCTGCCGGCCAGCCAGGCGGAGCTGCGGACGCGCGCGCTCGAGGCGCTGCTGGTCGAGAAGGGCCTGGTCTCGACCGACGCCATCGACGCGGTGATCGACCTCTACGTGAACGACGTCGGGCCGCAGAACGGCGCGAGGGTCGTGGCGCGGGCGTGGACCGACCCCGAGTACCGCGAGCGCCTGCTGCGCGACGGGTCGTCCGCGATCGCCGAGATGGGCTACGGCGGCGAGGAGGGCCACACGATGATGGTCGCGGAGAACACGCCCGACGTGCACAACGTGATCGTCTGCACGCTCTGCTCGTGCTACCCGTGGCCCGTGCTGGGCCTGCCGCCGACCTGGTACAAGAGCTCGCCGTACCGGGCCCGCGTGGTCGCCGAGCCGCGCGCGGTGCTGGCCGAGTTCGGGCTCGAGCTGCCGGGCGAGACCGAGGTGCGCGTGTGGGACTCGACGGCCGAGGTGCGCTACATCGTGCTGCCGATGCGCCCCGAGGGCACCGAGGGGATGTCGGCCGAAGAGCTCGCGGAGCTGGTCACGCGCGACTCCATGATCGGCACCGGCGTGCCGAAGTCGCCGGCCACGGCATGAGCGCGCAGGCAGATCCGCTGCTGACCGAGCTCGATCTGCCGCGCTCCAATGGCGAGCTGGTGTTCGAGGAGCCCTGGCAGGCGCGTGCGCTGGGCATGGGCGTCGTGACGATGCGGGCGCTCGGCGTCGGCGTGGTCGAGTGGCGCGATGCCCTCGCAGCGGCCATCGCCGACCATGGCTACGACCCGGACGAGGATCCGGCCGCCGCGTACTACACGGCGTGGATCACGGCGCTCGAGCGCCTGCTCGCCGAGCGCGGCGTCACGGCCTGAGCGCGGTTTCGCGCGCCGGTTAGCACGCCGCGCACGTGTGCCGACAATACGGTGCCAGGCACCGAATTGGTAGCCCTGCGCGCGTTCCGTGCCGTCCGCGCGCCTTTCGCGCGCCCGGCTCAGACGTGCACGATGTCGATGCCGCGGGCGAACGTGCGGGCGACCGGGCAGCGCGTCGCGATCTCCCGCAGGCGCTTTCGCTGCTCGTCGTCCAGCGGCCCCTCGAGCTCGACGTGCACCTCGGCACGGTCGCAGTAGCCGCCGCTCGCACAGTCGTCGGTGTGCGTCCGGGCGTGCGTCAGCCGCACCTCGACTGCCGCGAGCGGCCAGCCCTTGCGCTGCGCGTACAGCGTCGTCGTGATCGCCGTGCACGCCCCGAGCGCCGACAGCAGGAGCTCGTACGGGTCGGGGCCGCGATCCTCTCCCACCGGCGGCGGCTCGTCGACCACGAACTCGTGGTCGCCGGTCGAGATGCGCATCGCCACGCCGTCGAGCGTCCGAACCGTCACGTCTGCCATGTCGGCATCCTACGCCTGCGTATCCTTCCGGCGATGAGCGAGCCGATCCTGCCCCTCACCGCACCCGCCGATCAGGTCGCCCTCGTCGAGCCCGCCGACGGTCTCCGCATCACCTACGGCGAGCTGCAGGCCGAGGTCGAGCGGCTCGGTCGCACGCTCGTCGCACGCGGCGTCGTGCCCGGCGACGTGGTCGCGTTCTCGATGGCCAACGGGCCCGAGATCGTGACGACGTTCCTGGCCGTCGTGGCCGCCGGCGCCGCCGCCGCGCCGCTCAACCCGGGCTACACCGCGAAGGAGTTCGCGTTCTACCTCGACGACCTGCAGCCGCGGCTCGTGATCGGTCGCGGCGAGGACGCGCCAGAGCTGCCCGGCGCGGTCGACCTGGCCGATCTCGCGGGCGATCCCGGCGGCGCCCTGCCGGCACCCGACCCCGACGGCGTGGCGCTGCTGCTGCACACCAGCGGCACGACGGCGCGGCCGAAGCAGGTCCCGATCCGGCAGCGCAACCTGATGGCCTCCGCGCGCACGGTGGCCGCCACCTACGCGCTCACGGCCGACGACACGAGCCACTGCGTGATGCCGCTCTTCCACGTCCACGGCCTGGTCGCGTCGACGCTCGCGACGCTCGTCTCGGGCGGCACGGTGCTGTGCCCGCGGCGGTTCTCGGCGAACGCGTTCTGGAACGACGGGGCGGCGAACGGCGCAACCTGGTACTCGGCCGTCCCGACCATCCACCACATCCTCACCACCCGCGAGCGCGAGGGCGCCGCCCGTCCGGCGCACGCCCTGCGGTTCGCGCGCTCGTGCTCGTCGGCGCTCGCAGCACCGCTGATGGCCGAGTTCGAGGAGCGCTTCGCGATCCCGCTGGTGGAGGCGTACGGCATGACCGAGGCCGCCCACCAGATGGCCTCCAACCCGCTCCCGCCCGCCCAGCGCCGCCCGGCCACCGTCGGCATCGCGACCGGCACCGAGATCGCGATCCTCGACGACGACTGGAACGAGCTCGCCGTCGGCGCCGTCGGCGAGGTGTGCGTGCGCGGCCCGGGCGTCGTCGACGGCTACCGCTCGAACCCCGAGGCGAACGCCGCCGCCTTCCGCGACGGCTGGTTCCGCACGGGCGACTCCGGGTCGCTCGACGACGACGGCTACGTCCACCTCGCGGGCCGCATCAAGGAGCTGATCAACCGCGGCGGCGAGAAGATCTCGCCGCACGAGGTGGAGGACGCGCTGCTGCAGCATCCCGCAGTCACGGAAGCCGTCGCCTTCTCGCTGCCCGACGCGAAGTACGGCGAGGCCGTCGGCGCCGTCGTGGTGCTGATCGGCGACGCCGACGAAGCCGAGCTCCAGCGTCACTGCGCCGACCGGCTCGCGACGTTCAAGGTGCCGACGCGGATCGTGCCGATGGACGCCATCCCGAAGGGCCCGACGGGCAAGATTCAGCGCCGCACCATGGCCGAGCGGATCGGCGCCGGATGAGGATCGCCATCGTCGGTGCCGGAGCGATCGGCGGCTACGTCGGCGCGGCCCTGCACCGCGGCGGCGCCGACGTGCACCTCGTCGCGCGGGGCGCGAACCTGGCGGCGATCCGCCAGCACGGCGTCCGCGTGCTGTCGGAGCGCGGCGACTTCACCGCGCACGCGCCGGCCACCGACGACCCTGCCGAGATCGGCCCCGTCGACGTCGTCTTCCTCGGTCTGAAGGCCTACCAGTACGCGTCGGCCGGCCCGCTGCTGGCGCCGCTGCTGCACGCCACGACCGCCGTCGTCGCGGCGCAGAACGGCCTGCCCTGGTGGTACTTCCACGGGCTCGACGGACCGTACGCCGGACGCCGCATCGAGGCGGTCGACCCGGGCGGAGCGACGACCGCGGTGATCGCCCCGGAGCGCGCCATCGGCTGCGTCGTCTACTGCGCGACCGAGCTCGAGGCGCCGGGCGTGATCCGCCACATCGAGGGCACGCGGTTCTCGATCGGCGAGCCCGACGGGTCGATCTCCGAGCGCTGCGAGACGTTCAGCGCGGCGATGATCGCGGGCGGCCTGAAGTGCCCGGTCGAGCCCGACATCCGGAACGACATCTGGGTGAAGCTGATGGGCAACGTCGCGTTCAACCCGCTGTCCGCGCTGACCCGCGCGACGATGGTGCGGATCGCGACGCACCCCGCGACCCGCGAGGTGGTCGCAGCGATCATGGCCGAGACCGTCTCGATCGCCCGCGCCGTGGGCTGCGAGCCGGCGATCGAGATCGAGCGGCGGCTGTCCGGCGCCGAGCGCGTCGGCGAGCACAAGACGTCGACGCTGATGGATCTCGAGGCGGGCAAGCCGCTCGAGCTGGGTGCGATCGTCGACGCTGTCGTCGAGCTCGCCGACCTGACCGGCACCCCGGCACCCCACCTGAAGAGCGTCGCGGCAGCGACCGGACTGCTCGCACAAACGCTTGGACTCGAGGAGCCACGATGAACCGCGCCGTGCTGAACACCCCCGATACCGGAACCGTCCCGGCGCCCTCCGACACGCTCGCGTTCCACCGCGCGCTGCCCGGATACGAGGCGACGCCGCTCGTGCGGTCGCCCGATCTCGCGAGCGAGCTCGGCCTGGACGACGTCTTCATCAAGGACGAATCGAATCGTTTCGGGCTGCCGGCCTTCAAGTTCCTCGGCGCCAGCTGGGCGATCGCGCAAATGCTGGGCGGCTCAAGCGACCTCGACGAGCTGCGCGCCACGGCTGCGGAGCAGGGCATCCGGCGGCTGACGACGGCGACGGCCGGCAACCACGGCCGGGCCGTCGCGCGGATGGCGACCCTGCTCGGCCTCGAGTCGACCATCTACATGCCGTCCTTCACCGCCGAGGCGCGCCGCGAGTCGATCCGCGGCGAGGGCGCCGAGGTGGTCGTCGTCGACGACGAGTACGACGTCGCGGTGGTCGACTCGATCCGCGACGCCAACGCCGATCCGGCTGCGCGCGCGGTCAACGACGGTGACCTTCGCGGCGAGTCGCCGGTGGGAGAGTGGGTGATCCAGGGCTACGGCACGCTGTTCGCCGAGGTCGACGAGGCGCTCGCTGCGGCGGCGGCGTCGGTCGACATCGTCGTCCTGCAGATCGGCTGTGGCGCGTTCGCGTCGAGCGGGATCCGCTGGGCGATCGCGCGCGGCATCCCGGCGGTCGGCGCCGAGCCGGCCGGCTCGCCCTGCGTCGCGACCTCGGTCGAGGCCGGCAAGCCGGTGACCGTCCAGGGCACCCGCACGACGATGGGGTGCCTCGACGCGGGCACGCCGAGCACCGCCGGGTGGCCGACCCTGATCGGCGGCCTCTCCGGCGTCATCGTGCTGGACGACCCGGAGTCGGACGCGGCTGCGCGGCGGCTGGCGCGGATCGGCATCGAGGCCGGCGAGTCGGGTGCGGCCGGCACGGCCGGCCTGATCGCGCTGGCGACGGAGCCGCTGTGCGGGCCGCTCCGCGACCGCCTCGGCTGGAGGGAGATCCGCTCGGCGCTGGTCGTCAACAGCGAGGGCGCAACCGACCCCGAGCGATACCGCACGGTCGTGCTTCCCGGCTAGCTGGCGTGGGTCGCGATGATGTGGCCGCGGCTGTCGCCCGTGACCGACAGGTACTGGCGGGTGCCGTCGATGCCCGACCGGAACACCACCGGCCCCGGCTGGTCGGCGCCGTAGTCACGCGAGACGACGATCGACGGGGTGTCGTCCCCGGCGCCGTCGAGTTCGATCGCAGCCATCGCCTTCACGAACGCGGCCGGCCCGTCGGGCGAGATCTCCTCGAGCGCGAACAACGTGTGCGGTAGGTCGGTCGAGCCGATCTTGTACGGCTCGGGCGGGCTGAACACGCCGTTGCGCCAGTTGTAGTCGTCGGCGAAGCCGGTCGTCTTGTCGTAGACGCGGAACCACGCGTAGCTCTCGTACAGCCCGACCTGGAGCAGGAGCGGGTCGCGACCGAGCAGCTTCCGCAGACCCGCGGTGATCGCCCGGTAGCCGTCCGACGTGAGGGGTCCGGTCGCCGGCACCGGCACGGACCGACCCGGTGTCGTGAACACGGTCTCGGTCACGGTCACGGTCGAGCCCGGCTCGGCCGAGCCCGAACCGCCGCAGGCAGCGCCCAGCAGGGCGATCGCGAACAGCAGCGGGAACGGGAGGAGGCGCACGCCCCGAACGCTACAGGAGGCCTGCGAGCACGCTCCCGACACCGGTTGCGCAGATCACGCCGAGCGCCAGCCGCCGCGCTGTCGCCGGAGCGAGCCGGGGCGCGATCCTGCGCCCTGCGACCAGGCCGGCGACGAGTCCGGGCAGCAGGACCGCCGTCATCAGGAAGGTGTGCGACCGCGGCAGCTCGTGCAGCGCGAGCGCTCCGATGCCGGCCAGGTTGCAGACGGCGAACAGCACCTGCAGCGTGTCGCGCAGCTCGCGGCCGCGGACACCCTCGGCGTCGAGCCACAGCGCGAGCGGCGGCCCGTTGGACGAGATCGTCGTCGTCAGGAAGCCGGCGAACAGCCCGGCACCCGCGCGCACGGCGGCGCGCCGCGGCCCGTCGGAGACCACACCGGGGTGCCAGGCTCGCGCCAGTACCGCGAGGACCACGGCGACGCCGACCGCGATCTGCAGGTGCGATCGCGAGATGCCGCCGACGATCGCGGCCCCCGCGATGAATCCCGGTACCGCCCACAGCAGCGCCGCGCTGAGCCCTCGTGTCCGCACCACGGGGCGCGTCCCGAGCAGCATCAGCCCGTTCAGGACGAGCGCCGAGCAGAGCGTGGCGTAGAGCGCCTGCCGCGGCTCAAGCGCGGCGAACAGGCCGGGCGCGACCACCAGCCCGTACCCGAGCCCCGTGGCGCCCTGCACGAACGAGCCCACTCCCGAGAGCGCGACGACGACCAGCACCTGCGCGAGTCCGGGCAAGGGCGCGGATCGTAAGCGACGTGCGGGCGGAGGAGCCGCGCTCCGCCACTCGGAACGTGCACGCCAGGTCGTGGCGCGCCGGAATCACCACGACGACCACGGCCGCCGTCGGCGTGCGCGCCACCGTACGCGCGCCGCAGGTCGAGCGGATCAGGTGCGAGTCGAGCGCACCCGAGATGCGCAACCGCAGCCGTACGGAGCTGCGCGCCGCGGCCTTGCGGGGGGGATGGGCGACGCTGATCCGCATCCGCGCGCGGTAGACGAGCACCCCCGCGCGGCCCTGCCGGACGAACGGCAGGCCCACGTCACCCGCGGCGTTCACGACCGGCTGTCCACCCTCGATGCCGGCACCCGTCAGCCGGCCGGTGCTGCCGCCGGCGCGGACGAACAGGCGCTCCCGGCCGCCGCGGACGGACGACGCGCGCCAGACGAACGCCCGCCGACCGCGTGCGTTCACGCCGATGCCGACCGCCGTGGCCGTGACGCCGCTCCCGAGCCGCTTCGGCGGGCCGAGGCGTCCGCGCACGAGCGCCCGGCGCACGACGACGGTCGGCTGCCCGGGCCGAGCGACGGTGTACAGCAGCACGAAGGCGCCGAACCCGGACGGCAGCAACGCAGCCGACCGGCCACCGGTGACGAGCGCCGTCGGCACGGGCGCGACGCCGCTCGGCGCTACGACGACGTACTCCAGGCGGTCGGCGTCGACGTCCTGCCACACCGCCAGCACCCGCCCCGCCCGATCGATCGCGAGGGCTGCCGCGGCCGTCGCATGTCCGGTCGCGCTCAGCTGCGACGGCGATCGCCACCGGCCTCGCACCCGGCACGCCAGCCACGTCTCGGGTGCCCCGACGGCAGCGTCCGTGCGGAGGAACACCGCGCAGACGCGGCCACCTCCGGCGGCCGCGGCGACCGCGCCGTAGGTGATCCCTACCCCGGCGCCCGCGACCGCGATCTCCGCGCTCCATCCCGCGGCCGAACCCGATCGCGCAGCCACGCGGCCGCCGGTCGAGTACACCGCGACGCCGGCCGCCGTCGACACGGACGCGTCGCCGGCGGCGAGCACCGTGCCGTCGTCGCCGACCACCGCGCCGCCGAACGCGAACGCGACTCGTGTGCGACCCCGACCTCCCCGTTCGATGGTGCCCGACGGATGCCGCAGCCACGCCGCGCCCGGCATCGCAACGCGCACGTCGGCACCCTGCCACGCGGCGACGCCCACCGTGCGGCCGGGCAGGACGGTCGTCGACCAGCCGGCCGCGGGGGCGGCGGGTACGACGACCAGCAGGAGCGCGCACGCGATCGGGAGCCTCACCGGCTCACCCTACTCAGGTCGTGGCAGAATCGCGCGCCGCGGCCGCCTCGGCCGCAGCGAGCTTCGCCGGCACGCCGTGCTCCATCGAGCGCGCGAACTCGTCGTCCCGGTCGCCGTCGCGGTAGCGCTTCCACATGTTCTCGAGGAACACCGCGGCCTTCCAGTGCGCGAGGCACTCGTACCAGGCGATCCGCGTGACATCACGGCCGGTGCGCGCGGCGTACAGGTAGGCGAGCTCCGCGCGCGACGGGAAGCCGGCCTCACGCGTGACCGGCGACAGCCCCGGGTAGCCGGGGGCCGGCTCGGTGTCATCGGCATACATCGACATCAGGTACCCCACGTCGGCGAGCGGGTCGCCGATGGTGCTCAGCTCCCAGTCCAGCACGGCGCTGATGCGCGCCGGGGCGTCTTCCGCCACCAGCAGGTTGCCGACCCGGTAGTCGCCGTGGACGACCGTCGCGGGCACCGGCGGCGGCAGGTGCGCGAGCATCCACACGGCCAGCTCGTCGACCGCCGGCAGGTCGCGTGTCCGGTTGTGGGGCCAGATCTTCAGGAACCGGCTGATCTGCCGCTCGAGGTACCCGTCGGGGCGGCCGAACGAGGCCAGCCCGGCCGGTTCGGGATCGATCGAGTGGATCTCGGCCAGCGCATCCACGAACTCCTCGCCCAGGCGGGCGCGATCGGCCGGCGTGTCGATGGCCGGGGGCAGCGCCCGGTCGACCGGCACGCCCGGCGCGAGCTCCATCACGTAGAACGGGACGCCGAGCAGCGACGAGTCCTCGCAGACCGCGAGCACCGCGGGCACGCGGGCGCCGGCGGCGTGCAGGCGCTGCACGATGCCCGACTCCCGCACCATGTCGTGCGCCGACGGCGGCAGCGGCGGGCGCGGCGGGCGGCGCAGCACGACGCGCGCGCCGGTGCGCTCCACGAGATACGTCAGGTTCGAGTGGCCGTCGCCGAGCGGCCGGTACGCGACCGGCCCGGCGCCGATGCCGTGCGCGTCGAGAAAGCCCTCGACCGCCTCGGGCACGAACAGGTCAGTCGAACCGCCAGCCATCGCCTCGCTCGTAGCTGCGCAGGATGCGGCGCGCGACCACCATCCGGTGCACCACGTCCGGGCCGTCGTAGATACGGGCGAACCGCGCTGCGAGGTACATCTGCGACAGCGGCGAGTCGCCCGAGATGCCGAGCGCGCCATGCGTCTGGACGGCCCGGTCGATGACGTCGTGGAGCACCTTCGCAGCCGAGAACTTGAGAGCGGAGATCTCGACGCGGGCCTCCTCGCCGGCGTCGATCAGACCGGCGGCGTGGAGCGTCATCAGCCGGCAGCCCTGGATCTCGGCGGCGGAGTCGGCGATCCAGTTCTGGACCGTCTGCTTGTCGGCCAGCCGCGAGCCGAACGCCTCGCGCTGCAGGGCGTAGGTGCACATCAGGTCGAACGCGCGCTGCATCTGGCCGAGCCACCGCATGACGTGGTGGATGCGGCCGGGCCCGAGCCGCTTCTGGGCGATGCGGAACCCGTCCCCGCGCTCGCCGAGCAGGTTCGCCGCCGGCACGCGCGCGCCGCGGAACCGTACCTCGCAGTGCGTGTTCCAGCCGTGGCCGGTATGGCCGAGCACGGGTACTGACCGCACGACCTCGACCCCGGGCGTGTCGGCCGGCACGATGATCTGCGAGATGTGGCGGTGCGGTGCGCCGTCGGGGTCGGTGACGGCCATCACGATGCCGAAGGCGGCGCCGTCGGCGCCGGTCTGGAACCACTTGTCACCGTCGATCACCCACTCGTCGCCGTCCAGCACCGCACGGGTCTGCAGGCCGGTCGGGTCGGATCCGGACACCTCGCGCTCCGTCATCGCGAAGTACGAGCGCACGTCGCCGCGGACGAGCGGCTCGAGGAAGTCGGCGCGCTGCCGGGGCGTGCCGAACATCTCGAGGATCTCGGAATTGCCGGCGTCGGGCGCCTGGCAGCCGAAGATCAGCTGCGCCCAGAAACAGCGGCCGATCTCCTCGTTCAGGTACGCGTAGGCGAGAAACCCGTGGCCGGTACCACCCGCCTCGGGGCCGATGTGCGGTGCCCACAGACCCTCCGCACGAGCCTTGCCGCGCAGTTCGGCGATCAGCGCGTCGGCAGCGGCGTCCTCGACGTAGAGCGCCATCTCGTTCGGGTAGACGTGCGCCTCCATGAAGACGCGGTAGCGATCGCGGAGCGCGACGAGGTCGGGATCCATGATCCCTGCAGTATGGGCTAGGAGCCCATCAGCGACGCCATGCGCTCGAGCTTCTGGCGCTCCTCGGCGAGACGCTTCTCGGCCCGGGCGAGCTCGCGGCTGCCCTCGGCGCGAAACTGCTCGACGCGGTGCTCGAGCTCGCTCACGTTCTGCTCGAGCTTCAGTCGCGCCGCCGACAGCGGGTTGCTGCTCGGGACCGCGGGGGAGCTCTCCTTGGCGCGGTCGCGGAGACGGCCGACAGCCTCCTGGAACTGGTCCTTGACCTCGGTCGCGACCGTGTCGGCAGCCCGCGCGAAGTTGCGCTCCAGCCGCTCGACCTCGTCCTTCGAGACGTTGGAGTCGGAGAAGGCCATCCGCTGGGCGGCGACCACGGTCTGCTCGGCCGTCGCGGCGGCGTTGGCGGCCGAGCGCTCGGCCCGGGCCGCGGCCTGGCGGAGCCGGGAGAACCCGACGCCACGCGCCTCGCGGAACTGCTGCCAGAGCTCGTCGTCGGCGTCGCGACCTGCCGAGCCGGCGTGCTTCCACGCGGTCATCAGGCGGTCGAGCTCGGCCTGGAGCTCCTCGGCGGCGAGACCGCCGACGGCGCGGGCCTCGGTGATCAGGCCCTCCTTGACGACCTTGATCTCCTCGCGGCGACGCTGCCGGGCGGCGGCCAGCTCGCGCCGCAGCGCGAACACGCGGTCGCGCGCGCCGCGGAACTGCTGCCACAGGGCCTGGTCCTCGGATCCGGCCCGGCCGGCGGCCTTCCACTCGGCCATCATCCGGTCGAGGCCGTCGCCGATCTTGCGCGGGTCGCCCAGCTCGAGCAGTCCCTCGCACTCGGCGATCAGCGCCTTCTTCTTCGTGGCGGCCTCGGCGGAGAGGCGGGAGCGCTCGGCGTGGTGCGTGTTGCGGCGCTCGAAGAACCCATCCCGTGCCGTCGAGAACCGCGCCCACAGGGCGTCGTCGATCTCGCGACCCGCAGAGCCGACGGCGCGCCAGCGCTCGAGCAGCTCACGGAAGCCGTTCGCGGCCTTCACCCAGTCGGACGACGCGCCGAGGCGCTCCGCCTCCTCGACGATGGCGGTGCGCACGACCTTGGCGGCGTCCGGGCTGTCGGCCCGGACGGCCTCGATCTCGGCGGGCTGTGCCTCGCCGACGGGCGGCGTATCGTCGGCGCTGGCCTCGGCTGCGACGGGCTCCGCGGCCGTGACGGCCTCGGCGGCCGGCTCCTCGGCGGGAACCTCCGCGACTGGCTCCTCGACGGCAGCCTCCGCGACCGGCTCCTCGGCGGGAACCTCGGCGAGCGAATCTTCAGCGGGAACCTCTGCAACGGGCTCCTCGATGGCAGCCTCCGCGACCGGCTCCTCGACGGCAGCCTCCGCGACCGGCTCCTCGACGGCAGCCTCCGCGACCGGCTCCTCGGCGGGAACCTCCGCGACCGGCTCCTCCACAGGAGCTTCCGCGAGGGGCTCGTCGGCCGGAACCTCGGCGACTGCCTCTTCCGCGACCGGCTCCGCGGCCGCCACCTCGGCGACGACCTCGTCGATCGCCTCGGCGACCGGCACTTCTTCGACTGGTGGCTGCTCGATCACTGCCTCGGCTCCCTCGTCTGGCGCCTTGGCGGCAACCTTCTCGTCCGCCGGGTTCACGGGTTCGTTGACGTCCCCCGTACCGGCGTCCTCGGCGGGCAACTCGACGGCCTCGTGCGACTCGTCCGCGGACATTCCTCCATCACCGTACCCGAGATGTCCGGATCAGGCGTCATCGGATCGGCCAGTCGGTGTCCCGGATCTCGGCTCAGCTACGCGGGATGCGCGGGCGCGGAACGCGGAGCACCTCGCCGAGCCGCGCGAAGCCGGTTCCACCGAGACGGCAGATCGGCCGCAGCAGCTCGGGGTCGATGCGGCCGTCCCGCAGGAGTCCGTCGCGAACGTGGAACGCGACCACCTCGCAGATCAGCAACAGGTTGTCGTGCGGCTCGCGGCCGATCGCGACGCTCGAGGCCACGCGGCACTCGAAGGAGATCGGCGACTCGGCCACGCGGGGTGCCGCGACGTGCTCGCAGGGCGCCGCCGTGACGCCGGCGACAGCGAACTCGTCGACGCCGCTCGGATAGTCGCCGGAGGTGGCGTTCATCTGCTCGAGCAGGTCCTCGTCGACGATGTTCACCACCAGCTCGCCGGCGGCCATCGCATTCGCCGCAGAGTCCTTGCGGTCGCCGTCGCTGTGGCGCCCGACGGAGATGATCACGGTCGGCGGCGCGTCCCCGACGGCCTGGAAGAACGAGAACGGCGCCAGGTTGCGGCCGCCGTCGGGGCCGAGCGTCGACACCCACGCGACCGGCCGCGGGACGACGGAGTCGGTCAGGATCCGGTAGGCGGCGGTGCTCGTGAGATCGGCGACGTCGATGCGCATCGCCGGAAGACTACGGATGCCGGTAGCGTTTCCGTGCACGTGACCACTCGCATCCTCGTCCTGCAGCACTCGCCCGGTGGCTTCCTCGGGGCGATCGAGCCGCCACTCCGCGCGGCCGGTGTCGAGATCCACACGTGGCGCACGGCCGAGGAGCCCGCCCCGCCCCTGCACGTCGGCGAGATCGACGGCCTGATCGGCCTCGGCGGCATCATGCACCCGGACGAGGACGTCGCCCACCCGTGGCTGCCCGAGGTACGCGCGATGTACCGCCAGGCCGTCGCGACCAACGTCCCGACGCTCGGCATCTGCCTCGGCGTACAGCTGATGTCGCAGGCGCTGGGCGGCTCGGCCGGGCCGCTCGGCCGGTTGCGCGTCGGCTTCCTGCCGGTCGAGTTCCGGGCCGGCGACGACCCGCTGTTCGGCGGGATACCCGACACCGTGCGGCCGCTGTCGTGGCACGAGTACGTCGCCGTGCCGCCCGAGACCGCGCTCGTGCTGGCGGCCGCCGACGGGACGCCGCAGGCCGTCCGGTTCGGCCCGCTCGCGTGGGGCGTGCAGTTCCACGCCGAGCTCGACAGCCACGTCGCGGGCTGGTTCGAGCACGGCGGCGACCCGCTGCGGGCACGCGGCATCGACGTTCAGGAGCTGGCCGACGAGCTGCCCGCGATGGTCGAGACCTGGCAGCCCCACGGCGAGCTGATCGGCGCCCGCTTCGCCCGCCTCGCCGCCGACCTTCCGCTCTGAGCCCTACTCCGCCGGCAGGTAGCTGCCGTCGGCGTCGTGCTTCTCGTCGCCGGTGAGCGCCGGCCAGAACGAGCAGACGAGCACCAGGTGCGTGTGCGCGCGGAGAATGTGCCGGTCGTGCTTGTCGAGCACGTAGATGGTGCCCGGCGAGATGGAGTGGATCTCGCCGGTGGCCACGTTCACGACCTCGCCCTCGCCAGCGATGCACATGTTCGTCTCGTAGTGGTTCTTGTACCACAGGTGCTGCTCGGCTCCGGCGTTGATCTCGGTGTAGTGCACGGAGTGCTCCACCCCGTCGTCGCGCCGGATCAGCCGGCGGCTGCGCCAGCCCTCGCCGGAGACGTCACGGTCGGTGCCTGCGATCTCATCGATGGTGCGCACGATCATGCGCGGCAGCATACGCTCCCGTGGCAATGACAGTCACCGACTTCATCGATTCCCGCGCGGACGAGATCGTGGCGTTCGCATCGCACCTCGTGCAGCAGCCGAGCCCGAACCCGCCCGGCGACACTCGCCCGGTCGCCGACGCCGTCCGCGCGCTGCTCGAGCGGCACGGCATCGAGGTGGCGACGATCGCCGACCAGGACCACACGCCGAACCTGGTCGCCACGATCGGCGGCACGGCACCCGGCCCGCACCTGGTGCTGAACGGCCACATGGACGTGTACCCCGACGGCGACGCCTCCCAGTGGACGCGCCCGGCGCGCTCGGGCGAGATCGCCGACGGGCGCCTGCACGGCCGTGGCGCGGGCGACATGAAGAGCGGCCTGACGACGATCCTGTACGCGTTCCTGGCCCTCGCCGATCGCGGCGGCCTGCGCGGGCGCGTGTCGCTGTGCGCGGTCTCCGACGAGATGAGCTTCTCGCCGCACGGCGCCCCGCTGGTGCTGGCGGAGCGCCCCGACCTCGTGGGCGACGCATCGATCGGCGCCGAGCCGACCTCGCCCGACTTCGTGCTGTGCGGCGAGAAGGGCATGCTCTGGCTCGAGATCCGCACCACCGGCGACGGCGGCGCGGCGGCCTTCGCACCCGGCCTGCGCAACGCGATCGACGTGATGGGCGACGTGCTCCGCGACCTTCAGCCCTACCGCGACTGGCCGGTCGAGATGCCCCCTGAGGTGCATGCGGCGCTGGCAGCGGGCGGCACGGCCGGCCTGCCACCCGAGGCGCTCACCTACGCGGACGACGCGGTGCTCGGCGCCTGCACGTTCAGCGTGGGACGGATCGAAGGCGGCCGCAAGATCAACCTGGTGGCAGACGAGTGCCGCGCCGAGGTCGACCTGCGGCTGCCGCCGGGGCTGACGCTCGCGGCCGTCCGGTCGTTCGTGGCGTCCGTGATCGGACGGAACCCGGGGGCGTCGTCCACCGAGATCCAGGCCATGGAGCCGAACTGGACCGATCCCGGCGACCCGCTGGTCGTGGCGCTGCTGGACGCCGGCGAGCAGGTGCTCGGCACGCGGCCGCGGCCGGAGTTCGGCATCACGGCGTCCGACACGCGGCTATGGCGCGAGCAGGGCCGGCCGGCGGCGATGATCGGCTCCCGCATCTTCGGCCAGGGTCTGCCGAACGAGTCGATCGCGATCGCCGACCTGACGGGCTGCGCGAAGGTGATCGCGCTGGCCGCCGAGCGGTATCTGACGTAGCGCTACTCCCCCGGCTGCACGAAGCCGGTCTCGTACGCGAGCACGACGGCCTGGGTCCGGTCACGCACCTCGAGCTTCGCGAGGATGCGCGCGACATGCGTCTTCACGGTGTGGACGGCGACGACGAACTCGTCGGCGATCTCCTGGTTGGAGCGGCCGCGGGCGACGAGGCGGAGCGTCTCGGCCTCCCGGTCGGTCAGCTGGGCCAGCAGCAGCGCACGGCGATCGCTCGGGTCGACGCGGGTTGCGTGCCGCTCGACGAGCCGGCGGGTGAGTGCGGGGAACACGAGCGACTCGCCGCTCGCGACGATGCGGACGGCCTGCGCGAGCTCCTCCGGCTGCACGCGCTTCAGCACGAACCCGCTCGCGCCGGCCCGCAGCGCGTCGTAGACGTACTCGTCGTGCTCGAACGTCGTCACGACCAGCACGCGCGGCCGGTCCGGCGAGTGCGCCACGATCGCGCGGGTCGCCTCGATGCCGTCCATGCGGGGCATCCGGACGTCCATCAGGACGACGTCGGGATCGAGCTCGCGGGCGCGGCGGACGGCCTCGATGCCATCCGCCGCCTCGCCCACGACCTCGATGTCCGGCTCGGTCTGCAGCAGCGTCCGCAGGCCGCCCCGCACGAGCGCGTCGTCATCCGCGACAAGCAGGCGGATCATGGGCGCGTCCGGGGGAACATGGCCCGCAAACGGTAGCCGCCGCTGCCGTCGGGGCCGTGCTCGAGCGTGCCGCCGACGGCGCCGACGCGCTCGGAGATGCCGCGTAGTCCGCGGCCGCCGCTGGCGCGCCCCGGCACGATCGCCGTGCCCGGCCCGTTCGCGACCACGATCTCGAGGCCCTCGGCACCGGCCGCGACGACCGCCGACGTGACAGCGCCCGACGCGTGCCGGAGCACGTTCGTGAGCGCCTCCTGCAGCACGCGGTAGCCCTCCCGGCCGATCGCCTGCGGTACGGCGGCGAGGTCGCCGCGGCGCTCGAGCGTGATCGGGAGACCCGCCGCGCGGGTCCGGGCGACGAGCTCGTCGATGTCACCGAGGCTCGCCGCCGGACGCATGCCCGACGGCTCGTCGCGCAGCACGGCGAGCACCCGATCGAGCTCGTCCATGGCCTCGCGACCCTGGCCCTCGATCGCCTCCAGCGCCCCGGCCACGAAGGCCGGGTCGGTGTCGAGCACACGGCGGGCGGCGCTGGCCTGGAGCACGATCGCCGTCACCGAGTGACCGACCGAGTCGTGCAGGTCGCGAGCCAGGTCGGCGCGGACGCCGAGCCGCTCCGTGTCGGCGCGGAGCCGGTTCAGCTCGTCGTTGCTGGACGGGCCGAGCAGGGCCTTCGCGACGACCCGGTGGATGCCGGCGAACCCGTCGACCAGGTTCAGCGCCAGGAACACGAGCGCCGTCGCGGCCGCGAAGCTCGCGATCCGCGGGAGGGCGGCGGCGTCCTGCAGCCCGCCGACCAGCGGCTCCAGCACGAGTGCGACCGACGCTCCGATCAGCGCTGCCGGCACGACGAACGAGATCAGCGAGAGCGGGAAGCGCAGCACGAGCCACCCGAACGACCGCCAGGTGGACGGGGCCATCACGACGGCCCGCGCCCGCTGCAGCAGCGGCCCCTCCGCGTGGCGGTGGGCCGGCGGCGCCTCGATGTGCGTGCCGAGCAGCGTGTTGGCGAGGCTGCGATCCATCGCGCCCAGCGCGCGGCTGATGGTCACGACCGCGAGCAGGAGCGGGATGCCGACGATGACGACCGACAGGCCGAAGCCGACGGCGAGTCCGGTGACGAGGAAGGCGAACTCGCCGATGCCGATCGCGAAGCCGAGCGCGAGGTAGGCCACCGCGGCCCACGTGCGGGGACTGACGAGTGGCGCGAAGGCCGCCGTCACGGGTCGCAGAGCATTAGACATCGGAGCGCTCGATCGTCACGTCGCCGGTGCCGCTGTCGATGCGGATCGTGTTCGGGCTGGACGCGTCCTTGACGATGCCCGAGTCGAACCGGGTGTCGCCCGTGCCGGTATCGGTCTGGATGTCGTACGACCCGGCGGGGATGCGGATCGTGACGTCGCCGGTTCCGCTGTCGATGGCGATCTCACGCGGCGCCGCCGCGAACTCGAGCGCCACGTCGCCGGTGCCGCTGCTGACGGACACGGTCGGAGACCGCAGGCCGTCTCCCCGCACGTCGCCCTGGCCGAGATCGATCGAGAGCGCGGTCGCGGCCGGCAGCGACACGGTGAAGTCCGCCTTGCAGACCGGGCCGATGCCGAACCCGTCCTCGCCCAGCTCGAAGTTGAGGAACGTGCGGTGACAGGAGGCGCGGACACGCAGGCGTGACGGGTTCGCGTCCGTCTGCAGATCGGGTTTCTCCCCGGTCGCCCGGAGCCGGCTCGCGACCTGGATGTCGTTGCGCTCCTCGCCGTGCAGGACCATCGTGCCGGACGAGCTGTCGAGCTCGAGCCGCTCGGCGGCGGGGTACGTCGCGCTCTTGTCGGCGACCTCCACGTGGCGGGCGGAGGCCGCGACGGCGAAGCCGCCGACGGCCACGGCGGTGAGGACGATCAGACCGGGAATGCGCCAGGCGGCGCGGTTCTTGGGGGATTCGATTTCCATGACCTGATGGTCGCCGGGCGCGCCGTGCGGCCCATCGGCCGGATGCGCGATCCGCATCATCCCCGAGAGCGATCAGCGCATGCTCGAAAGAACACGCGCGACGGCCGCGATCGTGCGGTCGACATCGTCGTCCGTCGTGCGCCATCCGGTCACCGACACGCGCATCACGCGCTGCCCGTTCCACGTCGCGTTGCCGAACCACGCCGTCCCCTCGGCCTGGACGGCGGCCGTGACGGCGTCGGTGCGCGCGTCGTCGCCGAACCGCACGAGGCCCTGGTTGATGGTCGGCGCGACGACCACCTCGGCGCCTGCGAGGGCGCCAAGGCCGTCGACCAGGCGCGCGCAGTGGGCCGAGCAACGCTCGACCAGCTCGGCGACACCGTCGCGGCCCAGGCTGCGGATGGCGGCGTACACCGGCGTCGCGCGGGCCCGGCGCGACCACTCCGGGTTCCAGTCCATCGAGTTGCGGTCGGACGTCTCGGGCATGTAGGAGGCCGTCATCGACATCGTGGCGCGGTGCCGCTCGGGGTGGGCCGTGGCGACCACGCCGCAGTCGTACGGCGCGTTCAGCCACTTGTGCGCATCGGTGGCCCACGAGTCGGCACGGGCAGCGCCGGCCATCAGGTGCCGGAGCTTCGGGCTGGCCGCCGCCCACAGCCCGAACGCGCCGTCGACGTGCACCCAGGCGCCGCGCGCGTGCGCGACCTCGATGCAGGCAGCGAAGTCGTCGAACGCGCCGGCGTTGAGATCGCCGGCGGCCAGGCAGACAACGGCCGGGCGGTCGTCGAGCGTGGCGGCGAGACCCACCGGATCGATGCGCCCGACGGTGTCGGTGGGCGCCGTCTCGAGCGCGTCGACGCCGAGCCCGAGCAGCCGCACGGCGCGATCCAGCGACGCGTGGTGCTGCGCGCCCGACAGCACGCGCACCGGCGGCGCGCCGAACAGGCCGTGCCGCTCGGCGTCATGGCCGCGCATCGCCAGCAGATGGCTGCGAGCGACCGCGAGGGCCGTCACGTGCGCGAGCTGCGTGCCGGTCACGAACGCCACCGACGCGTCGGCGGGCAGCCCGAGCAGGTCGAGCAGCCACCCGCCGGCCACCTCCTCGACGACGGCGCTGGCCGGGGAAGTGGCGTAGATGCACGCGTTCTGATCCCACGCCGAGACGAGCCAGTCGACCGCCAGCGCGGCCGGGAGCGTGCCGCCGATCACCCAGCCGAAGAACCGTGGGCCGGCCGAGCCGATCAGGCCGCCGGCGACGTCGCGGACGAGGTCGTCGACCACCTCGTCCGCGGGAACGCCGGCGTCGGCGAGCGGCCGGGCCAGGCGGGCGCGCAGCTCGGCCGCCGTCACGGCGACGGCGACCGGGCTCGTGCCGAGCGCGTCGAGGTAGGCGGTGGCGTGCTCCGCCGTCCGGGCCAGCAGCGGATCCGTCATGCGGCGTCGTAGATCGAACGGCCCGCGCCCGGCGCGGCGTTGGGCGGGTACGGCGCGAGGTCGTTCACGAACCCCGGCAACGCCTCGAGACGGCGGATCCACCCCTGCACCGCGCCGTAGGGCGCGAGCGGGACCCGGGCCTCCTCCGCCGCGTGCGCGTAGGCGTAGACCGCGATGTCGGCAACGGTCGGCGACTCGCCGACCAGGTACGGCCGTGCCGACAGCTCGGCGTCGAGGATCGCGAGCGCCTCGCGGCCGAGCTCCTGGCGGGCGCCGACGCCGGCCGGGTCGAGGGCGGCCCGCCCGGTCAGGAGCCGGAACCGGGGGTTGCCGATGCCGGGCATCACCCGCTCCTGCTCGAACAGCAGCCACTGGACGACGCGCGCCCGCTCCAGCGGCGTGTCCGGCAGGTACGGCGTGCCCTCGGCGAGCAGCCAGACGATCGCGTTCGACTGCGTCACGATCTCACCGTCGGACATCCGCAGCACCGGCGTCTCGCGGAGCGGGTTCAGCGCCGCGTACTCGTCGGTCAGTGTCGCTCCGGCGAAGATGTCGACGTCGACGCGCCGGTACGCGCGGCCGAGCAGGCCGAACAGCAGCCGCACCTTCATGCAGTTGGCCGAGGCCGGGTAGTCGTAGAGCGTGGTCGTCATGCCGCGAGCACGCCCTCGTGGCCGAGCAGCCAGCGCTTCGCGTCGAGGCCGCCCGAGTAACCCGTGAGCGTGCCGTTGGCGCCGATCACGCGGTGGCAGGGGATCACGATCGAGATCGGGTTGCGGCCGTTCGCGGCGCCGGCCGCGCGCACCGCGGTCGGGTTCTCGGCCCGCCGGGCGAGCTCCTGGTACGAGATCGTGTGGCCGTACGGGATCCGCGCGAGCTCGTTCCAGACCCGGCGCTGCCAGGCCGTGCCGCCGGGATCGACCGGCATGTCGAACGCCTCGAGCCGTCCCGCGAAGTAGCCGCCCAGCTGGCGCTGCACCTCGTCAAGGAACGCCCCGCCCTCCGCCCACGACGGGTCGGGAGCACGGTCCTCGCGCGGCAGGTAGAGGCCGGTCAGCTTGTCGTCGGCGGCCGTCAGCAGCAGCGTGCCGACGGGGCTCTCGAAGTGTGCGTAGTGCGTCATAGCGTGCTCCAGAGGTGGAAGGTTGCGTAGGACCGCCACGGGCGCCAGCGCTCCGCGGCAGACGGGTCGGCGCCGAGCGCCGTGAGCGCGTGACGGACGCCGAGATCGGTTGCGGGCCAGGCGTCGGGATCGCCGAGGGCCCGCATGGCGACGTACTCCGCCGTCCACGGCCCGATGCCGGCGACGGCCTGCAGGTCGCGGCGGGCGATGGCGCGGTCGGCGCCCAAAGAGAGGTCGAGCGCGCCGTCGGCGAGCAGCCCCATCACGGTCCGGAACGTGTCGCGGCGGCGGCCCGGCATGGCGAGGTCGTCGTCTGCCACGCCCGCGAGCGCCGCCGCGCTCGGGAAGCGGTGCGTGAGCCCGCCGTCGGGGTGCTCGAGCGGGATCCCGAGGCTCGCCACGAGCCGGCCGGCCAGGGTGCGGGCACCGACCACGGAGATCTGCTGGCCGAGCACCGCGCGGGCCACGAGCTCGTGGGGAGCGGCGGCGCCCGGGACGCGCAGGCCGGGCCGGGCCGCGACGAGCGGCCCGAGCACGGGGTCGGCGCCGAGGTCGGCGTCGATCGCGACCGGGTCGGCGTCGAGGTCGAGCAGGCGGCGCACGGTGGCGACCGCCTGCGCGAGGTCGCGGACGTCTTCGAGGGTCAGCGTGCAGGCCACGTGGCGGTCGCCCGGTTCGACCGCGGCGATCGCCGCGCCGTGGGCGAGGTCGAGCACGCGGCGGTAGGTGCCACCGTCGACCTCCTCGACTCCGGCGATCGCGCGGTAGCCGAGGAAGGCGATCATCTCGTCCCATGCGACCGGGGCGCGGTACGGCAGCCGCAGGTGGATCGCGCTGCCGGTGGCGGGAACGCTGCGGACGCGGGCGCGAAGCTCGGTCGGAGACTGCGCGTACACCTCGCGGACCGTGTCGTTGAACTGGCGGATGCTTGCGAACCCGGCGGCGAACGCGACATCGGTGAACGGCATCGCGGTCGTCTCGATCAGCGTCCGCGCGGTCTGGGCGCGTTGCGCGCGGGCGATCGCGAGCGGCCCGGCGCCGAGCTCGTCGGTGACGAGTCGCGTCAGGTGGCGCTCGGAGTAGCCGAGCCGGTCGGCGAGGCCGCCGACGCCCTCCCGGTCGAGCACGCCGTCCTGGATCAGCCGCATCGCCCGGCCGACCGCGTCGGCGCGCACGTTCCACTCCGGCGATCCCGGCGAGGCATCGGGCCGGCATCGCTTGCAGGCCCGGAACCCGGCGCGCTGGGCGGCCGCCGCGGTGCGGTAGAAGCGCATGTTGGAACGCTTCGGCGACATCGCCGGGCAGCTCGGGCGGCAGTAGATGCGCGTGGACGTGACCCCGAGGTACACCCGGCCGTCGAAACGGGGGTCGCGGCTCTCGAACAGCCGGTACAGGTGGTCGTCGTCCATGGGAGGCATGGTGACACCCGGCGGCCCCGGGAGCTAGCGGAAATCGGACAGCGCGCCGACTGGCGAAATCCTTGAGACACTTCGGACATGTCCGCCATCGACTACGCGCCGTTCGAGGTTCTCACGTTCGACTGCTACGGCACCCTGATCGACTGGGAGACCGGCATCGCGGACGCGATGACCGAGGCCCTCGGAGAGCACCCGCGCGAGCAGCTGCTCGAGCTCTACGCCAGGCATGAGCACGAGGCGGAGGTGCCTTACCGCCGGTACCGCGAGGTGCTCGCCGAGACGTTGCGGAACGTCGCCGCCGAGCTCGGCGTGTCGGTCACGCCGGAGCAGACGGACGCGTTCGGCGCGTCGGTGGCCGACTGGCCGGCATTCCCCGACTCGGGCGACGCGCTGCGGCGCCTGCAGACGCAGTTCCAGCTGGGCGTGATCACGAACTGCGACGACGACCTGTTCGCGCTCAGCGAGGAGAAGCTCGGCGTGCGGTTCGACTACGTGATCACGGCCGAGCAGGTCGGCTCGTACAAGCCGGATCTCGCGAACTTCCACTACGCGCACGATCGCATCGGCGTGCCGAAGGGGCAGATCCTGCATGTCGCCCAGAGCGTGTTCCACGACCACGTGCCGGCGAAGCAGCTCGGGATGACGACGGTGTGGATCAACCGCCGGGCGGCGCGCGGCGGCGGTGCGGGTGCGACGCCGCCGGCGGACGCGAAGCCGGATGCGACGTTCCCGGACATGGCAGCATTCGCCGCCGACGCCGGCGTCTGACAGCGCGCGAACCGCACCAACGCGTAGCCCGGCGCACCGCTCCGGGCCGCGGCGCAGACCGAATACCCCACCCGAGGCTCGCGGCACCAAGCGCAGACCCGCCCGGCGCAGCCGCGGATGGGGTCATCACCTGGCATTTGA
>JBBQFB010000015.1:0-32049 GCA_038321545.1 Gaiellales bacterium
CGGGAAGCTCCGACGCACCTTCGCACCCGACGACCCGGCGGGCACCCACGCCTCGAAGGCGGGCGAGCAGCTGCACCGCACGCCTCCGCCCGCGACCGCACAGTGCCGCCCGTGCCGCAGTCTCACTCCCGGAGTCGCTCGTGCCATCAAGGGGAACACTAGCAGAATGGATGGCGCGCAGAATGGCGCGCAAACACGAGATTCGTTTCTAGTAAAGGTACAGAGCCATGCGGACGAGTTCTCTTGAAAACCGCTAGCGCGCTGCGAGGCGCGTTCGTGGGTTCGAATCCCACTCCCGCCGTTTTCCCTGTCGTAGACTCATATTTGTGAGCCGTCGGCGACAACGAGTCGACACCACACGAGACCGCTGTAAGCCGCAGGTAGCGATCGATAATGGCGCGCGGGGCGCCCTGAGACCGGACTGACGCCGTGACCACCTCGATGGAGGGGGCGCGAAAGCGCGGCGGTGGAGCGCTTCGACCGTGAGCGCAGCATCGAAGGTGACTGTTGCCAGATCGGAACAGTCGAGCTCTCTTTCTCGACGTAGGCCGCCGGGCGCCGGTCGGTCGGGCGGAGACGCTCGACGCGTGCCGACCGCCGATGCCGACGAAGTCGTCGGCGGACAGCTCGACGTCTGCGTCGGTCCCGGGCCGCAGGGCCCAGCGTAAGCTGGCGAGTCGTCACGGTTGCGCGCGTGCGAGTCGGGCTGCGGCCATACGAGCTGCTCGGTGTGGCCCGGCAAACGCCGGCAGCGGTCCGCACTGCGACCGAAACGATATCAGCCGAACCGCGAGAACAACCTAAAGCACCTCACCGAACCCGCCGCCGAGATCCGCGACCTCCTCGCTCAGGTCGCCGACGCGCGACGCCTTCTGGCCGGGCTGGTCAGATACTCGATCGCGTACGGCGACCGCCTCGGCATCGCGAGCAGACTCCACTTGCGCGCCCTCGCGGCCGACGACAGCGAGCTCGCATCGCGACGACCGCGGCCTCGCGTACGAACACACGACCAGGACGCTCGGGGTCCTGTGGGGCTCTGGGATTACAGGAGCGACTCCGAGCTGAGCTTCTGGCCAGGGCAGCGGCAGCCTCGGCGCCGACCTGTTCGCCACGGCGTGCGCGCACGGTCAGAACGACCCCGTGGAGAACATCGGCGACCCGTTCTTGACGCTTTGACCATCGAGGCGACATTAGCCGGCGGTCGAAACAGTCCGTTCCGTAGCGCCGCCCGACCACTGCGTCGTTGTCACGGAGGTAGAGCCGGAGCTACCGCGGGCAGGGCCGTCGTCGGGTCATGCGCCGCCGCGGCTGTCAACTCGTGCTCAGGAGTCGAAGCGCCGATCGCGTACTCCCTGGCGAACGCCTCGTCGCCGATCTCACCTTGGACGCTAGCCCGCGTCGCGCGCCGAAAGTCCACTTCGGACGCCTCGAGCACGATCTCGACGTCGTCGGCTATGGAGTCAGACCGGCCAAGCAACCTCGCCGCAAGACGGGCGTCATCGTGCACGAACGTCCCGGCGAGTCCTGACAGCAGCCAAGAGGTGGCCAGCCGCATAGGTGCAATCGTGATTCGCGCCTGAACGGCGTGAGCCTCGATGAAGGCCGCGCGCGCAGAGGTCGGCCGCCCCAGCTGAGTGAGGCTCATCGCGCGCATGTCGAGGCTCCGAGCACACGCGAAGGACGTTGTCCGCCCAAGCTCGGTCTTGAGGTCCTCGTTCGCGAGCGCGAGTGCCTGTTCGTAGTCACCCGTGTCGAACGCCTCGTTTGCGAGCAGCGAACGCGCCGAGCACGCCGTGACCTCGTCTCCGATCCCCACCGCGACGGCGACGGCGTCGCGAAGCATCCGTCGAGCGCCCGGTGCGCCAGCTGCCGAGGCCACGAGACCGTCGTAGAACAGCGCCGAGAGTCGACCGGCCGGCCCCAACCCGACGAGGCGCGGCACGTACCCGCTCGCGCTGGCGATGTCGTCGAGATCGAGGCTCAGCTCGATGAGCCCTTCGACGGCGCGGAGCGCGCGGGGATCATCGGCGTCGACGAGCGCGAGCACGTCGACCAGCATGGTGCGCGCCTCGCTGCTCCGACCGCGGACGCGGTGGTACGGCCACAACGCCGCGAGTCGGAGCGCCGAGTCGACGTCTCCGCTCGTCGTGGCAGTCGCCGTCGCGAACGCGAGGCCGTCCTGGTTTGCGTCGAGTCTCGCGTACCAGTCGCGCGCGTCAACTCCCGTCGAAATCGCTCTGTGAGACCGCTCTGCAAGGCGTGCGAACCACGCTACGAGTCGCTGTAGCGTCCGCGCGTCCTCGCCGGCTGCTTCGAGCCGTCCGCTGGCGAATCGACGAACCGTCTCGAACATCATGTAGGCGTCGCACTCGTGGCGCAGCAGACCGCTGTCGACGACCGCCGCGATCGTCTCCACCGTCGCGTCGCAGATGGCCTCGGCCGCGTCGAACGTGCAGCGACCCGGGAAGAGTGAGAGGCGCGCGAACACCGCCTGCTCGTCAGATCCGAGCAGGTCGTGACTCCAGGAAATCGCCGCGTCGACCGTCTGATGACGAGGCGGCGCGTCCTCGCCCGCCCTCTCGCCGATCGGGTGTCGCCCGCGGAGGCGGGCCTCGAGGGTCGTCGGCGAACAGTGCCGGAGGCTTGACGCCGTGAGCTCGATCGCGAGAGGCAGGCAATCGGACAACGTGCAGATCGAGGCCGCGCTGTCGTGCCCGCAGGCGCGTGCGGTCGCCGCGAGCGCTCGCTGCTGGAACAGCTCGATCGCGTCGTCGAGCGGCAGTGGATCGAGGCGATGTTCGAACTCGCCCCCGACCCGGACGGCGTGCCGGCTCGTCGCGAGTACGCATAGCTTGGGCGCTGCCGCCAACAAGGCCGCGATGACGGCGCCGACGTCGCGGATCTGCTCGAGGTTGTCGAGGACCAGCAGCATTCGTCGTCGTCGCAGCCAATGACCGACGTCGACAGCCTGCCGGCGATCGTAGCCGTCGAGGCCGAGCACGCTGGTGATCGCGGGCGTGACGGCAGCTGCATCATCCATCGCGGCCAGCGGCACCCACCCGACGCCATCGGCGAACCGATCATCGAGCTCTGCGGCGACGGCAAGTGAGACGCGCGTCTTCCCGACGCCGCCGACCCCCGTGATCGTGACGAGTCGCGCTCGGCCGTGCGCGATCACGTCTGCGATCGCTGCGACGTCATCACGGCGGCCGACGAGTGGAGTCGGCGGCGCCGGAGCGTTCATGACCCGGCGCGTCCGCCCAGGCCGATCGAGCGTCGCGTCCTGACGCAGGACGCGACGATGCGTGTCGCGGAGCGCTTCGCTGGGTTCGATCCCGAGGTCATCGACGAGACGTTGGCGCGCGCGGGCGTAGGCGTCGAGCGCATCGGCCTGACGACCCTGCGCGTAGAGCGAGCGCATCAGCAGCGACCAGCCTCGTTCGCGCGAGGGACTTGCTCGCACGATCCCGTCGGCCAGGGCCGCCGCGCGCGGTGCGTCGCCCGTCTCGAGCGCCGCCTCCGCCTCCACCTCGAGCGCGAGCTCGCGAAGCTCCAAGAGCCGGGCGCGCTCGATGGTCGCCCACACGGCGTCGAACTCCTGGAACGGCTCGCCGCGCCACTGCGCGGATGCCTCCTCACACCGGGCCAACGCCTCCTCCGGCGCATCGGCGGCGAGCGCCGCGCGGGCCTCCGCGATGCACTGCTGGAAGACGTGCAAGTCGACCTGCAGACCCTCGCCGTGTGCGAGCCGGTATCTGCCGGCCAGGCCGACGATGTGGTCAGCGCCGACCGCCCGTCGGAGCCTCGAGACGTACGACTGGAGCGTGTTCAGGGCGCTTGGCGGCACCTGATCGGCCCAGACGCGTTCGATGAGTTCGCCCGCCGCGACGGCCTCCGGAGCGGCAACGACGAGGCAGGCGAAGACCGCGCGTTGCCGCGGTCCGCCGAGGTCGCAGAGACGACCGCCGACCCGCGCCTCGACGCCGCCGAGCAGGCAGATGTCGAGGTCGCCGCTTGTCATGTCACAGAAGCTACAACAGTCCCGACGGGACCTCAACGACCGATTCGCCGGCTGAGAACTGGTTTCACAATGAGCGGAGTCGTTGCCCGCAGATGAAAGCAGACGGTGTGTACTTCAATCCGCGCCTCGCGCTCGCCCCCGTCGTCGTCAACCGCGCCGACCAGACGCTCGAGACGCGACGCCGGATCCGTTGCGCTCCGACGTCCTCGCCGCGCGCCTATCGGAGCGCCGCGTGTTCGGCCGCGCCTTCCGTGCCGACTCGCGTGACCAGCGAGGTCGCGCGTGCAGACTCGTGCTCGGCCGCGCCCTCCGTGCCGACTCCCGTGACCAGCGAGTTCACGCGTGCAGAGTCGTGTTCGGCCGCGCCCTCCGTACCCACCGTTGCGGCCAGCTGATCGGTCGCCGTGGCAAGGACCACCGTGAGACGACGCGACGCCGACACCGGCTTCGGCGCCGGCTCGCGCACGCCGTGGGGCGCAACCGACGACCCGCACGCCGCCAGTGCCACGGCGCCGGAAAGCGCCAGGAACGCCGCCGCGGCGGAGCGGCGGCATGGCCTCGGCGTCGGGGGTTCCCTCGGCGGCGTGCGAGCCAGGTTCTCGCCGAGCGGCTCTCGGCGGAGGGCCTGAGCGAGCAAGTACGTATGCAGGGGATCCACGTTCAGACTCCTTCGCTCATGGACACGACCATCGAGCGCACTGTCTGCTTCGTCGCGTGCAGATCGCGTGCAATTCGCGTGCAGCGCCGGATCCGCGCGTCTCGGCGGCCGCGCCTTGGCATCGGATCGGGTGAGCGGTGCTGCTCGGCCGTGCCGGCGCCCGGGTTGGACGTCCGCATCGTCGGCCGATCGCCGCCTCCGCGACGGCGTCCCTCTGCCGCTCGGCGGGCCGCGCCCGTGGGGCCTCTTCAGATACCTCGGGCTGCACGGCGGTGAGGCCGTCTCCAGCCCGCGCTCCTCGACGCCACCTGGAGCGAGCAGTGCCGTCGACGGCACTGACCCACGCTGCAGTCCTACATCTCAAGTCTCCGTGCCGTGCGCGGCCAGGCCGCGTCGCCGCGTACGGCGACTGCTGGAACGCGGCTGGGCGCTCATCGAGCGTTCGCGCCTCGAGGAGGCCCTAGTGCCCGCGTCTGAATTTCGTTGACGATTTGGATGGTCCCGCCTCCTCTCCGCTCACGTTCCGGTATTTCCGATTTGCGGGTAAGCCGCAACGCATCCGCGGGGTCGACCGAACGCCCGGCAGTCCGAAATAGATGACACTTGTGAACGAAGTCATTCCAACCGGCCGCGATCAGCCCATTGCGACATCACGGCCGACCCGGTCCTTCGAGGGCTCGCCCATCCACGGCGGCCGCGACAGGCGGAGGGAAAGATGAGGGTCGAGTTCATCGTCGAGATCGAGTCCGAGCCTCTGGGCGAGGCGATCGCGGCTCCGTGCATCGGAAATCTCGAAGCGCGGGCGAGAGCGGCCGCGGTGCTGGTTGCCGACAACGCTGCGAGCCACGGAGACCACGCTGTGGTGTACCGGCTCCAGAAGCGATGGCAGAGCCCGCGATGGGTCGACGGGCGACGCGAGCTGGTCTACGACGCTCCTGCGGCCGCCGTCCCGCGCTAGCCCTCACGGCTTCACCGAGCTGCAGCGAATGCCCGACGGCACGTCCGGCTACGCAGCGTCCCCGCTACTGACGATCCAGCAGCTCAGCCGAGCTGGTCCACCGGCGCCAGGTACGTGATCACCGGCCGGCCCGTCGCCGGCTCGGGCGCGACCAGGCACGCGACACCGTAGACATCGCGAACAAGCTCGATGGTCAGGACCTCGGCCGGCGACCCGGCGGCCACGATCCTGCCGGCGTCCAGGACGATCAGCGCGTCGCAGAACATGGCTGCGAGGTTCAGGTCGTGGAGCGCGGCGAGCGTCGCGATGCCGGACTGCCGGACGAGCCGCAGGATCTCGAGCTGATGGGCGATGTCGAGGTGGTTGGTCGGCTCGTCGAGCAGGAGCACCGACGGCTGCTGCACCATCGCACGGGCGATCCGGACGCGCTGCCGCTCGCCGCCCGACAGCGTCGGCCAGAGGCGATCGGCCAGATGTGCGACACCGGTCGCCTGCAGCGCCTGCGCGCTCAGCCGGCGGTCGTGCTCGTTGTCGGATTCGAGGAGGCGGCGATGCGGCGTGCGGCCGAGCAGCACGACCTCGAGCACGGTCAGCGGTACGTCGATGGCGGCGTCCTGCTCGACGAACGCGAGCCGCTGCGCGATCGTCCGTCGTCGCAGGGAGCGGATCTCGTCGTCGCCGAGGTGCACCACGCCGCCATCGGGGCGGACGAGCCCGGCCAGGCAGCGGAGCAGCGACGACTTGCCCGAGCCGTTCGGGCCGAGGACGCCCACGAGACGGCGCGGCGTCACGTCGACGTCGACGCCGGCAACGATCAGCCGTCCGCCGGCAGACCAGCGAACGTCGCGCGCCGAGAGGGTCACGTCCGCCCCATCCGCCGGATCAGGACCAGCGCGAACACGGGAGCACCGACCAGCGCCGTCGCCACGCCGACCGGGATCTCCTGCGGCGCGAAGGCGGTGCGAGCGGCGGTATCGGCCCAGATCAGGAAGATCGCACCCGCCAGAGCGACCGCGGGCAGCAGCACGCGATGGTCGCGGCCGACGAGCAGCCGCCCGGCGTGCGGCAGCAACAACCCGACGAAACCGATCGCACCGCTGACGGCGACGAGTGCCCCGGTCAGCAGCGCGCCGGTGGCGAGGACCATCCAGCGGACACGGTTGACGTCGATCCCGAGCGACGCGGCGTCGGCGTCGCCGAACGCCATCGCGTTCAGCGAGCGGGCCTGGAAGATCAGCAGCGAGAGGCCGATCACGAGGCTCGGAGTGGCGATCCGCAGGTCGCCGCCGCTCGCGCCGGCCAGCGAGCCGAGCAACCAGTACAGGATGCCGCGGGTCCCCTGCGGATCGGACTGGGAGATGACGAGCAACGACGTGACGGCATCGAACAGCGCGGCGACGGCCACGCCGGCCAGGATCACCCGCGCCGGGTCGAGGCTGAGGCTCCTCCCGACGCCAAGCGCCACCACGACCGCGAACGCGAGCATCGCCCCGCCGAACGCGCCAAGCGTCAGCCCGAACGCGGCACCGCTGATGCCGACGAAGACGATCACGGCTCCCAGGGACGCCCCCGCGGACACGCCGAGCAGGTACGGGTCGGCCAGCGGGTTGCGCATCGTCGCCTGCATCACGGCACCGACGACCGCGAGCCCGGCACCGACGACGCCGGCCAGCGCGACGCGCGGTAGCCGGATGTCCCAGATGATCGCCTCCTGCGTCGACGTCACCGGCCCGCCCCAGCCCAGGTGCGCTCCGAGCACCGACCAGACGTCGCCCGCCCCGAGCGGCGACGGGCCGAATGTCGTCGCACCGACGACGGTCAGCGCGAGTGCGAGCACGAGGAGGCCCAGGACCGGGACGCTTCTCACCCCCGCGCCACCGACCGTCATGGGGTCGGAACGACGCCGAGTGTCCGGAGACCGTCCGCGACCACCTGGATGCCGGTCACCACGCGCACGCCGGGCGACGTGTCGGAGAACGGCACCTGGACGGTGTGGTGCTCCCGGAACGCCCGCAGGTGGTGCAACGCCGGCGTCCTCGCGACGTACGCGAGCTTCGACTCGGCGGAATCCCACGTGGCGTCGACGAGCACCACGACGTCCGGATCGGCGGCCACGACCTTCTCCCAGTCGACGTTCTCCCACGAGCCCTCGAGATCGGCGAACGCGTTCGTGGCGCCGACCGAGTCCATGATCATCGCCGGGCCGCCGCAGCACGCTCCGACGAACGGGGCCCTGGTCCCGGAGTCCCACCACAGCACCTTCAGCCCCGCGCCTGCCCTGTCGGACGTCGCGGTCTCCAGTTGCGCGCGCTGGTCGGCGATCAGCTTGTCGGCAATCTCCGACACGCCGAACACCTTCCCGATGTCGGCGATCTCGCCGAACACGCCGGCAGCCGTCACCTTGCCGGGCCGCAGCGCCGTGTCGGCACACGCGAACGGCGAGACGTAGGAACCGATACCGATTCCCTGGAGCGCGGCGCGATCGCCCGCGGCCTCGGGCTCGAACGCGCTCGCGTACGAGGCGTAGACGAAGTCGGGCTGCTCCGCGAGCAGGGCCTCCTTCGACGGGTACTCCTTCGACAGCACGGGAACGGCGGCGTACCCCGCGGCATAGGCCGGCGCGACCTGATCGTCAAGGTAGGCCGTGCCGATCATCTGGCCCTGCAGACCCAGGGCGAGCAGGACCTCGGTGGCTCCCTGGTTCATGGTCACCGCGCGCTGTGGCGGCGTCGCCACCGTCACCTCGGTGCCGCAGTTGGACAGCGTGCCGGCCCCGGGCACGGCCGCGGTCGTCGCCGGCGGCGCGGACGACGCCGGCGCGGCGGAGCCCTTGGTGCCGGCGGTGTCCGCGCTGCCGCACGCGGCCAGCAGCCCGGCGACGAGGAGGACCACGGTCAGCGACCCGCGCCGTACCGTCCGGCTTGACCGGCCCCAGGCACCCGGCGGTCGTGGCTGCATGCCGTCTCCTCGCGTCGATTTGCGGCGCCGCCCGGTCTCCTGACTCCCGGATCGATGCGTCCCCGACTACGGCGGCGAGAACGTAGCAGACGCCGCGACCGGCCGTTCACGGGCGAGACCCGAGTGCCTCAATCGGCGCGCGGCACCCGTCACTCCGGGTCGTCGATGAGACCTGCCGGCTCGTCGCGCACAGCCGTCCCTCTCTCCGCCAGCTTGGAGAGGATGACCGACAACTCGTAAGCACGAGTAGCGGGATGAACTCCATGATCATCGATACCGGGTCGACGTCAACAGCCGGTCGCCGAAACGGCCACCTACCGGCCTTCGCCCGCGGCCGTCCCGACCGCCACGACGACCTCGGTCTCGGTCGGCTCCACGACCGTCACGGCCGCAACGGGCGTCGTCTCGACGACCAGCTCGACCTGCTGGTTCACTTCTTCGGCCTGCCGGTCGGCGTCGTCGTCGCCCGTCACGGCGCGCTTGAAGTCGCGCATCCCGCGGCCCAGACCCTTGCCGAGCTCGGGCAGTTTCTTCGGTCCGAAGATCAGAAGTGCGATGGCCAGCACGATGCCGATCTCCGCCGGTCCGATGGTGTTTCCAAACATGCTCGTTACCCCTGTCGTTGCTCGCCGTTCCCGGCGATGAGTTTCAGCGCGCCGGGGGGGAGAGCCGCCCGTGGACGACTCTCCCCGGCCGCCCGTTACGGAAGGCGTGCGAAGAGCGCTTGCACGGCCGGTGGAACGGTGACGATGAACTGCGAGGCCGCCGTGACGATCTCGGACGGCTTCTTGCCCATGTCGAACGGATCCGGGAACGGCGAGTCGCCGTTCACGGTGTTGAGGTACGCGGCATGCCGGGCCTCGATAGTGGCGATCTGTGCGCCAGCCTGGAGATAGTCCCCGGTCTCGACGTAGCGGATCGCACCGTCGTACGCCATCACGCCGGTGTTCTCCAGCACCTGGGCGGTGCCCAGGAACTTGCTCACGTTCGCAAGCGCGCCGGAGAAGTCGAACGTGCACGGCTCGACGGCCGCCCCCGCGAGCGCTCCGCGGAGGAAGTCGACGTGCCCGACCTCGTGGTCGCGGATGACCCGCAGCCGGTCGTACACGCCGTTGTGGCCGCCATGGTGATGGCCGTGGTGGCGACGGACGAGCCGGGATCGCTCGACCGCACGGCGATCGAAGCGACCATGGCTCGCCGGTACGCCGTGCGTTCCGCGTCCGCCGAGCGCCTGGGTGTAGAACGTCGCCTCGAGGTACTCGAGCGTGAGTGCGAAGTTCAGCACGTCGACATCCGACACGTTGTCCGTCGCGCTGCTGGCGAACGCCGTCCCGGGCCCTGCGAGCAGTCCGCCGCCGACGAACGCGGCTCCGGTGACACCGGCGGCCTTCAGCAGGAACGAGCCTCGCGTGCCGCTCCCTGCCACCGTGGGGTTGGCCCCCAGGTTTTGCAGTTCACTCATCCGCAGCTCCTCTCGATTGATTGCGCTCTCGCCATGTGACGAGGTGAGGGGTTCGCGACGTGGCCGGAACCGGTTCCGCTTTCCGGCTAGAGCCATCGCGTGCGGCCCTATCGGGGCGACGGTTGGCATGTCGTATCACCCGGTGCAGGCGACGCCGGGCAGCGCAGCGCCGATCTACGCGGCGCCCAGGCGCGCGCCCGCGACGAGATCGCGGCGTCGCGGGCCGCGTCGCGCGCGAGTTCCACCGCAGGCTCCTCGCCTAGTCGGCGTGCCGGACGACGATTCGGCCGTCCCTGATCCGCACGACGTCGCTCCACGGCACCTCGTGCACCGTGTCGCCCTGGCGATCGTCCTGCTGGCGGTGCCGGCCCGCGCCGTACCGCTCGATCGCGCCGTGACGACCCAGGAGCAGGTCGGTGATCTCGACGTGGCCGCCACGCCGCCGGTGCGCGCGGAACTCGAACACGCGGCCGAGCACGCGGCCGTCCTCCGTCACGCACTGGCAGTTCATGAGGTCGGTGAGGTGCATCAGGAGCCGGGAACCCTCGCGATCAGCGAGCCGGCCGCGTCGTCGCCCGCGCCGAGACCGTACGTCGACGCCTCCTGGCGGAGCACGACGGCGCCGTCGTGCGTCTTGACCTCGCTCCACTCGATGCGCGTCACACCATCGCCGAACACCCGCTCGAGCGCCCACGCGAGCGGGCGGCCGACATGGCGGGGCAGGCGCCGCCGAAACACGCCGGGGCCCGACAGGATCGCCGCGACCATCAGCGGCTCGCCGGGCTGGCCCGAGAGCTCCAGGTCGTCGACGTTGCCGCACCGGCGCCCGTTGCAGTCGAGCAGCTGGTGGTCGACCACCTCCTTGTCGAGCAGCAGGTCGGTCATCCGGTGCCTCCGTTCGTGATCAGCATCAGCGGGATGGCCGAGACGGCGATCACGATGATGATGACGAAGTAGACCCATCCGAGCGCGTTCGCCAACCGGCCGTTGCGGTGCTCCCCCATGTAGTCGGGATCGTTCGCGATCAGCAGGATCGGCAGGTACGTGAGCGGCAGCGCGACCACGGAGAAGATCACGGAGTACTCCGTCACCAGCACCGGATCGACCCCCGTCTCCGCGATCACGAGAGCCAGCAAGAGCATGGCGAGCCACATCAGCGTGAACCGCGGGGCCTCGCGACGCCGGCGGTTCTTCCCCCACTCCCAGCCGAAGAACTGGGCGACGTTGTAGGCGCCGGCGAAGCTCGTCTCGATGGTGGCGCCGCCGACGGCGAACAGGATGCCGATCAGCGCCAGCAGCAGCCCGTACTGACCGAACGCCGTGGCCGTCGGCAGCGGCACGGTGCCGAGGAACGTGAGGTCGATGCCGCGCGGCAGGAACACCTCGGCTGCGACGGCCATCAGCGCGACCGACAGCGTTCCGCCGAGCACGTAGCCGATCGTGGCCGTGATGCGGTTGGTGCCGAGATCCTGCACCGTCCACCCGTCCTCGACGGCGCCGGAGGAGTAGAAGTACACCTCGTACGGCGTCATCGCGGCGCCCAGCAGCCCCACGACGAAGTACGCGTAGACGGTGTATGACGGACCCTGGATCGTCGGGACGACGCCGTGCAGCGTCGCACCCCAGTCCGGCCCGAGGTCGATCGCCGCGACGAGGAACACGAGCATCGTCAGGCCGCCGTAGCCGAACGCCTTCTCGATCCAGCCGAACGGCGCGGCCCAGGAGATGACCACGAACGCCGCCACGGCCGCGACGATCAGCACGCGGTACGGCCAGTCGGTCAGCAGCTGCAGCACGATCGCGACGCCGCCGACCTCGGCCGCGCACGTCATCAGGTTCACGACCTGGGCCGCGATCAGCGTCCCGAGGCCGGCGGCGAACCCGGCTCGCTCGCGCACGAGGTCGAATACCGGCCGGCCGGAGACGGCCGCGATCCGCCCGCACATCTCGGAGTACACGATGATCCCGGTCACGCCGACGAGCACCACCCAGATCAGCGAGTACCCGAACTTCGAACCGGCCTGCGCGTTGAAGACGAGGTCGCCGATGTCGACGAACCCGCCGATCGCCGACAGGATGCCGAGCGTGATCTGGAGCAGGCGCTTCACGTGCCGGCCAGCTTCGCCGTCGTCGCGGCGGTTCGCTCGAACGCGTCGTTGACGCTGCCGGCCTGCTCCGCGTCGATGGACGACGCCGCCAGCTCGGTGAACGCCTTGGCGATGGCGGCGGCATCGGCCTGCAGCTGCTGCTGCCGGTCGCGCAGGGCGGTGTCGGCGAGAGGTGCGTCGAGGGCCGCCGCCGCGAGGGCCGCCTCGTCCGCGAGCTCGCGGGCGTGGACGCGACGAAACGGCCCGAGCAGGTCGCCGCGCCCGGTGGCGGCGGCCATCACGGCGCCCTCGCCGGCGAGCCCGTGCAGCGTCGTGGCCTGCAGCTCGAGCGCGGCCTGGTCGAGCGGTCGGCCCGACGAGCCGCACGCGCCCAGCAGCAGACTCACCGCAACGAGCGCGGCAAGCAGCTCCATCCACCTCGACCAGGCCCGCAACCGCGTCCTCCTCACCCCATCGCTTGGCGGGTGTTCCCGGTGGCGGGCAACGTCTAAACGTGGCGTCCCCGACACGTGGACGGAAGCGCGCGGTCCGGCACCAGACCGTGACGTTCTGGCCGTTTCCGGGCCTGGCCCGAGAGTGGCCAAAACGTTGCGCTTGCGGGCGACGCCGCGCGCGTTCGGCGTGGTTCGTACGCGACGCTCGCGGCGCGCCCTCGACGGTCGCCCGCCGAAAGCCGGATGCGCCGTGCCGGAGGCCGCGCGGAGTCGCGCGGGAGCGTGACGTCTTGGCCGTTTCCGGGCCAGGCCCCGGAACGGCCACGAAATGCTGCTACCGGGCGGGCGCGTTCAGGCCGGGCGCGGGCCGGCCAGCACGTCGAGCTTCTGCTCGACGACGCGGCAGACCGCGGCCGTTTGCGCCGCGTGCAGCCGCGCCACGTGGGCGCTCGCGAGCACCCCGCCGATCGTCTCCGCCGTCGCCTCCAGGTACGCCTGCCGGAGCTCGGTGTTCACGTTCACCTTCGCGATGCCGGAGTCGATCGCCCGCTCCAGCATCTCCGCCGGGATGCCCGACGCGCCGTGCAGCGACAGCGGCGCCGCGACGCACGAACGGATCTGTGCGAGGCGCTGCCAGTCGAGGTCCGGCAGGCCGCGGTAGACGCCGTGCACGTTGCCGATCGAGACCGCGAGACAGTCGGCCCCCGTGGCCAGCATGAACTCGACCGCCTGCGCCGGTTCGGTCAGCGCGCCGGCAGCCACCGCCTCGGCGACGTCCTCGTCGCCGGTGATGCCGCCCAGCTCGCACTCGACGCCGGCGCCGCTGCGCGCCGCGACCTCCGTGGCCCTGCGGACGAACTCGATGTTCTCCGCGTACGGCCGCCCGGAGCCGTCGGCCATCACCGCACCGGCGCCCCGTTCGAGCGCAGCCTCGATCACCTCCAGGTCGTCGCAGTGATCGAGCTGCACGCACGCCCTCGTATCCGACGCGTCGGCCGCCGCGATCAGCGCGGCCAGCAGCAGCCGGCCGTGCGGATCGGTGAAGGACCGGCCGCCGATCAGCAGGATCACGCCCTGCCCGCGATCACCCGCCGACTGCAACACGGCCGCGGCGACCTCCAGGTCATAACACGTGAACGCGCCTACGGCCGAGCGATCGGCGGTCGCGAGCAGGCCGGCGAACGAGACGCGCACCTCAGGCTCCGCTCGCTGGCAGCAGCAGCGCGACCAGCTCGGCGAGCAGGCCCGGCCCGCCGACGTTGCCCGGCACGACGAGGTAGGCGGGCCCGGACGGCAGCCGCCACAGCGAGACGCCGGTGACGACCGGGCCGACCACCCGCGCCGTTCGGGCCCCGAGCCCGTCGCGCGCAGTCACCGCCGACGTGATGCCGCCCTTCGCGATCACGACGCCCGGCGCAACGCGTGGCGCAACGCTCGCGAGCGCCGTCGCGATCCGCTGCTGGGCGGCGGCATCCGCCAGCCCCGCGTCGCGCTCCCGGGGCGTGGCGACCACCGCCAGACCGTGCTCGGCGATCAGCCGCCGCGCCGCGTCGGCGAGCCGTTCGACCTCCTGCGCACCACCGTCGCCGGCAAGCGCGCGGACGTCGGCGAACGTCGTCACCCCGGGACGCGCACGGTCGAGCTCGGCCAGCTGCGCCGTCGTGGTCGGGACGAACGAGCCGCACAGCACGAGCACACCGCGGTCGGCCGCGGGCGGATCGACGAGCCCGGTGGCCGCCGTACCGGTCACGATCGCAGCGAACGCCGGCGCGCACCGCGCGATCACCGGCGTGTCGGTCTCGGCGATGCGGAGCCCGCGCGCGATCACGTCGAGGTCGGCGACGGTCTCGGCGTCGGGCACCACGACCGCGGCGCGGCCATTGCGAAACACCGCCCGGATCGCCGCCGCCACCGCCTCGTCGCCGTCGACCGCGCGCACTCGCGCGAGTGAGACCTCGATCGCGTCGGCCGCCGCGAGCTCTCCGCCGGACCGCTCATCCGCCCAGCGCGCCAGCCGCGCGTCGCGGTAGGAGAGGTGCGCGTCCGTCGCGTACTCGGTCGTGTGGAGCGGCACGCGCCTGCCGTCGCGCTCCAGCAGGTGGACGCCGTCGATCGTGACCCTCCCGGCCGCCGGGAACGCGGGCACCAGCAGCAGCGGCACGCCGGCAGCGGCAGGGCTGATGACGTCGCGGACCGCCTGGTACTCCTCCCACACATAGCCGCGCAACGTGCTGTCACCGCGGAGCAGCAGCCGCGCATCGCCGAACGCGTCGCGGGCCGCCGCCGCGGCGGACGCCGTGATCGCGCCCGCCTCCGCAGGCGTGTGCGCCCGGACGTTCGTCAGCAGATGCACCGACGGGTCGCCCGGCCGCACGGCCGCTGCTACCGCGCCATCCGACCAGTCCAGCACGATCGGCACGTCCGCCATCGCCTGGGTGCCCGTCGGATCGTCGTCGAGCACCGCGGTGATCACCCGCCGCCGGCCTCCTGCGCCATCGTGGCGGCAATGCCGATGATCGCGTCCTCCTGGCCGACGACCACCCGGCGCTTGCCGAGCTCGACGATGATGTCGCGCGGATCGAGCCCGAACCGCTCGCCGGCCCGGATCGCGTGCAGCAGGTAGCTCGCGGGCACGGCGGCGTACCCCATGGTCGCGGTCAGCCGGTCGATCTCGATCGGACGCTGCATCACCTCGCCGCGCACCACCTCGTCGGCGACGTCCTGCAGCGCCCACAGGTCGATGCCCGTCGCGGTGCCCATCCGCTCGAGCACGGCCACCAGCACCTCGGTCTGGCAATTGCCCGCGCCCGCGCCGAGGCCCGCCAGCGACGTGTCGACGAGCGTCGCCCCCTCCTCGATCGCGGCGGCCGAGTTGGCGACGGCGAGCGACAGGTTGTTGTGCTCGTGGATGCCGACGGCGACATCGTCCGGCAGCGCCTCGCGGAGAGCGGCTACCCGGCGGCGCACGTCGTCGGTCAGGAACGCGCCGGCCGAGTCGACGATGAAGATGCCCTCGCTGCCGGCGTCGGCGACGATCTTGGCCTGCTCGACGAGCCCTGCCGGGTCGAGCAGGTGGGCCGTGTTGAGGTGCGAGTGCGGGGTCATGCCCAGCTCGCGCGCCAGGCGCAGGTGCTGGACGCCGATGTCGGCCTCGGTGCAGACGGTCGAGACGCGGGCCACCGACGCACCCGCTTCGCACGCCTCCTGGAGGTCGCGGCGCGTGCCGATGCCCGGCAGGATCGCGATCGCGATCCGCGCGCGCTCGATCACGCTCGCCGCGGCCCGCAGCAGCTCGGCGTCGGAGTGCAGCGGCCGGCCGTACTGGATCGAGCCCGCGCCCAGCCCGTCGCCGTGCCCGACCGCGATCGCCCACACGCCCGCCCGGTCGAGGGCCTGCGCGACCGTCCTCACCTGGTCGACGCGGTACCGGTGGCGGATCGCGTGCGACCCGTCGCGCAGCGTGGTGTCCACGAACCGGAGCGCGGTCATGCCAACGCCTCGGCGTGCTGCTCGGCGACCCGGATCGCGGCCGACGTCATGATGTCGAGATTGCCGGCATAGGCGGGCAAGTTGTCGCCGGCGCCTTCCACCTCGATCATCACCGTCACGACGCCGTCGGCGATCAGCGGCGCCATCAGCAGCCGGTAGCCCGGCACGTACGCGGAGACGCCGGCCACCGCGGCCTCGATCGCCGCCTCGATTGCGGCGACGTCGGGCTCGGCCGTCTCGGCGTAGATGGTGTTGCGCATCATGATCGGCGGGTTGGCCGGATTCAGGATGATGATCGCCTTCGCCTCCCGCGCACCGCCGATCGCCTCGAGGGCGCGCGCCGTGGCGGTCGTGAACTCGTCGATGTTCTGTCGCGTGCCCGGCCCGGCAGAGCGGGACGAGATGGTCGACACCGTCTCCGCGTAGGCCACGTCGGCAACGGCGCTGAGCGCGGCCACGATCGGGATCGTGGCCTGGGCGCCGCAGGTGACGAGATTGACTTCCTGCGCGGTGCGGTGCTGCATGAGGTTCACCGGCGGCACGATGGCGGGGCCGAGCGCGGCCGGCGTCAGGTCGACGCTGCGAATGCCGCGCTCCGCGAGCAGCCGGGCGTGCTCGGCGTGCGCTCCGGCCGACGTGGCGTCGAACGCCAGGTCGATATCGTCGACCAGCGCCAGCAGACCCGCGAGGCCCTGATCGGACACCGCGTGGCCGTGCTCGCGCGCCCGCTGCAGCCCGGGCGACGCGGGATCGATGCCGGCCATGCCCGCAACCTCGAGCAGCGGGCTGCGCTCCACCTTGATCAGCAGGTCCGTGCCGATGTTGCCGGAGCCGATGATGGCGACGCGCAGGCGACGGCGCTCGGCGGTCACGCCGCGTGGTCCGGCCGACCGGCGCCGCGACGCCCGATGGCGTGCCGCAGCGCGATCCGCGGAAAGCGGTCGAGGCGGAACGCCTCCAGCAGGGGCGGCCGCTGCCCGGTCGTGATCATCTCGGCCAGCGCGTGGCTGGACGGCGGCCCGAGCGTCATGCCCTGCATGCCGTGGCCCGTCAGCAGGTAGGTGTTGTCGAGCGCGGCGGCGCGATCGACCACCGGCAGCCCGTCGGCCGGGATCGGCCGTAGGCCGGCCCACTGGTCCTCGATCTCGTCCGACTGCCAGGGGGCGAACAGCTCCTTCGCGCCGGTCACGATCGAGTTGATCCGGCGCCGGTCGAGCCGGGTGTTGACGCCGCTGAACTCCATCGTGCCGCCGATCCGCATGCGGTCGCCGAACGGCGTGCACCCGACGTGCACGTCGGCCAGCAGGATCGCGTGCGCAGGCACGACCGACGGCCGCACCGAGAAGCTGTACCCCTTGCCGGGCTCCATCGGCAGCCCGATGCCGAGCCAGCGCGCCAGCTCGGTCGTCCACGCGCCCGCCGCCAGCACGACGACGTCGGCCTCGATATCGCCGGCCGCGGTGCGCACGGTCGTCACCCTCGTGCCCTGCTGCACCAGCTCGACGACCTCGGCGCCCTCGCGGATCTCGACGCCGTCACGGCGCAGCACGGCGGCCAGGCCCGTCGTGAGCGTGTCGGATCGCACGTGCCAGTGCTCGCGCACCAGGAACCCCGCGCGCACCTTCTCCGACAGCGCCGGCTCGAGCGCGTGCAGCTCGTCGTCGGTGACGATCTCGTCGGGCAGGTCGTAGCCGTGCTCGCGCATCGGCTTCAGCTTGCGCAGCTCGGCCCGCGCGTCGTCGGCGCTGCGGGCGGCATAGACCATGCCCTGCTTGTGCAGCTCGCACTCGACGCCGTCGGCCTGCATCTGGTCGATCAGGTCGAAGATGTCGTGCCCGAGCCGGGCGATGGCCGACGTGCCGTGCGCGTGATCGCGCTCGTTGCAGTACGTCCAGAACCGCAGCAGCCACGGCGAGAGGCGCGGGAAGTACGCCGGCTGGAAGTAGAGGGCGGAGTCGCGGTCGAGGAACGTGCGCATGCCGTACAGCGTCAGCCCCGGCTCGGGGAGCGGGCCGGCCTGCGCCGGGCACAGCCAGCCGCCGTTGGCGAACGACGCACCGCTGCCGATGCGGTTGCTCTCGACGACCGTGACGTCGAACTCGCGGCGGCGCAGGTAGTACGCGCACGAGAGCCCGGCGATGCCACCGCCGATGATCACGACCCGCGTCAATCCGGCCGACTCGCGACGCCGGCCGTGACCTGCAGCTCGATCAGCGACCGCGCCGAGCCGGCCGCCTCCAGCACCCGGTCGACGTCGGCCAGCACCGATCGGGCTTGCACATCGAATTCGCCGTCCAGCACCGCGCGGGTGGCCGGGTCGACCGGCGCGCGCCCCGACAGGTACACGACGTCGCCGAACACGAGGGCGTCGGACATCACGGGCTCGCTGCCACCGATGCTCGTGCCTGCGCCGGCCGTGACGTGAAGTGGTCTGATCACCGGGTCAACCTAGCATGGTGCCCGCGGCTTGCCAAGAAGGCTCTATCCTCTCCTCCGATGGAGGAACAGCGCGCCAAGCTGACGCTATCGCCGGTCACGCGCCGCAAGCTGACCGCGACGGTCGCGGAGCAGCTGCTGGCGGCCATCCGCGAGCTTCCGCCGGGCACCAAGGTGCCCTCCGAGCGCGAGCTGACCCGCGAGCTCGGCGTCGGCCGATCGACGGTCCGCGAGGCGCTGAACGGCATCGCGGTGCTCGGCATCGTCGAGATCCGGCACGGCCAGGGCGTGTTCGTCACGGGACTCGCCCCGCCCGAGGGCGAGCCCTCCGCCATCTCGGCCGCGCTGGAGCGCGGCGTCACCAACGAGTTCATCGAGGCGCGGCTGATCGTCGAGGTCGAGGTCGCACGCCTGGCGGCCCGCCGGCGCACCGACGAGGACCTCGCGCGCCTCGAGGCGGCGCTGGCCGAGCAGGAGCGGCGTCTGCGCGGCGACGTGGACGCGCTCGTGCACGTGGCGGCGCACTTCAACGTGCTGCTCGCGGAGGCCGCGCACAACGAGGTCCTGAGCGCGATCATCCAGTCCTTCGTAGCGCTGATGATCGAGCGGGGACCGCGCGTGTACCAGTTCGAGGGCTTCGGCGAGTGGGACCTCCAGGAGCACCGCGGCCTCTACACCGCCGTGCGCGAGCGCGACGCCGAGCGCGCCGCGAAGCTGATGCGCGAGCACATCGAGGAGCTCGCGCGCCGCTACCGCGCCGTCGGCGCCATGTAGCCGCCCCCGCCGCACGCGGGGAGGGCGGCGACACGACGGAGTACTAGTCGTTCCAGGTGTCGAACTCGAGGTACGAGAAGCCCGTGTCGGGACCGGTGTCTCCGACACCGAAGTTGAACCCGACGCCCGGCAGGCCGTTGCTGTACACGTCGTCGGTGGCCGTGATCACCTCGACGCCGTTGATGTAGCCCTTCAGGACGTTGCCGATCGCGGTCGCCTCGACCACGTCGCCGGTCTTGACGCCGTACTTCGGGCCGATGTGCTTCTGCAGCGACGTCCAGTCCTTGATCTTGCCGTTCCAGCGCACGATCTCCGCGTACCCGAGGTCGTCCGTGAGGCACCGGAAGAAGATCTCGTACCCGTGGCACCAGTTCGGCTCGATCACGGTGCGGAGCCGGATCTCGACCTCCTGGAACCACTCGTCGGTCGGGTTGTCGGCGACGACGATGCCCTTGCCGTACTGGTTCGAGCCCCACGCGCCACGGATCACCGCGGTGGGATCGTCGTAGTCGCCCTCGGGTGCGGCGCCGTCGTCATCGGTGCCGGCGCCGAGCGTGGCCTGCTCGGCCCGCTTCTCCGCCTCGTTCATCCGCGTCGGACCGCCGTGGATCCTCCCGTTGCTTACGACGACGTCGGCCCAGTCGATGCCGTCGGCGAGGCCGTTGATCCAGATGCCGCCCTCCGAGACCGGGTTCTCGTCGGTCCGAAAGTGGCTCGAATACGTCTTCACTGAGGTGTGCGGGGGCAGGTCCGGCATGCAGTGGCTCCTGTCGTTCGGTTGGTCGGGTGCGAAGGTCAGTCGGCGGGCGGCGGGCCGATACCCGCCGACTCGCTGCCGTAGCGGCCGAGGATCGGCCAGACGTCGATCACGCGATCGTCGTCGACCACGTAGTAGAGGTCGTAGTGGTTGACGGTCGTCGGTGCGTAGCCCGGCGACAGCTCGATGCGGTCGCCGACGGCGACGCCCGAGTCGGCCGGCAGGTCGAGGACCATGTGCTCCTCGTGGATGAAGTGCTCGCCGTGCTCGTAGCGCACGGCGCCGCGCCCGCCGATGACCGCCGGCACGGCGCGATCGAATCCAATCGCCTTGCGGCCGCAGTCCAGCACGGCGGTCGATCCGGACCGCGAGATGACCGTCGCCAGCACCGTCAGCGCCACCTCGAAGCCCGGCACCAGGTTGGTGTGGAACGCGTCCGTGAAGATGTACGAACCGGCATGGATCTCGGTGATGCGCGGGTTCGCGCCGGTGATGTCCCACGTGCCGAGCCCGCCGCCGGCGACGATCTCGGTGCTCAGCCCGGCCGCCGCGAACGCGTCGGCGGCGCCGACCAGCACGTCGTTGGCGGCGCGGGCCATCTCGATGCGGACGGCGCGATCCGGCTCGAGCATGCAGTGTCCCTCGTAGCCGAGCAGCCCCGCCAGGTGCAGTCCCGGCAGGCCGGAGACGTGCGTGCCGAGCCCGACGGCGGCCGCGGCGCTGCGCACGCCGGCACGGTGCAGACCCACGTCGACCTCGACCAGCACGTTGATCTCGCTACCGGCGGCCCGAGCGGCCTGCGCCAGCTCGTCGGCGTTGGACGCGTCGTCCACGGCGACGATCACGCGGCCGAGCGCGGCGATCCGCGCCAGCTCGGCGGCCTTCACCGGCCCCACCACCTGGTTCGCGATCAGCACATCGGACAGGCCGGCGTCGACCAGCGCGCTGGCCTCCCAGACGGTGGCCGTGGTGATGCCGATCGCGCCGGCGTCGAGCTGCATCTGGGCGAGGGTCGGGCTCTTGTGGATCTTGGCATGCGGCCGGAGCGCGGCGGGCAGCCCGTCCATGCGCCGCCGCATCTCGGCGATGTTGCGCTCGGTGCGCGGCAGATCGAGCAGCAGCGCCGGCGTAGCCGGCGCGTCACGCGATGCGCCGATCATCCGGCGGGCGACGGCGAGACGACGCTCGCTCGTCAAGCGCGAGACCGGGGGTGTGATACTGGTCTGATCACCGGGTCAGTCGATCATTTCAGAGGGCTCCGACCATGTCAAGACGGCGCGGACGTGCGGATTCAGCGCGCCAGCACCGCCGCGCGACACGCATCCGCGTGGAACGAGCGGTACATCTCGAGCACGTCGCGGCGACCGTCACCGAACCGCTCGAGGGCCTGCTCGTACGGCAGCGCCGGATCGGCCACGACGGCGTCCAGCCAGGCCAGGTTGCGCTCCAGGATGATCGGATCGGTCGTGCCGCCGTGGCACGGCAGCACGTAGGCGGCCCCCAGCGCCGCCAACCGCTCGAGTGACGCCCGCGCGCGAACGAGGCCGTCCGGCGTGTCGACGTGCGGGAACGGCACCTCGGCGGCGTCGCCGGCCAGCAGGATTCCGAGCTCGCGGAGGTAGAGCGCCACGTGGTCGTCGCTGTGGCCCGGCGTGTGGATCAGCTCGATGGTCACGTCGCCGCCGTCCAGCACGAGGCCGTCGTCGCCGTGGAGGATCGACGGCGGTGTCGCCACCACCTCGTCGAAGCGGCCGGGCATCTCGGCCGACCAGCGGGCGATGTCAGCCGCCGCCTCGTGCCCCCGCAGCCGGTCGCCGCAGCGCACGTGGCCGATGATCGGGACGTCGGCGAACACGCTGTTGCCCCACGCGTGGTCGTAGTCGGCGTGGGTGTCGACGACGACCAGCGACCGTCCGGGCACGTCGTCGGCGATCGCGGCGCGCAGCAGCCGAGCATCGGCCGGCGTCGACAGCGTGTCCACGACCACGAGCAACCGCTCGGTGCGGATGACGAATGAGTCCACCTCCTCGCCCAGACGAAACCGCCGGACGTGGTGGTCCACGCCCGGCGGCACTTCGGAGAACGGCCACGGATCGCTGTCGGGTCCCATCGTGCGGACGCTAGCGAAGTTGGCCGGCGAGAGCTAGAGCGGCTCGCGCAGGCAGCGCGTCACCTTGAGCGCACCGCGGGAGAGACTGCGGATCTCGGCGTTCGCGAGGCGGTCGACGACGGCGTCGAACGGGCCCGTCACCATCGTGAACGGCTGGTTGACGAGATCGGGCGCGACGCCCGGGCCGGCAACCGACGCGCGGTACGTATTGTCGCGCGAGATGCCCTGGCGATGGCCCTGCCAGATGAACGTGTAGCACCACTGGCCGCGCGGCTTGTGCGCGAGGAACATGTCGACGCGGTGCCAGCCCTTGCCGAGGTTCGAGTTGAGCGACTCGATGGCGAGGTTGCGGCCCTTGCCGTCCAGCACGCGGCCGCGGCGATCGTACTTGCCGGGCTGCACGGGGCGGCCGTGGTAGGTGTAGGTGCCGTACAGGTGGTTGAAGTGCTGCGGGTAGGACCAGTCGGACTTGACGACCAGCACCGGTGCGGCGCCGCGCCAGTGCGAGACGTGGAGCTCCTTCGCGCCGGTGGTGCCGCCGTGGTTCTTCTTGATGCGGATCCAGTTCTGGAGCGCCCAGTGGGTGCCGTCCTTCATGGTGCAGGCAGCGACGACGGCCACCAGCCGCGGCCCCTTGTACGGGCCGCAGACGTTCCTCAGCGTCTTCCAGTTCTTGACCTTCTTGGACACCGCGCCGCCAGACCGGTCGTAGTGGAAGAACTGCGGCGTGTCGCCTTCGGCACCCCAGTAGACGACGTGGCGCTGGATGCCCTTGGCCTTGTACGTGACGAGGGCGACGCCCTTGCTGTTCACCTTGAGATGGACGTTCTTGACGTTGCGGTCGACGATGTTCGACGCACTCGCGACCGGTGCAGCGAGCAGGAACGCAACGAGTGCGATGTAGGGGATTCGGGGCATTAACTCCTCCATCGGCGAACGCGGTCGCAACGCGCCCCCCATTCGGGCCACTCGCACCGTAGCGGCCGGAAACGCGGTTCCCGAGAACAGGCGGACCCAGGTTCGGGCAGATCCGCAAGGCTGTACGGATGGCCGGTGCGCGCGCTCCCATCCTCGCCGCCGCAGCCGTGATGGTGGTTTGGGGCGCCTAGCCGACGATGACCAAGATCGCCGCGCGCGACCTCTCGTCGCTCGAGGTCGGCGTGCTCCGGACACTGCTCGCAGGCCTCGTCGCGGCGCCGATCGTGCTCGTCACGCGCGAGCGGCTGCCGGTTGCCACCAACCACCGCGGACTGCTGATGCTGTCGGCGATCACGGGGTTCGTGGCGTTCCCGATCCTGTACTCGATCGGCCAGGGCCGAACGTCCGCGATGCACGGGAACATGATCCTGGCGGCGCTGCCGATCTTCACCGGGGGCTACGCGGCGTTGCTCGCCCGCCGGCGGCCGTCGCATGCGTGGCTGACCGGCAGCGCCCTCGCACTGAGCGGCGAGGCCGCGCTGGTCGCGATCCGGACCGACGCCGGCGGGACGCCCGCCACCCTCGGCGGCGACGCGCTCGTCGTGCTCTCGGCGATGATCGTCGCGGCCGGCTACGTGGCCGGTGCCCGGCTCGGGCAGGGCGGCTACCGGGCGCTCGCGACGACCTACTGGGGCGTGATCATCGGCGCGATCCTGGTGGTGCCGGTACTGGCGGGGACGATCGCGTCGGACGGCCTGCCGGACGCCGGACTGAAGTCCTGGGCCGCGGTCGTGTGGATGGCGATCGTGACGTCGATCGTCGGGTACATCGGCTGGTACTGGGCGCTCGCGCACGGCGGCATCCAGCGGATCGCGACGATCCAGTTCCTGCAGCCGTTCTCGGGCCTCCTGCTCGCCGCCTGGCTGCTCGGCGAGCGGTTCACGCTGCCGCTGATCGTCGCCTCGATCGCGATCCTGGCAGGTGTCACGATCACGCAGAGGCGTTAGTCTCGCGTCATGGAACGGTTCCGGCTCGACGGTAGGATCGCACTCGTGACGGGCGCCGGCAGCCCGAACGGCATCGGCTTCGCGGCGGGGCGGGTGCTGGCACAGCTCGGCGCCGTCGTCACGATCGCCGCCACCACGTCCCGCATCTCCGACCGGCAGCGCGAGCTCGCCGCGGAGGGGCTCACCGTCGACACCGGCATCGCCGACCTGACGTCGTTCGACGCCGCCCAGGGCCTGGCGGCGGAGGTGACCGCGCGGCACGGGCGCATCGACGTGCTCGTCAACAACGCCGGCATGGTGCAGACCGGCGTCGATGCCGAGTCCCGCACGCTCGCGACGATGACCGAGGCCGGCTGGGATCTCGACATCGCGCTCAACCTGAAGACGTGCTTCACGATGACCCGGGCCGTCGTGCCCGGCATGCTCGAGCGCGGCTACGGCCGGATCGTGCACGTGTCGAGCGTCACCGGCCCGCTGGTCTCGGCACCGACCTCGGCCGGGTACTCGGCCGGCAAGGCCGGGATCGACGGGATGATGCGGGGCCTCGCGATCGAGGCGGGGCGCTACGGCGTGACCGTCAACTCCGTGGCTCCCGGTTGGATCGAGACCGGCTCGTCCGAGGCTGACGAGCTGGTCGCGGGCCGGGCGACGCCGCTCGGGCGCCCCGGCCGCCCGGACGAGGTGGCCGACCTGATCGCGTTCCTGGCCTCGGATGCCGCGAGCTACATCACGGGCCAGTCGATCGTGATCGACGGCGGCAACACGATCCAGGAGTACCACGGGGTCGACGTGTACGGCCGCGTGTAGAGGGGGAACTCTCCGGTTCGCCGCGTATGGTGAGGGGAAGATGGCGACCGACACGCTTCCCCGCAGCGCGTTCGTGCAGCGCCTGGCCCGTCTCCTTCCGGCCGCGATCGTGCCGCTGCTGGCCCTCGCGCTCGCGCTCAGCGACGGCCAGTACGAGTCCACCTGGTATCCGGCGAGCATCGGCCTGGTAGCCGCGTTCGTGCTGTTCGCGACCACCGGGCCACGGCGCGCGCTGAGCCGCGTCCAGTCGATCGCCGTCGGCGCGGCAGCGGGCCTCGCGGGCTGGATGTACCTGTCGCTGCTGTGGTCGGAGCTGGGCGGCCCGACGCTGACGGAGGCGAACCGGGCCGCCACCTACGCGCTGGCGCTGGCGCTGGTCGTCCTCGTCGGCGACACGCCCGAGCGACGTCGCGACCTGATCCTCGTGACGGCCGGCGTGTCCGCCATCCTCGCGATCTACGTCGGGCTGCACCTGGTCGCATCGCCGAGCCTCGACATGTTCCAGGGCGATCGCCTGTTCCGTCCGATCGGCTACCCGAACGCGCTCGCGGCCTTCCTGATGATCGGGCTGTGGCCGCTGATCATGCTCGCGGCCTCGCCCGAGGAATCGGTCGCGGTCCGCGGCATCGCGCTGCTCGGAGCGGCCGCGATCCCGTCCACCGCGCTGCTGACCGTGTCCCGCGCGGGCGCCGCGTTCGCCGTGCTGGGCACGATCGTCTACATGGCCGCATCGCCGATCCGCGTGCGCTCGCTGCTCGCGGCGGCAGTTGCGTTCGCACCGCTCCTGGCGGGCTTCCGGACGCTCGACCGGGTGCAGAGCGGCGCGACGGCCGCGACGACGCAGGCTGCCGGCCGCGTGATCGTGATCGGCGCCGTCCTGGGCCTCGTCGCAGGCCTCGTGTGGGCGCTGGCCGAACGCCGCGTCCGCCTGCCGTCGACCATCGGCCGAGCGGTCCGGATCATCCTCGTCGGAGCGCTGCTGGTCGGCGTCGTCGGCGGCATCGTGGTCGCCGCCGACCGCGACGGCGCGGGCTGGGCGACCCGGCGCTGGGACGCGTTCAAGGGCGGCCAGGGGTTCGACGCGGGCGACTCGTCCAACCGGCTGCTGACGTCGGGCTCCAACCGCTACGACTTCTGGCGCGTCTCCGTGAACATGCTGAAGGAGCGGCCGGTGACGGGCTACGGGGCCGCGAACTGGCAGTGGAAGTACCTGTCGCAGGGGCGGTCGGACGAGGAGCCGGACAACGCGCACGGCGCGGTCTGGGAGTTCGCGGCCGGCCTCGGCATCGTCGGCGTGCTGCTGTTCGGCACGACGATGGTGCTGGCGATCGGATCGGTGTTCTTCCCGGAGAAGACGGGAGACGGGCCGAGATCGGCCGCGCTGCTCGGCGCGATGGTGATCGGCGTCGGCCACATGCAGGTCGACTGGCTGTGGGAGACGCCGGCGACGGGACTGCTCGTGCTGTCGGTGTGCGGGCTCGCGCTGGCCGGGTTGCGACGTCCCGAGCGCCCGGTCCGCGTGCCGCTGCGCCGGCTCAGCCTCGGGCTGGTGATCGCGGTGGCCGTGGTCGGCATCCTCCCCGCCCTGCTGGCCGAGCGGTTCACCGACGCGAGCTACAGCGCGTCACCGGCGAACGCGATCAACCTCGCGGAGCGGGGCGCGGCGCTGAACCCGTTCGCCGCCTCGCCCGAGCTGGCACGCGCAGCGGCCGCCAAGCGGGCCGGGCAGCCCGACGTCCAGGTCGCGGCACTGCGCGCGGCGACCGACCGGGAGCCGAAGAACTGGGCCGCGTGGGCCCTGCTGGGCGAGGCGCAGACCGCCGCCGGAGACCCGGCCGGCGGCCAGCGTTCGTGCTTGGCGGCGCAGCACATCAAGCCGTCGCTCGTATGCCCCGGGCAGTCCAGCTGATCTCACGCCTGTCGGTCGGTGGCTCCGTCCTGCAGGCCATCAACACGACGGCGTTCCTCCAGCGGCTCGGCTGGGACTGCATCCTGCTGCACGGCGAGCCCGGCCCGGGCGAGGGCTCGATGCAGTCGATCGCCGACGAGCTCGGCGTCCAGCGCGTCGTGCTGCGCGAGATGACGCGCGAGCTCGGCCCGCACGACGTCCGGTCGCTGCGCGAGTGCCACCGCGAGCTGCGGCGTCTCCGGCCCGACGTCGTCCACACCCACGGCGCGAAGGCCGGCACGGTCGGACGCGTGGCAGCGCAGTTGGCGCGGACACCGGCGGTCGTGCACACGTTCCACGGCCACGTGCTGCGAGGCTATTTCCGTCGTCCGAAGGAGGACGTGTTCCGCCTGATCGAGCGCTCGCTCGCACACGCCTGCGATCGCATCGTCGCCGTCTCCGACGAGGTGCGCGCCGACCTCATCGACCTGCACGTCGCGCGTCCGGCGAAGATCGAGGTGATCCCAGTCGGCTTCGACATGCACCGGCTGATCGTCCCGGCCGACCGTCATGAGGAGCTGCACCGCGCGTTCCGGGCCGGCGTCGGCCTCCCGGAGGCGCCGATCGTCGTGTCGTTCGTCGGCCGGATCGTGCCGATCAAGCGCGCCGACCGGTTCCTCGCCGCTGCGTGGGAGCTGCGCGACACGCCGGCGAGCTTCCTCGTGGTCGGCGACGGCGAGGACCTCGCCGCCCTGCGCGGGTCGGAGATCGCCCGCGCTCTGGGCGACCGGATCGTCTTCACCGGCTATCGCTCCGACATCGCCGCCGTCTACCACGCGAGCGACGTCGTCGTGCTGACGTCGGACAACGAGGGCACACCCGTCAGCCTGATCGAGGCGTCGGCCTGCGGCGTGCCCGTCGTCGGCACGGACGTCGGCGGCGTGCGGAGCGTCGTCGAGGACGGCGTCACCGGCTACGTCGTGCCGCCGTCCGACGCAACGCAGCTGGCCGACCGGATCCGTTCGATGATCGACGATGCCGCCCTGCGGAACCGGCTCGGCAGCGCCGGCCGCGAGCGCGTCGAGGGCCGCTTCTCGGCCGAGCGCCTCGCGTCGGATCACGACCGGCTGTACCGCGCCATCCTCGGCTAGCCCAGAACGCCGAAGGCCCGGCAGTTGCCGGGCCTTCGGGGAGTACTAGGGCGCTCGGGGGGGAGCGTGTGAAAGTCGATCAGGCGAGGTCGTCGCGACGTCCGGAGCGACGAAGCACGAAGCCGGCGATCAGGAGGGTGCCGCCGATGAGCACGAACGTGATCATCTCGGCGCCCGTGAAGGGCAGGTCACCCGAGCCGCTGGCGGCCTCGGTCTGGGTACCGAGCGCGGACTTGACCGCCTCGACGCCGTTCTTGCCGCCGTAGGTCTTCAGCAGCGGGCTGGACAGCGCGGCGTTCAGATCAGCCTTGGAGTAGCCACCGTCGATCTGGCCGTCCTTCGCATCCTGGATGATCTGATCGACCGAGGCTGCTGATGCCATGGGCACGAATGCCAGCATCATCGCCGCAACGGCAGCAACCAAAAAGATCCTCAACGTGTTCGGGGACAGCTTCATGCACATCACTTTCGGGGGGGTCGTCATGCTCAGAGTATCCCTTCGCCTATCGGTTCCGCAAGTTCTCTGTAGTTTTTGCTGCACTGGCAGAGAAGAGTTTAGACGGGTCGCCGGTCGGATGAGCCCCGTCGATACGGGGTTCGTGCCGATCGGGTCGGGCACCACCGTATGATAGTCACGCATCGTCGGGTCATCCCCCGTCAAGGGGATCTTTTAACATTTTCGCTACAGTCGCCGCCTCCAATTCCAGGCGGTCCGCGAGATTTTCTACGCTCCTTCCGGTAAGTTTCTCGACACGTCGCATCCGGTATCGCACCGTGTTCTTATGCACGTAGAGGCGATCGGCGGCCTCCGCGATCGAGAGGCCCGACTCGAGCACCGCCGCCAGCGTCGCCACCAGCTCGGGCGATAGCTTTCCCACGACGTCCGCGGCGAGCCGGGCCACACCGTCCGGGCCGAACGCCCGGAGCAGCGCATCGGCAAGCCGCACGTTCGCGTAGACCGGCTGCCGGCCGAGGGCCGGGCCGAGCTCGCGGGCCGCCCTCGCTTCGCGCAGGCCGCGCGCCCCGTCGGACGAGGCCGTGCCGGTTCCCCACCCGGCGCCGGCAACGGTCTCGGCGACCCGCTCCACGTCGGCGCCGGCCGGCAGCAGCGCGGCGAGGTCCTCACCCGCGTGGCCGCAGATTGCGCCCAGCTCCTCCCGGAGCCGGCCGGCGAGCGCCGGCTCGGCCCCGGTCACCACCAGCACGACCAGCGGCTCACCGGACGGAGGTCCTGCCAGGAACCGCTCGACGCGGTCCGATTCCCGGCGGTCGCGCGCCGCGCCCGCCGGATCTCCTCGGGCCGTCTCGAGCTCGACCAGCACGGCGGCCTGAGCCAGCAGCGGCTCGGCCAGCACGCCGCCGCCGGCGCCGTGCAGCGCCAGTTCGCCGACGGTCACCGCGTGCGTGGCCACGCGCCGCCCATCGGTGCGTCCGGCGGCCGCGAGACGCCGCCCGGCGGCATCCTGCAGGACCACGCCGAGACCCGTGACGCGCGCGAGCGCCTCGAGCACGCCGGCAACTCCGTCGTCCAGAGCGCCGCGGGCCAGCGCCTCCGAGGCGCGGATCGCGCCCCCGGCAACCGTGACGCCGCCGCCGGTGAGCGCGGCTTCGAGGGCCGCGGCGGCCGCGGTCGCGTCCACGCCGCGCGGTAGCGCGAACAGCGGCAGGCCGACGTCGTCCGCGACGTCGCGGACACCCGCCAGCGCGCCCGAGAGGTAGTGCCCGTCGACGAACACCAGCCCGGCGGCACCGGTGTCGGCGAGCCGCGAGATCAGGTGCCTGCCCTCCCCGCCGCCCGGGATGCCCGCCCGCCGTGCCACTACGAGGTCGCCGGAGCGCACCTGGAGCCTCGCGCCCGGACCGATATCGCGCACCACCACCCGCAGCACCGTTCGGTCGAGACCGGTGCGGCCGGCCAGCAGCCGGCTGCGTTCCAGGAGGCTGGCACCGGCGAGGTCACGGAGCCGCGGCTCGTCGTTGTCCATCCGTCCAAAGTCTATGTCGGATTGTTATCCGTCTGCCTACTAGCACGGCATCGCGCCGCCGCGTACGCTTCCCGGACCCGCGGAGGAGGGGTGATGAGGATCCTGAAGCACATGCACCGTCGAGGCCTGGTGGTCCTCGCCGTTCTCGGTCTGGCCGTGGGAGTGACGGCGATCGCGCCACTGGCGTCGGCTGACGACCCGCCGGCCACGAACGACTGGCGCGTCGGCTACGACCAGGAGTTCGATAACAACCTGAACCCGTTCGCGGCGCAGTTCACGTCGGACTACTTCGTCTTCACCGAGGTCTACGACCTGCTCCTGAACTTCACGCTCGCCGACAACTCGCCCGACCTCGAGAACTCTCCCGCCCAGAGCTTCGAGTCGTCGCCCGACGGCAAGATCTGGACGTACAAGCTCCGGCCCGGCGTCAAGTGGGCGGACGGCGTGCCGTTCACCGCCGACGACGTGGTCTGGACGCTGCAGACCGTGGTCAACACGGCCGCGGATCCCGGCAACGTGCTGTCCGGCTACCTGCCGACGCCCGACAAGATCGAGAAGGTCGACGACCTGACGGTCAAGATCACGCTGCCCGCGCCGAACGTCCGGATGTCGTCGATGTACATCCCGATCCTCCCGAAGCACATCTGGGCGAAGGCCGACCCCAAGAAGATCAAGGACTTCGACCCCTTCACCGAGATCACCGACGCGACGACCGGCGCGAAGAAGAAGGCGATCATCGGCACCGGCCCGTTCATGGTCACGAAGGTCGACAAGAAGGGCACGACGATCCTCGAGCGGAATCCGTACTTCTACGGGCCGAAGGGCGAGATCGACCGCATGCTGCTGGTCAAGTACGGCGACAAGGACCCGCAGCTGCGCGACATCAAGCTGAACAAGCTCGACGCGATCCTCTCCGGGCAGCCGAAGTGGGCTGCCGCCGAGGCCGCCAACAAGGACATCACGATCTGGTCCTATCCGAGCCCCGGGTTCTCGGAGATCGCGTTCAACTCATGCACCGGCGCGGCCGCGTCGCTCTGCACGGGCGTCGGCAAGGGCGTCAAGAAGGACGTCGTCCAGGACCTCGCGATCCGCCACGCGCTCTACTACGCGCTCAACCGGCCCGAGGTCATGAAGACCGTGCTGCAGAACCAGGGCACCGTCGGCAACGGCCTCATCTCGCCGTACTACGCGCGCTACTTCCAGGACTTCTCGAAGGATCCGGAGATCGGCTACGGGTACGACCCGGCGAAGGCCAAGCAGGTGCTCGCCGACGGGGGCTGGCAGTGCCCGGCCGGCGGGATCTGCACCAAGAACGGCGTCAAGGCCGAGTTCGAGCTGCTCGTCCGCCAGAACAACCAGGACGACCAGAACGCCGTGCAACGCTACGCCGCCGACGCGAAGGCCGTCGGCATCGACATGAAGCCGTCGATCGTGTCCGAGGACCAGATCAACGAGCGCATCTACGCCACCAGCCCGACCGACGAGAACAAGTACGAGCCGACCTACGACGCGTTCTACTGGGGCTGGGGCGGCGACAACGACTCGCCGGCGTTCAACTTCGACGTGCTCGTCTGCGGTTCCAGCTGGCAGGACTCGATGTACTGCAACCCGGCGTACGACAAGCTCGTCTCGGGCGCGCTGCAGGAGCTCGACATCACCAAGCGCACGCAGCTGTGGCACGACGCCGAGCGGATCGCGCTCAAGGACGCGCCGTACCTGATCACCGACCACCAGAACACGGTCGCCGTCACGCGCAACGACACCTGGACCGGCTACGTCCGTCAGCCCGACAAGACGGGCGCCCCGTTCTCCTACTCGTGGCTGCAGCTGCAGCTGATCAAGAAGGCCTCGGGCGGCGGGGGCAGCTCCAACACCGGCGTGATCGTGGCCGTCGCCGGCGGGCTCGTCGCCCTCGTTGCGATCGGGGCGATAGTCATGCGACGCCGCGAGAAGGCGGAGCCCGTCGAGCTCGAGCAGGACTAGGGGAAAGGGACTTCCACCCATGTCCTGGCGGCACGCCGGCACGCGAGCTCTGGTCGCGCTCGGCACGCTCGTGTTCGTGCTGGTGTTCAACTTCTTCCTGTTCCGCGCTGTCGGCGACCCGAAGAAGGACCTGATCCGGAGCCGC
>JBBQFB010000016.1:0-31697 GCA_038321545.1 Gaiellales bacterium
GTACCGAATACCCCACCCGAAATCCGCGGCACCAAGCGCAGACCCACCCAGCGCGGCCCGAAGCTGCTGGGCCTCGAAGGCTGCAATACCGAATACCCCACCCGAAATCCGCGGCACCAAGCGCAGACCCGCCCAGCGCCGCCCGAAGCAGCTCAGCCCGAAGGCTGCAATCCGCCCGCCGCAGCCTCGCCCGGCGCGGCCCGAAGCAGCTCAGCCCGAAGGCTGCGATCCGCCACGTCCCGGATCCGGATCAGGTCATCCCCTGGCACTTGAGACGTCCCCCTGTCGCCTCCGCGCATGCGGCTGTTCACGGCCTCCGACGAAAGCTGCACGCCACCACGCGCACACCCGCGCACGCCTTGCGTCAGCGATCCGAGACGGCCGCTCGTCCGACCTACGACAGACAAGCCCGGCCCGGCGCACCGCCCCGGGCTGCGGCGCAGCCTCGCCCGGCGCAGCCCGAAGCAGCTCAGCCCGGAGCTGCCGAAGACTCGCAGCCCGAAGCCGCTGCGCCCCGGAGGCTAGCGGGCCGCCTTCACGGCGTTCATCACCCGCGCCCGTCGAGCCAGCAACTCGTCGCGCGCCGCATCGTCGTACTCGCCGCGCAGGCCGCGGCCCGTCGACGTGCCACGGTCGCCACGCGCGAGCATGTCGCGCAGCGCCTCCGGTGCCTGCCGCGGCCCTTCCAGCGTCGGCATCAGTGACTCCGCGACCGCGAGGTGGACGTCGAGGCCGGCCACGTCCTGCACCTCGAACGGGCCGATCGCCGCCCACCGCAAGCCGAGGCCGTGGGTGAGCGCGCGGTCGACGTCGGCGAAGTCGCAGACACCCGACTCGACGAGGTTCAACGCCTCGCGCATCAACGCGTACTGGAGCCGGTTCAGCAGGTAGCCCGGCACCGGCCAGCGCAGAACGGCCGGCGCCTTGCCGAGCGCCTCGGTGATCGCCACCAGCCGGTCGATCACCGCCGGATCGGTCTCGGCGCCCGGGCAGATCTCGACGACGTCCATCAGATCGGGCGGGTTCGACCAGTGCCAGCCCGCGAACCGTGGGCCGCGCGCCAGGTCGTCCAGCGGGAGCGCGGAGGTCTGCGTCGTCACGATCGCATCCGGGCAGCGTTCGAGCGCGCGCTCGAGCACTGCACGCTTCGGCTCGACCGCCTCGACGATCGCCTCCGAGACCAGGTCGGCGCCGTCCAGCGCATCGTCGAGATCGGTCGTGACGCGGACGCCGGGCAGGCCGAGGTCGCGCGGCGTGCGCACGTGCAGCGCGACCTCGCACCCCGCGTCGACCAGCACGCGCGCGAGGACGGCGCCGATCGTACCGCCGCCGATGACGGCCGCCCGGCGAGGGAGATCGCTCACGCCGGCGCGGCGGCCGTGACCTCGATCTCGACGACCAGCGCCGGATCGACCAGGCCCGCCACGATCACGAGCGTCGACGCCGGCTTCGAGGCGCCCAGCGCCGTGTCGCGGCCCACGCGGTACAGCGGCACCTGCTCGATGCTCGTCACGTAGGCGTTCACGCGGACGATGTGCTCGATGCCCATCCCGGCCGACCGCAGCACTCCGAGCACGTTGGCCCAGGTCTGCTCGTGCTGCTCGGCGTGCGTGTCCGGGATCGAGCCGTCCGTCCGCATCCCGATCTGCCCGGAGGTGTGGAGCCAGCGGAGGCCGGGCTCCGCCTCGACGGCCTGGCTGTAGCGCGAGGCGGAAGTAGCCTGCCCCGCGGGGTCGTGGGTCGCGTGGATCGTCATCCGGCGAGGATACTTGCGCCGGGTGCCGGTAGCATCTCCAGCGGACGGGACGCGACGCGAGGAGCACGGCTGATGTCTGTTTCGGAACGCCCGGCACACGGGGGCCCCCAGAGCCTCTTCTATGCGACTGCCATCACCGAGGGCATGCCGAAGATGGTGCGCGGCGAGGGCATCTACTTCTGGGACGAGGACGGCACGCGGTACATCGACGTCGCGTCCGGCACCTTCCTGACGAACCTCGGCCAGGGCAATGAGCGCGTGCTCCGCGCGATGTACGACCAGGGCAAGCAGCTGACGTTCAGCTACGTGCGCAACACGCGGCACGACGCGAACGAGGAGCTGACCGAGCGGGTCGCCCGTCTCGCCGGCCCGGGCTTCGAGCGCGTGCACCTCTCGTCCGGCGGCTCCGAGGCGAACGAGATGGCGCTGAAGTTCCTGCGGCAGTACGCCGTCGCCACCGGCCAGCCCCAGCGGACGCGCGTGATCACGCTGATGCCGAGCTTCCACGGCGCCACGTTCGGCGCGATCGCGATGAACGGCGACCTCGACGCGCCTGCGCTGTTCGGGCCGTTCGCGACGTTCTCCGAGAAGATCCCGGCGCCGCTCACGTTCCGCTCGGAGAGCCCGGAGGCAGCCGCGCGCATCAGCGCCGCAGCGCTGGAGGAGACGATCGAGCGGCTCGGCGGCGACACGGTGCTGGCGTTCGTGTGCGAGCCGGTCGGCGGCCAGTCGAGCGGCGCGAACGTGCCCGACCCGCTGTTCTTCTCCGAGGTGCGGCGCATCTGCAGCCAGCACGGGATCCACGTGATCTACGACGAGATCATGTCGGCCGTCCGCAGCGGCAAGTTCCTCGCCGCGCACTTCCAGCCTGACGCGATGCCCGACCTGGTCGTGATGGCGAAGGGCCTCGGCGCAGGCTACGCACCGCTCGGAGCCGTGCTCGCGCCGGCCACGATGGTGGACGAGCTGGCCGGACTGACGGGCTTCAACGTCGGGCACACGTTCAACGCGAACCCGATCTGCTGTGCGGCCGGCGTGGCCGTGATCGACGAGGTGGTCGACCATGATCTGATGGGCAACGCGGAACGCATGGGCGAGCGCCTCCGGGCCGGACTCGAGGGCTTGAAGGAGCGGTCGGCGCTGATCGGCGACGTGCGCGGCCGCGGCCTGCTGAACGCCATCGAGCTGGTCGCCGATCGCGAAACGAACGCCACGTTCGGACCCGAGGTCGATCCCGGCAACGTGCTCCGCGTCAACGCCACGCGGCACGGGATCCTGCTCTACGCCCGCCGCCAGAACGGCGGCACGTTCGGCGACTGGTCGGTGATCGCGCCGCCACTGACCGTCACCGAGGCCGAGGTGGACGAGATCGTGGAGCGCCTCGGCCGGACGGTTGACGACACCGCGGCGGAGCTGCTCGGCTGATGCCCGTAGAATGATCCCGGCGTGAGCGCCCCGTCTGTCACCTACCTCGAGGCGATCCGCGCGGCCATGCGCGACGCCATGCGCGACGATGACCGTGTCTTCCTGATCGGCGAGGACGTCGGCCACTTCGGCGGGCCGTTCGGTGTCACGACCGGCCTGTTCGACGAGTTCGGCGAGGATCGCGTGATCGACACGCCGATCTCGGAGGAGGGCTTCGTCGGAGCCGCGTTCGGCGCTGCCTGGATGGGCGAGCGCCCGATCGCCGAGCTGCAGTTCGCCGACTTCGTGGCGTGCCCGTTCGACCAGATCGTCACGGTCGGAGCGAAGACGCACTGGCGCAGCGGCATCAAGCTGCCGGTCGTGATCCGCCTTCCGTCCGGTGGCGGTGTCCGCGGCGGCCCCTTCCACGCCTCGTCACCCGAGGGCTGGTTCGTCGGCGTCGCCGGCCTCAAGGTCGTCTGCCCGGGCACGGTCGAGGACGCGTACGGCCTGCTCCGCAGCGCGATCGAGGACGACGACCCGGTGCTGTACTTCGAGCACAAGGCGCTCTACCGACGGCTGAAGGCTCCGCAGCCCGATGCGTCCTTCCGCACCGAGATCGGCCGCGCCGGCATCGTGCGCCGCGGCACCGACGTGACCGTCGTGACGTACGGCTCGGGCGTCTCGCTGGCGCTCGAGGTGGCGGAGAAGCTCGCGGCCACGGCGTCGATCGAGGTCGTCGACCTGCGCACGATCTGGCCGCTCGACATCGACACGGTGCTCGAGTCGGTCGCGCGCACCTCGCGCGCGCTGGTACTGCAAGAGGCGTCGCAGTCGATCGGGGTCGCCGACTCCGTGGTGTCGCTGATCGCCCGCGAGGGCTTCGCGACCCTCGACGCGCCGATCGCCGTGGTCGCCGCGCCCGACACGCCGGTGCCCTACGCGCCCGAGCTGGAGGATGCGTACCTCCCGTCTGCCGCGAGCCTCGAGGCGGCGCTGGAGGAGCTCCTTGGTTACTGAGCCGAGCGCCATCATCCCGTGCGCCGAGGCGCCCGATGTCACCGACGAGGTGCGGCGCGAGCTGTTCCGATGCGTGCTCGTGCACCGGCTGTTCGAGGAGCGCATCATCGCCCTGTACCGCCAGGGGCGGATTCCCGGGTCGGTCTATACCGGCCGCGGCCAGGAGGCAGTCGGCGCCGGCGCCGGGCTCGCCCTCGGGCCGGAGGACGTGGTCGCGCCGCTGAACCGCGAGCTGTCGTGCCACCTCGCCCGCGGCGTGCCGGTGGCGCACGTGTTCCGCAACTACCTCGGGCGCGCGACCGGCCCGACGCAGGGCCGGGACGGCAACATGCACTTCGGTGTCCCCGAGCATGGCGTGTTCCCACTGGTGTCGATGCTCGGCGACCTCGTGCCGGTCACCGTCGGTGCGGCGTGGGCATTCAAGCGCCGCAAGCAGCCGCGGGTCGCGCTGACGTTCTTCGGCGACGGCGCGTTCAACTGCGGCGACACGCACGAAGGCCTCAACCTGGCGGGAGCCCTGAACGTGCCGGCGGTGTTCATCGCGCAGTCCAACCAGGTCGCATACTCGACGGCGAGCACGAAGGCGATGCGCAACCCGAACCTGTCGGAGCGCATCGAGGGCGGCTACTCGATTCCGTGTGCGCAGGTCGACGGCACCGACGCGCTCGCGGTCTATCGCGCGGTGCGAGCCGTGGCCGGCCGCGCGCGCGACGGCGAGGGGCCCCAGGCACTGGAGGCGCTGTCGCTGCGCATCGACGGCCACGCCGCGCACGACGACGGGCGCTACATGGACCGCGCGCTGATCGAGGAGTACGTCACGCAGCGCGACCCGGTGGAGCGGCTCGCGGCCCGCATGCTGGCCGACGGCCTGCCGCCGTCCGAGCTGCAGACGATGCGCGAGGCCGCGATCGCCGAGGTGGCGGACGGCCTGGCGGAGGCGGAGTCCGCACCGCCGGCCGATCCGGCCACGTTGCACGACGGGGTGTACGCGACGCCGCTGCGCCGGCGGTGAGCCGCGATGTGTCCGACCAGCTCGTCACCGACCTGATCCAGCTCGCGCAGACCCCGGCGCCCACCGGCGCGGAGGAGCCGCGCATCGCGTGGCTCGAACAGCGGCTCGCGGCCGCGCCGGGCACGCGGGAGCGCGACGCGGCCGGCAACCTCGTGTGGCGCATCGGCGACGGGCGCCCGGCGCTCGCGCTGCTGGCCCACGTCGACACGGTGTTCGCTGCCGGCACCGAGCTGGGCGTGCGGGAGTCCGACGGCTGGCTGGCGGGCGCCGGGATCGGCGACAACGCGGCCGCCGTCGTGGTCGCCGTCCACGTCGTCGAGTCGCTGGCGACCGAGCTGCACCGCCCGCTCGCGGTGGTGTTCACGGTCGGCGAGGAGGGGCTCGGGAACCTCCGCGGCGCGTTGCACGCCTGTGGCGAGCTGCGCCCCGAGATGGCGATCGCGCTCGAGGGCCACGGCCTCGACGACGTCTGCGTCGACGCCGTCGGATCGGTCCGTGCGCGGCTGCGGGTGCACGGCCCGGGCGGTCACTCGTGGTGGGATCGCGGCCGCCCCAGCGCGCTCCACACGCTCGTCTCGCTGCTGACCGTGCTGCTCGCGGAGGGCTCGGCGGAGGCGCCGCTGAACATCGGCCGCGTCGCGGGCGGCGGTGTCATCAACGCCATCGCCGCCGACGCCGAGGCGACCATCGAGGCGCGGTCGCTGGAGGAGCGCGCGCTGGACGAGTTCGCGGCGAGCCTGGCCGACCTGCGCCTCCCCGCGCCGCTCGAGCTGACGGTCGAGGCGCTCGGCCGCCGGCCCGCCGGGCGCCTCGACCGGGCGCACCCGCTGCTCGCCGCCGTCCGCGAGGCGCGCGCCGGCCTCGGCCTGCCCGACGTGCTGGGGGACGGCTCGACCGACGCCAACGCCGCGCTCGCCCTCGGCATCCCCGCGCTCTCGATCGGCTGTGCCCGCGGCCACGACATGCACGCGCCGTCCGAGCGCATCGAAGGCGCCTCGCTGGCGCTGGGCGTGGCACAGCTGGAAGGCGTGCTGCGCAGACTGCTCGCCTAGGCCCACACCCTGCGCCGCCGCGCAGGTCTCGATACGATCGTCGAATCCGGCACGCACGCCGTGGTCCGAACCCGACCGAGAGCCGAGGACCGACCGAATGATCAGGACCGGCGAGGAATACCGAGCATCGCTCCAGGACGGCCGCGAGGTCTGGATCGCCGGCGAGCGCGTGACCGACGTGACGACGCACCCGATGTTCCAGCCCCTGGTCGACGTCCGGGCGCGGATCTACGACATGCAGCACGACCCCTCCACGGCCGACGTGATGACCTACGTCGACGACGCCATCGGCGAGCGGTGCGCGGTCGGTCTGAAGCTGCCCCACACGCAGGGGGACTGGCATGACAAGCGCCGCTCCACCGACGCCGTGATGGACGCCATCGGCGGCGTCGTGACCCGCGTCGGCGATGAGACGGTCGGCGAGATGTGGTCGCTGTACGACGGCCAGGACGTCCTGAACGAGGTCGACCCGCGGTTCGCCGAGAACATCGAACGGCACATCGGGGAGGTCATCCACCGCGACCCCTTCCACGTGTCGGCCAACACCGATCCGAAGGGCGACCGCTCGAAGGCGCCGCAGGATCAGGACCCCGACTTCCTGCTGCACCTCGTGCGCGAGACCGACAACGGCATCGTCGTGCGCGGCGCCAAGTACGAGACGGCCGCCGCCTACGCGAATCAGGCGTTCGTGAAGCCGACGATCGCCAACTGGGGCGCCAGCGAGATGAGCGACTACGCCGTCGGGTTCATCGTGGAGATGGGCGCGCCCGGCCTGAAGCACCTGTGCCGCACCGGGTTCGCGGGCCGCGCGCCGATCGCCGACTACCCGCTCGCGAACCGGTTCGATGAGGTCGACACGCTGCTGATCTTCGACGACGTCGAGATCCCGTGGGAGAACATCCTCTTCTACCGCCACACGCGCGCCGCGCAGCACATCCGCGCCACCCTGCACCGGTACTCCGCCTTCGCGTTCGTGCAGCGCAACCTGCGCGTCGCCGACCTGATGATCGGCGCCGCCCTGCACAACGTCCGCCAGACCGGCCTCGAGAAGCAGCAGGCCGTGCAGGAGAAGCTCGCGCAGCTGGCGTGTTACCGGGAGGGAATCAACGCCCACCTGACGGCTGCGATCGCAACCGCCGAGACCTCGCCGGCCGGCCTGCTGATGCCGAACCAGTCGTTGCTCTACTGCGGCCGCGTGTTCGCGTGCTCGCAGCTGCACGAGATGATGCACCTGGCTCGCGAGCTGTGCGGTGGCCAGATCTGCGTTACGCCCGACGCCGCCATGTTCGAGACGCCTGGCCCGGCCGAGTGGCTGCACAAGTTCTACTCCATCAACGAGACGTGGCAGTCCGACGATCGCCGGCGCCTGCTGGCGTTCGCTCGCGACCTGCTGAACTCCGACTACGCGGGGCACCGGCTCACGTTCCAGCTGTTCGCGCAGGCGCCGCCGTTCGCGCACCTGGCGGCCGTGTACCGGGCGTTCGACTGGGACGGCCCGCTCGCGATGGTCAAGGACGCGGCCGGACTGTCCGACCGTGCCACCGCCGCCCGCAAGGTGGCCGCAACGTCAGGAGCACCGCGATGAGCGACCGTCGCACTGCAGGCGGCCACGTGCGCGTGCGCCCGTTCAACACCGCCGACACGTACCCCGAGCAGAAGCTCGGCAACGACCTCTGCCAGGCCGTGATCGCCGGCAACACGATCTATCTGCGTGGCCAGGTCGCGCAGGATCTCGACTCGCGCGAGTCGGTCGCGATCGGCGATCCCGCCGCGCAGGCCGAGCAGGTGATGGACAACATCGAGCTGCTGCTCGGCGAGTGCGGATCCGAGCTCGCGCACATCACGACGTGCCACGTCTACGTGACCGACATCCGGTACCGCGAGGCCGTCTACCAGGTGCTCGGCCGGCGCATGCAGGGGGTGTTCCCGGTGTTCACCGGGCTCGTCGTGCTCGCGCTGGCCCGGCCCGAGTGGGTCGTCGAGGTCACGGCCATCGCGGTGATCCCGTGACCTTCTCGCTGGCGGCGCGGTGCGACCGGTCGGGCATGTTCGGCGCGGTCGTGTCGTCGTCCAGCCCGGCCGTGGCCGCGCGGTGCGCCTTCGCCCGGTCCAGCGTCGGCGCGGCGTGCTCGCAGAACATCACCGACCCGCGGCTCGGCCCGCGGCTGCTCGATCTGCTGGCGAGCGGTCTCGACGCTGGCGCCGCGCTGGCGGCCGTCGTCGCCGAAGCGCCGCACGTCGCGCACCGCCAGCTGACCGTCATCGACGGGCACGGCCGTGCCGCCGCCTACTCCGGTGCCGGCACCCTCGGCAGGCACGCGACCCACGTCGGGCCGGACTGCGTCGCGGCCGGCAACCTGCTCGCGTCGACCGACGTCCCGGCCGCCATGGCCGAGGCGTTCGCGCGCGATCCCCAGGCGCACCTGGGCGATCGGCTGGTGCGAGCGCTGCGGGCGGCGCTCGACGCCGGTGGCGAGGAGGGGCCCGTCCGCTCGTGCGGCATGGTGCTCGTACGGGACGTGGAGTGGTACGTGGCCGACCTGCGCGTCGACTGGTCGGAGGGCGATCCGGTCGCCGACCTCGAGCGTCTCTGGGAGCTGTACGCGCCGCAACTCGACGCCTACGTGACGCGCGCGCTCGACCCGACCGCCGCGCCCAGCTACGGTGTGCCCGGCGATGAGTGACCGTCACCCGCTCGACCCCCTGGATGCCGACGAGATCACGCGCGCCGTCGCGCTCGCGCGCACGGCGCCGGGCCTGTCGGCCCGCGTCCGCGTGATCTTCGTCGAGGCGTGCGAGCCCGACAAGGCCGACTACCACGCGTGGCGATCCGACCGGACGCCGGTCGCGCGCGAGGCGGTCGTGACGATGGTCGACTGCGAGCGTGGCCGGGGGCTGCTGGTCTCGATCGACCTCGACGGCGGTCGGCTGGGAGCCGTCACCGAGCTGGCCGAGGGCGTGCAGCCGGCCATCTCCGGCGACGAGTTCTTCATCGCGCAGGACGTGATGCGCGCCGATCCGCGGTTCCGTGAGGCGATCGCGAAGCGCGGCATCGACGACCCGGCGAAGGTCTACGTCGAGGCGTGGAGCGCCGGCACCCACGAGCCCGGCCCGCGCCGCATGGTGCGGGCGATCTGCTGGCTGCAGGAGAACGACCTCGACAATCCGTACTCGCGGCCGCTGTACGGCCTCGTCGGCGCCGTCGACATCAACTCGCTGGAACTGCTCCGGCTCGACGACCACGCGCCCGGAACTCCACCTCCGCCGCTCAGCGGCGACTACCGCAACGGTGGCGGCCGGCCGTACCGCAGCGACGTGCGGCCGCTCGAGATCACACAGCCCGACGGCCCGGGCTTCGTCCTCGACGGCCACGGCGTCCGGTGGCAGAACTGGGACCTGCGGATCGGCTTTCACCCGCGCGAGGGTCTCGTGCTGCACGACATCGCCTACCACGACGCCGGTGAGCGCCGGCAGATCTGCCACCGCGCGTCGATCGCCGAGCTCGTGATCCCCTACGGCGACCCGAACCCGACGACGCACTTCAAGAACGTGTTCGACATCGGCGAGTACGGGCTCGGACCGCTCACGAACTCGCTCTCGCTGGGCTGCGACTGCGTCGGTGAGATCCGGTACCTCGATGCCGTCACGAACACCTACACCGGCGACCTGCTCGAGATCCCGAACGCGATCTGCATCCACGAGGAGGACTACGGCCTGCTCTGGAAGCACACCGACCCGCAGGGGCGGGTCGACCGGGCGCGCTCGCGGCGGCTCGTGATCTCGTCGATCGTGACCGTCGGCAACTACGAGTACGGCTTCTTCTGGTACCTGTACCAGGACGCCACGTGGCAGTTCGAGGGAAAGCTGACCGGCATCGTCCACTCCGCCGGCTGGGTGTCGGACGAGCGCTCGCCGTACTCGCTGCCGCTGGGCGAGGGTTTCGTTACGAGCCACCACCAGCACTTCTTCTGCGCGCGCCTCGACATGGACGTGGACGGCACCGCCAACACGGCGTTCCAGTCGGAGGCGCTGTGCGAGCCCTGGGGGCCGGGCAACCCCGACGGCGTGGCCTTCCGGCCCGACCGACGCACGTTCACGCGCGAGTCGAACGGTCGCAGCGAGGTGAAGCCGGAAACGGCGCGGCGGTTTCGCGTGGAGAACCCGTCGCGGCCGAACCGGATCGGCGACCCGGTGTCGTACGAGCTCGTGCCCGGCGACTCGGTCGCGCCGATGCAGCAGCCCGACTCGTCGGTGCGAAAGCGCGCGCGGTTCATCGACCACAACCTCTGGGTGACGCCGTACCGCGCGGACGAGCGCTACCCGGCGGGCGAGTTTCCGAACCAGCACGATGGCGAGGACGGGCTGCCGGTGTGGACGCGGGCCGACCGTCCGCTCGAGGGCGAGGACGTCGTGCTCTGGTACGTGTTCGGCGCGCACCACTTCGCGCGCCTCGAGGACTGGCCCGTGATGCCCGTCGCGTACTGCGGCTTCTCGCTCCGCCCGGTCGGGTTCTTCGGCGCCAATCCGGGGCTCGACGTGCCACCGCCGACGCACTGCGCGCACTGACCGCCGCTCACCGTTAGCCTGCCTGCATGACCGTGCCCGACCCGCTCCGCGTCGCCGTCGTGGGGTCCGGCCCCGCCGGGTTCTACGCGGCGTCCAACCTGCTCACGAACGGCGCCGAGGTCGACATGTTCGAGCGGTTGCCGACGCCGTGGGGCCTCGTGCGCCTGGGCGTCGCGCCCGATCATCCGAACATCAAGGCCGTCTCGCGGGTATTCGAGAAGGTCGCGCAGCGGCCCGGCTTCCGGTTCTTCGGCAACGTCGAGATCGGTACGCACCTGTCGGCACAGGAGCTGCGCGAGCACTATCACGCGGTGGTGTGGACGGTCGGCGCGCAGGCCGATCGCCGGATGGGCATCCCGGGCGAGGACCTGCCCGGGTCGCTCGCGGCGACCGCGTTCGTGGCCTGGTACAACGGCCACCCCGACTACGCCGATCTGCAGGTCGACCTCGACGTCGATCGCATCGTGGTGGTCGGCAACGGCAACGTCGCCGTCGACTGCGCGCGCATGCTCGCGCTGACGCGGGAGGAGCTTGCGCCCACCGACACGACCGACGACGCGATCGAGGCGATCGCCGCGTCCGGCGTGCGCGAGATCGTGATCCTCGGCCGCCGGGGGCCGCTCCAGGCGTCGTACACGACGCCCGAGCTGCTCGAGCTGGGCGAGCTGGCGGGTGCCGACGTCGTGGTCGACCCGGCCGAGGCCGCCGTTGCGATCCCCGCGGACGCGTCCACCGTGCAGCGCCGCAACGTCGAGATCGTGAAGGAGTACGCGCAGCGCCCGCGCACCGACAAGCCGCGCGCGGTGCGGCTGCGGTTCCTCGCGTCGCCGGTCGAGCTGCGCGGCGACGGGCGCGTCGAGGAGATCGTGATCTCGCGCAACCGCCTCGAGGCCGGGCCCGACGGCGCGCTGCGGGCCGTCTCGACGGGCGAGACGGAGGTGCTGGAGTGTGGCCTGGTCCTGCGTTCGGTCGGCTACCGCGGCACGCCGCTGGAGGGCGTCCCGTTCGATCCCGAGCGCGCGGTGATCCCCAACGAGGGCGGCCGCGTGGCGCCCGGCGAGTACTGCTCGGGGTGGATCAAACGCGGGCCGAGCGGCATCATCGGCACCAACAAGAAGGACGCGAACGAGACCGCCGCGCTGGTGCTCGAGGACGCCGCAGCCGGGCTGCTCCCGACGCCGGCCGACCCGTCGCCCGGAACCATCGAGGCGCTGGTGCTGGAGCGCCAGCCGCATCTCGTGGAGTACGCCGGCTGGGAGGCCATCGACGCGCACGAGCGCGACAGCGGCCAGCCGCACGGCCGGCCGCGCGTGAAGCTCCGCACGTGGGACGAGCTGATGCAGCTCGGCCGCCGCTCCGTTTCGTAGTGACCGTCTGACCGCGACCTGGACGCCGTCCGCCCTGACATCCGTCAGGCCGTGCGACGGCGCAACGTGCTCGCGCCGGCCGCCAGCGCGACGAGCGCCGCACCGACGATCACCGCGACATCGGTCAGCGGCAGCCCGTCGCCGGCCGCGACCGACGTGAGGCCGTCGAAGGCGTACGTCATCGGCAGCACCGTCGCGGCCCACTGCAGGACCTCGGCCATCTGCTCCCGCGGGCCGAACACCCCGCAGAGCAGCAGTTGCGGCAGGAGGAATGCCGGCATGAACTGCACCGCCTGGAACTCGGTGCTCGCGAACGCGCTCGCGAACAGGCCGAGCGCGTTGCCCAGGACCGCGTTCAGAACGGCGAGCAGGAACACCAGCGCGAGGGAGCCGCGGATATCGAGCCCGAGCAGGCCGACGCCGACGGCGGTGATCGCCGCCGCCTGCACGACGGCCACCAGCGCGAACGCGACGCCGTAGCCGAAGACGATGTCGGCCTTCGCGAGCGGCATGGTCATCAGGCGTTCGAGGGTGCCCGACGTGCGCTCGCGGAGCATCGCGATCGACGTCACGAGGAAGAGCGAGACGAGCGGGAAGATGCCGACCAGCGGCACGCCGACGCGCTGGAACGTGGCGTCGTTTCCCTGGAAGACCCCCTTCATCATCAGCAGCAGCACGCAGGGGACGAGCACCACGAGGGCGACGGTGCGCCGATCGCCACGCAGTTGCAGCAGCACGCGGCGGCTCGTCGCCGCGAGCGCGGCCGGGTTCACGGTGCCACCAGCGCGAGAAACGCGCCCTCGATGTCGGCTGCTCCGGTCCGGGCCAGCAGTGCGGCCGGCGCCTCGTGGGCGAGGATGCTTCCCTCGCGCATCAGCAGCAGCGTGTCGCAGCGCGCCGCTTCGTCCATCACGTGGCTCGAGACGAGCAGGGTCGTCCCGGCCGTGGCGAGCTGGTGGAAGGTCCCCCACAGCTCGTTGCGCAGGACCGGATCGAGCCCGACGGTCGGCTCGTCGAGTACCAGCAGCTCCGGGCTCGCGAGCAGCGCCGCGGCGAGCGAGACGCGGGCCCGCTGCCCGCCGGAGAGCGCGTCGACGCGTCGTCGGGCCTCCGGTTCCAGCCCGACCGTGGCGAGCGCCTCGGCGGCCGCCGCGTCCGGCACGCCCGCGATGCGGGCGAAGTAGGCGAGGTTCTGGGCGACGCTGAGGTCGCCGTACACGCTCGGTGCCTGGGTGACGTATCCGACCCGCCGGCGCAGGCGCGGATCACCCGCCGGCAGGCCGAGGACGGTGACCGATCCGGCCCCGACGATCTGCACGCCGACGATGGCGCGCATCAGAGTCGACTTGCCGCACCCGGACGGGCCGAGCAGGCCGGTGATCTGGCCGTGCTGGACGGCCAGCGAGATGCCCGGCAGCACGGTCGCGCCGCCGCGGACGACGACGAGACCGGTCACGTCGATGGCGTTCGGCTCGGGCACGCCACGATCGTACCGCCCGCCCGCCGAGGCTGACAGGAAGCCCCGCTACCGCGTAGGCTTCACGCATGCACTCGTCGTACGCGCTCGCGTCTTCCGAATTCTCCGTGGAGCGAGACGGCGCCTCGTCGCCGCTCGACTCCCTCTGGCCCGGCTACCGCCCCGACGATCGGCTCGGCATCGTGCTCGCGAACCCGATGGACGCGTGCGGCTGCTCGAACCTGATCTGCGGCACCAACACGCTGTTCTACGACGACCTGCGGGCCGCCCGCGGCGTCGGGAACTTCTTCCGGTACGCCGACACCTTCCTGTTCGGCGTCGGTTGCGAGCCGGGTGACTTCAACCAGCTCGACGTGTGGCCGCTGCACAAGTTCGTGACCGTGCTGCAGCCGACGGCCGAGGCGCTGATCGAGATGCTGAACGACCGCCGCATCACGCTGCTCGCGATCCCCGACACGGGCGCGCGCTGTCGCGGCGAGGTCGTGCTGTCGACGTGGAACACGTACCTCGAGACCGTCCGCTGCGTGATCACCTACTCGCCGCGCACCGGCAAGGCGCGCGACGCCGACGTGACGCTGGTCGGCAACCGGGTCGTCGAGTCGTACGTCGAGCAGGCGATCTTCACGACGCCCGGCCTCGGTGCCGGCGAGCAGGCCCGCCTGCGCCGACTGCGTCGTAACCTCGACCGCGAGTCGATGCAGTGCGCCGAGTCCTACCGGACGCTGCCGAACGCCGCCGCGGCGCGGGCGCTGCTCGGCGTCACGCAGGTGCTGCCTCCGGGCCACCAGGAGCTGACCCGGCGGTCGCAGCCGACCACGATCGTGCCGGTCGAGCAGGTGCCGCTGCTGCCGTTCGACTCGGGCTCCGCCCCTTTTGACGTCGCGGTGACGGCTCCGGAGCCGCCGGCACCGTCGTCGGACGCGCTCCTCCACACGGCCTTCGACGCGATCCAGCGCCGCCAGGGCGGAACGTTCGCGGAGTGGGAGGACTGGGAGTGGATCTCCGACTTCGGCGATCCCGCCGCCGAGCACCACGCGGTCCGCGAGGCGGTCGGCGTGTGGGACGAGTCCCCGCTCCGGAAGTGGATGTTCCGCGGCCCCGATGCGCTCGCGGCGGCCGACTACTGCTTCGCGAACAACATGGCATCGCTCGAGGTCGGCCAGTGCCGCTACGGGCCGTTCGTCGACGAGTGGGGCAAGATGATCGGCGACGGCGTGGTATTCAACGCCGGCGAGCACATGGACGGCCTGCTGGTCGTGACGGCCCTGCCGTCCGACGCCGACCACTTCCGCCGCGTCACCGCCGGCAAGTTCGACGTGGAGATCGTCGAGGACGCGCTGCGTCAGCCGCACCTGCAGGTGCAGGGGCCGCGCGCGCGAGATCTGATCGCCTCGATGACGACAGCCGACGTCGCCGGGCTCCGGTACTTCCGGTTCATCCCCGAGCCGATCACGATCGGCGGGGTGCCGAACTGCATCCTCGCGCGCACCGGCTACTCGGGTGAGCTCGGCTATGAGATCTACGTCGAGCCGCACAACGCCGAGCGGCTGTGGCAGGCGCTCCAGGACCAGGGCGCCGCGATGGGCATCAAGCCGTACGGCCTCGCGGCGGTGGAGTCGCTGCGCGTCGAGGCGGGGCTGATCTTCATCGGCTTCGACTACTTCCCGGGCGCGACGTCGCCGTTCCACATGAACCTCGACCGGACGATCAATCTCGAGACGGCAGACTTCCACGGCAAGGCTGCGTTGCAGGCCGAGCTGGCCGCGGGGGTGACGCACCGGATGACGACGCTTCAGATCGCCGGCGAGGAGTCGCCCGACTACGGCGCCGAGGTGTTCCGGCACGGCCGGATGGTCGGACGCGTGACGTCGCCGTCGGCCGGCCGCTCGCCGACCGTCGACAAGCTGATCGCGATGGCGTGCATCGAGGCCGACCTGGTCGAGGTCGGTACCCGCGTCGACGTCGTGCTGCCCGACGGCCGGATGGTCGCGGCGGCAGCGGACAACTATCCGATCTACGACCCGGAGAAGAAGCGGCCGCGAGCGTGAGTGACGCGCCCATAGGCGTGCTCACGGAGGGCGCCGGCGGCCTCGCCCTGGCGCGGGTGGTCATGGCGCGGCTGCCGGCCGAGGACGTGACGGTGCTGGCCGATCACGCGTACGCGCCCTACGCGCAGCGGTCGGCGCGGGTGGTGGCCGACCGCGCTCCCCGCATGGCGGCCGAGCTGGCGAGCGACGGCATCAAGCTGCTCGTGGTCGCCTCGCTGCAGGCCTCGGAGGACGCGCTGGCCGCCGTCGCGGCCGCGGCGGGCGTGCCGACGATCGCCCTCGACGCAACGCTTGTCCGCGCCGCCGCCCAGCCGGGCGGGGAGCGGATCGCGGCGATCTGGGCCGACGGCACGCTTCGCGCGCAGCCGTGGCTGAAGGCGCACCGCTTTCAGCGCGGCGGCACCGAGGTGGTGCCGTTGCCGTGGCCGGGTCTGGCTGCGGCCATCGAGGCCGGCCGCGCGCCCGATCCCGCCTCGCGGCCCGAGGTGCCGGGCGACTGCAGGGCGGTGTTGCTCTGTCCGTACGCGGCAATGACGGCCGAGCTGTTCGACGACCCGGTCAGCTGCGCGACCATCGCCGCCGACCGCGTGCACGCGCAGCTGGTGCGGATGGGCGCGCTCGCCCGGCGCCGCCGGGCCGGTCGGCTGATGCTGCGGAGCTCGCATCCGGTGCGGGCGCAGGCGTCGCTGTCCGCCCGGCCGCGCTAGAGCTGGTCGATCGCCTTGCCGATGGCGGCGACTGCGCGGTCGACGTCGACCGCCGTGATCACGAGCGGCGGCTTGATCTTCAGCACGTTGTCGCCGGGGCCGTCGGTCGAGATCAGAATGCCCTGGCGCTTGACGCCCTCCTTCACGGCGGCCGCCTCGGCGGTGGCCGGCTGGCGCGTGCGCTGGTCGGTCACCAGGTCGACGCCGAGGTAGAGCCCGCGGCCGCGCACGTCGCCGATCAGCGGCCGGTCCGGCATCAGCGCGCGCAGCCCGGCCGCGAACCGCGCGCCGAGCACGTTGGCGCGGGCCTGCAGCCGCTCGTCGCGGATCACGTCGAGCACGGCGATGCCGACCGCGGCCGAGACCGGGTTGCCGCCGAACGTGTTGAAGTACTCCATGCCGTTTGCGAACGACCGCGCGATCTGCGGTGTGGTGACGACGGCGCCGAGCGGGTGGCCGTTGCCGATCGGCTTGCCCATCGTGACGATGTCGGGCACGACGCCCTGCGTCTCGAAGCCCCAGAAGTGCGATCCAACGCGTCCGAACCCGACCTGCACCTCGTCCGCGATACACACCGCGCCGGCGTTGCGGGCGTGCGTGAACGCTGCGGCGAGATAGCCCGTGGCGAGCTCGATCTGTCCGGCGCAGCCGGGCAGCGACTCGATCATGAAGGCTGCTGCGTCGTGCTCCGCACAGGCCGTCAGCACGTCGTCCGCGTAGGCCGGGCCGTCGTCGCCGAACGCGCCGCGGTACGGGTCGGCGACGTTGCACAGCCGGACGTGGGACGGTCGTCCCTCGCCGCCCGGCCGGTCGAACTTGTACTGCGAGATGTCGATCAGCGAGCCGAGGTTGCCGTGGTACGCCCACTCCAGCGCGAGCACGTCGCGGCGGCCGGTGTGGGCGCGGGCGAGTCGCAGCGCGAGGTCGTTGGCCTCGGAGCCGGAGTTGGTCAGGAACACGACCGACAGCGGGTCGGGCAGCGTCGCCGCCAGCCGGCGCGCGTAGGTGACGAGCGCGGGGTGCAGGTAGCGCGTGTTCGTGTTCAGGACGGCGGACTGGCTGGACAAGGCCTCGGTGACGCGCGGGTGCGCGTGGCCGACGTGGCACACGTTGTTGACGAGGTCGAGCCACGCGTTGCCGTCGGCGTCGTAGAGGTACGCGCGCTCGCCCCGCACGATCTCGAGCGGCTCGGCGTACGAGATGGACAGCGCCTGCGACAGGTTGGTGCGCCGGCGCCGGCGGATGTCGTCGCGGCCGCGGACGCGGTCGGCCGCGCACGCCGTCGACCGCAGCAGGATGTTCGGGTCGGGACAGATCGACTCCCACAGGTCGAGCTCCGACGGTGCCGCGACGCCGTGCACGGCGGTGCCCATGCCGACCAGCGACGTCAGCAGCTGGAAGTGCAGGTGCGGCTCCCAGCCGCCGTTCTCGGCCTGCGTGCCGAGCGCGCCGATGCGGTCGCCTGCCGTGACCGCGGTGCCGGTTGCAGGCAGGTCGTGCGCCAGGTGCCCGTAGAGCGTGAAGAACGGCGTGCCGTCCTCCGTGAAGTGGCGCAGGACCACGACGCCGCCGAAGTCGAACCGGTCGGGCCGCACCTCGCTGCCCTCGACGACGCCGTCCAGCGCGGCGTGCACCGGCTCGCCGGCCGGCTGCCACACGTCGAGGGCGACGTGCACGGTGCGCCGCTCGTTCGGGTCGTCGGTGGCGAACGCCTCGCCGCCGTACCAGCCGCGGCTCTCCAGGTAGCCGCCGGGCCGGCCGCCCGCGAGGCGGATCACCTCCGGCGTCGGAGCGAGCGTGAGGTGCGACACGACGGCGCGCTCGGTCGGCACCGGGCGATAGCCGCAGACGTCGCGGAACCGGAAGTGGGCCATGTCGCCCGACTCCCGGTCGAGGCGGTCGATCAGATCGCGGATCGGCTCCTGCGAGATCACGAGGTACTCGTTCTCCGGATCGTCGCGCTGCTGGTCGACGGCGTGCAGCACCGACATCGCGAGCCGCGTGCGGATCAGGTCGTACAGCGGCGCGAGCTCGGCCGGCAGCAGCGGCGACTCTTCGTGGTAGCCGGCCACCAGCGGCAGGATCGCGTGCACGGGCCTGTCCTGGCCGAGCATCGCGTACGCGCAGGCGACGGCGAGGCCGCAGACGCGCGGCGCGTAGACGATGTCGCCGAAGTCGATCAGGCTGATCGTGCGGCGGTCGAGCGACACGATCGCGTTGTGATCGTTCGCATCGTTGTGGATCACCTGCCAGGGCAGGCCGTTCAGGCGCGGGCGCAGCTCGTGGAAGTGGCGCAGCGCGTCGGCGACGAACCCCGACGGCGTCGACGCCGTCAGCGGCGGCGCCTCGAGCATGTTCCACCGGTGCGTCCGCCGCTTCGCGGGATGATCGACGCCGGCGAGCGCGCGGTCGGTGCGCGCCACGGTGCGCCCGAGCTCGCGCAGCAGCTCCGGCTCCCACGGACCGGCGTCGGCCCACGGCGTACCGTCGACCCAGCTGAGCAGCCGTGCGAACCGGTCGCCGGTCTTCGTCGTGCGGCCGGCGATCAGCGGCATGCCGGCATGCGCGATCGCGAGGTCCTGGAAATCGAGCTCGCTGCGGTCCGTGCCCGGTGCGTGCAGCTTCAGCACGTACCGGGTGGCGGTCGTATCGAGCCGGAAGTTGTGATCGAGCTCGCCGGCGAGCGGGGTGGCAGTCCCCGCGACGCCGAAGAGATCTCGTGCGATCCGCTCCGCCTCGGCCGGTGTCATGCCGGTAGTGGAGCACGATCGCGACCGGCGCGGCGTCGGCAGGGGTCGGGGCTGCAAACTCGAAATTGACCGATGCTTCGCCACTCGGCGATGCTGCGCACCCCACGCGAAAGGAAAAGGAGCGCCCCATGGAATCCCCGCCGCTCAACAAGCGGCTCGCGGCCGAGATCGTCGGCACGTTCGGCTTCTTCTTCATCGGCTTCACGAGCATCGCCGCAGGCGCGCCCGGGCCGATCGGGTTCGGCTTCGGCCTGTTCCTGATGATCGCCGCCCTCGGTCACATCTCCGGTGGGCACTTCAATCCGGCGGTCACGGTCGGCCTCACCGTCGGCGGGAAACACCCGACCTCCGAGGCGGTGCAGTACATCGTCGCGCAGGTGATCGGCGGCATCGTCGCCGCGCTGCTCGCGATCCTCATCTACGACGGCGTCGGCACGTTCGACAAGGCGAACCTGGTCACGAGGCCCGGAGATGGCGTGTCCTCGGGCAAGGCGCTGATCATCGAGCTGATCGCGACGGCGCTGTTCATCATGGTCATCTCGGCTGTCGCGACCGACAAGAACGCGCCGTGGAACGGCATCCAGGCCCCGATCTTCATCGGCCTCTTCGTCTTCACCGCAGCGACGGTGTTCGGCCCCCTCACCGGCGGCTCGTTCAATCCCGCCGTGTCGCTGGCGCCCGCGATCACGGCGGGCGAGTTCGGCGACGTGTGGATCTACCTGATCGGCCCCACCATCGGTGGCGCCCTCGGCGGCGCCGCGTTCAAGTGGTTCCGGCAGTCGGCGTGAGGTAGGCGCACGCGCGGCGCGCGGCGGGAGATACCCGTCGCGCGCCCCGGCAGCCGGGTGCTGCCCCGGCTACGCGGCGCGGTCGCGCGTGGCGTCGTCGCCGGCGGCGTCCAGCACCGCCGTCTGAGCGGCGCGAACGGCGTAGGCGAGCTGGGTGCGCAGGACGAGAATTGCGTGATCGGCGTACTCGTCGCCGAGGCCTCCCTCGAGGCCGTGCACGGCGGCGCGGCTGAGCGAGCCGAGCATCATCCACCGCGTGGCCGTCCAGGGCTCGTCGGCGAGGCCGCACGAGCGCACGTCCGCGACGCGCTGCGCGATGCCGGGCCGGCGCGCATCGAGGTAGACGGAGGCGCCGTGGGCGCGACGCAGGGCGGTCGAGATGATCAGGGCAGGGTCGTAGGTCCTCACGCCAGCCAGGCTATCGACGCGACGCGTGCGCCTCGTTAGGGAAATGTGAAAATCGTGCGGTCTCAGGCGGGCTCGAACCGCCGGGGTCTGACCCCGAAAACGGCATTTCGGGGGTCAGACCCCACGCATGGGACACGCGCGGAAGGCGCGCGGATCGCGCGACCGGTGGGGTTGCGTGCGCGTTCTGGCGCGAAGCGTGCGCGTTTGACTGCACGACATTTGTTTGACTAAAGTCAAAGAAATGGACTCCGCGCTCGTCGATCAGGTTCGCAGCTTCAACCGTGCCGTCACCGAACGGATCGGGGCGCTCGACGACACCTATCTCGGGCGTGGCAGGCCGCTCGGGCAGGCGCGGGCCCTGTGGGAGATCGGGTACGACGGCACCGACCTCCGCGACCTCCGGCGGCGGCTCGGGATCGACCCGGGCTACGCCAGCCGGCTGGTGCACGCGCTCGTCGCGGCGGGGCTCGTCGAGGTGGTGACCAGCCTGACTGACGGACGCGTCCGTCGCGCACAGCTGACGATGCGCGGCCGCACCGAGCGCGGCCACCTCGACCGGCTGTCGGACGAGCTCGCCGCGTCGCTGCTCGAGCCGCTCGACGACCGGCAGCGCGCGCGGCTCCAGACCGCGATGGGCGAGGTCGAGCGGCTGTTGCGGGCGTCGCTGATCACCATCGACGTCGAGGATCCCGCGCACGCAGACGTCGGCTGGTGCGTCGGCGAGTACTTCGCGGAGCTCCGCGCGCGCTTCGAGCACGGCTTCGATCCGGCCAGGGCGATCCAGCTGCCCGTCTCGGACCTGACGCCGCCGAACGGGCTGGTCGTGATCGCGCGTCTGCGCCAGGAGCCCGTGGGCTGCGGCTTCCTGCGGTTCGACGGCGCCGGCCCGGTGCACCTGAAGCGGATGTGGGTGTCGGCCGGCGTGCGCGGCTCCGGTCTCGGCCGCCGCCTGCTGACCGAGCTCGAGCGGCACGCGGCCGAGGGCGGTGCGTCGGCCGTCCGTCTCGAGACGAACCGCGCGCTGACGGAGGCGATCGGCCTCTACCGTGCGGCGGGCTATACCGAGATCGACCGCTTCAACGACGAGCCGTACGGCGACCACTTCTTCGAGAAGCGCGTCCCCTCGCGCTGACCTACGCTTCCCGGCATGAGCGAGCGATACGTCGTCACGGGTGCCGGGGGCTGCATCGGCGCATGGGTGGTCCGCAGGCTGCTGGACGAGGGCGAGGACGTCGTCGCCCTCGACATCGCCGGAGCCTCCCGCCACCGTCTTCGGCAGCTGGACGCCGATAGCGTGGCCCGCGGTGACTGCGACGTGACGGACCGCGCCGCGGTGGTCGCCGCGCTGGGCGGTGCCACCCGTGTGATCCACCTCGCCGGCCTGCAGATCCCCTTCTGCCGTGCGAACCCGGCGCTGGGCGCGGCCGTGAACGTGGTCGGCACCGTGAACGTGTTCGAGGCCGTGAAGGAGTCGGGGACGATCCGAGGACCGGTCGTGTTCGCATCGAGCGTGGCGGCCTTCGCGGGCGATGACGACGGTACCGAGCCGCGCGGCCGGGCGGCCACGCACTACGGCGTCTACAAGCGTGCGAACGAGGGCACGGCGCTGGTGTACTTCCACGACGACGGCATCGCGTCGATCGGGTTCCGCCCGTACAGCGTCTACGGCCTCGGCCGCGACCAGGGCGTCACCGCCTCGCCGACCTGGGCCATGCTCGCGGCCTCCCGCGGCGAGCCGTACACGCTCAGCTACTCCGGCACCAGCCACCTGCAGCTCGCGGAGGACATCGCCGAGGCGTGCATCGCCGCCAGCCGCGCGCCGTTCGAGGGCGCGCAAACGCTGAACCTGTCCGGTCCGTGTCCGAACGTGACCGAGATCGTCGACGCGATCGTCGCCGCTGTACCCGCTGCGCGGCTGTCCATCGACGGCCCGGAGCTGCCGTTCCCGCCCCGCCTCGACGCGTCGGCCTACGAGGGCGTCGTCGGGTCGCCCGAGCCGCAGACCCCGCTCGCGGAGGGGGTCGCCCGGACGATCGACCAGTTCCGGCACCTCGACGCGCTGGGGCGCCTGGAGCTCCCGTGAGCTTCGCGACGATCGGGCTCGATCTCGACTACCCGCTCGCCACGATCACGCTCAGCCGTCCCGAGCGGCTGAACGCGATCTCGCAGGAGATGATGCGCGAGATCACCGCCGCGCTGGCGACCATCGCGGCCGACGACGAGGTGCGCTGCGTGATCTTCCGCGGTGCCGGCCGCTGCTTCTCGGCCGGCTTCGAGATCGCGGACGAGGACGTCTGGGTCGAGGGCCGCGGCCCGTCGGAGATCGTCGATGACATGCGTTTCTACATGGAGTGGGAGCGCTCGATCTTCGACTTTGAGAAGCCGACGATCGCCGCCGTCCACTCGTACTGCCTCGCAGGCGCGTGCGAGGTGATGATGCTCTGCGACCTCGCGATCGCGGCCGACGACGCGCGGCTGGGCGAGCCGGAGATCCGCTTCTCGAACGGGCCGCCGTGCCTGATCATGCCGTGGATCATCGGCATGCGGGCAGCCAAGGAGCTGCTCTACACCGGCAAGATGATCGACGCCCAGCGGGCGCTCCAGTTGGGCATGGTCAACGAGGTGTGCGCCGCGGCCGACCTCGAGCGGCGCGCCCGCTACCACGCGCTGCTGATCTCGAAGGTCTCGCCGGTCGCGGTGCGCCTGCAGAAGCGCGCGCTGAACGGCGTGTTCGAGGCGCAGGGACTGCGGCACGCGCTCGACTGGGGCGTGACGATGACCGGCCTCATCGACGCGTCGGAGACCGAGGAGATGCGGACGTTCGGCGCGATCCGCAAGGCGAGCGGCCTGCGCGCAGCGCTCGACTGGCGCGACGAGCAGTTCCGCGAGATCGAGGAGCAGGCCTAGGTGCAGGCCGAGCCGGAGTCCGCGGCCTGCGCACCCGAGGTGGCGGCGTCGCCCGTGATCGCGGCCGCGACGGCGGCGCGGATCTTGACGATGTCGGGAATCGAGTAGCCGGCCGGATCCTTCGCCCGTTCGAACTGCGGCGGCACGAAGCCGATCGACGTGACCTTGCTCAGCTGGACGCCGGCCGCAAGCTCGGCCACGAGCGGCAGCGTCTTCGCCGGGATATCGGTGCGGACGTTGTCCTTGAAGGTGGCCGCCAGGTCGCGGAACGATCCCAGCACCTTCGCAGGCGTGGCCTTGCTCGCGAGCGACGCGATCACGCACCGCTGACGCGTGATCCGCGAGTAATCGGAGCTCTGCGTGCGCGCTCGGACGTACGCGAAGGCCTGGTCGGCATCGAGGTGCTGCTTGCCCGCCTTCAGGTCGATCCGTACCCAGTCGCCGCCTTCCTTGTACGGCGACACGCGATCGAGCACCGGCTCCGGAACGTTCAGGTCGACGCCGCCGAGCGCCGCCACCAGACCGTAGAAGCCGCGGAAGTCGACCATCACGTAGTAGTCGATCGGCAGCCCGACCAGCTGTCCGATCGTCTGCTTCATGGCGGTCGGCCCGGGATCCTTGCCGCCGACGAAGCGGTCGGGATGCGCGGCCGCCCACTCGTACAGCCCGTTCAGCGGCTCGGCGAACACGTCGCGGCCGCCGGGCAGCGGCACCTGCGCCAGGTTCCGCGGCACGGAGAACAACGCCGTTCGGCGGGTCTTCGTCGAGATCGTCGCGACGATCATCGAGTCGGTGCGCAGCCCGCCGCGGCCCGGCCCGGCGTCGGCCCCGAGCAGCAGCACGTTCAGCTGCCCGCGCTGCTTCCACGGTGGGCCGGCCTCCTCGGGCAGCGGCTCGTTGGCGTTCCGGATGCGCACCGAGCCGTCGCTCGACGCCAGCGTCGGCAGCAGCGTCACCGGGCCGCCGTCACCGGCCGATGCGATCTCGACCGGCTCGATCACGTCGGTCGGCTCCTCGTCGGCGAACACCGTCTCGATCGTGTCGTAGCTCTGGTACGCGTAGTAGCCGACCGCTGCGTGCGGGGCGATCGCGAACAGCGTCAGGACGCCGAGCGTGGCGGCCGCAGCCTGTGGGGCGCGGCCCAGCCGGAAGGCGTCGAAGATCGAGAAGACGCGGAACAGCAGCAGCGCGACGTCGACGGCCAGCAGTGCGAGCAGGAAGCGCGTGTCGACGGCGTGTGCGGCGAAGCCGCCCTTCGACCCCATCGACCGCACCTGCCGCAGCAGGAACACGAGCGCGAGACCGCTCAGCGTCAGCATCGCGATGCCGCGGCGACGCTCCCCGGCGTAGAGCTGTCCGGCCCCGGGCAGCAGGAACGAGAGGAACGCGCACCGCGCCGCGAGGCGCTTGCGCGGCTGTCGTGGCCGGCGGGGCGGCGCGCGCCGGCGCGGTGGCTCGCGGCCGCGCGGCGGTTGCCGGGGTCGCGCCATCAGCAGCGCACCGTCGTGCCGGAGCCGGCCAGGTCGTACCCGCCGAGCGCTTCGATGTGCTTGCGCACTGCGGCGCCGCGCAGCGCCCGCAGGAGGGGATCGAGTCCGCCGAGGGCCTCACCACCGACGGCGATGTCGACGGGTTCCGATGCCAGCGACACGAACCCGAGGCCGAACCGCTCGGCCACGGCACGCGCCGCGACGCCCGCATCGGCCGAGCCGCTCGCCACGGCGAGCGCGACGTCGAGGTTGCCGGGCACCTCGGGATCGCTCGCGTCGAGCACGATGCCGGCCTCGCCTGTGACGCGGTCGAGCAGCGAGCGGGCGCCGGTGCCGACCGGTCGGCGGGCGACGCGGAGGCCGCCGAGGTCGGCGGCGCGCCGCACCCGCCGCGGGTTGCCCGGCGCCACCAGCAGTCCGGCCTCGCGGCTCCAGAGCCGCACCAGGCGGGCATCGGCGACGACACCGCCGGCGTACGGCGCGTTGTACGTGCCCGAGGCGTGCCACAGGTGCAGGGTCGCGCCGTCCGCGCGCCCGGCCTGCAGGGCCGCGAGTCCGGCGCCGGAACCGGCGGTCGCGACCAGCTCGACCGTCGCCGCCGCCTCCGCCAACAGCACCAGCAGTGCCGGATCGTCGGAGCCGGCCAGCCGGAAGATGCCGGCGCCGCGCAGGAACCGCGCCGCTGCCAGTGCACCGCCCGGCGCCACGCGGCCGACGCGGCGCTCCTCGGTCGTGATCACGCCGGCTCCGGCGAGCTCGCGGTAGGCTCGCAGCGCGGTGGCCTGGCTCGCGCCGCGATCACGTGCCAGCGCCCGGAGCGCCGGTAGCTCGCGACCCTCGCCGATTGCTCCCGCCGCGATCTCCTCTGCGATCGTGCGAGCGAGCTCCCCGTAGCTGGTCATCCTCGTGCGGGACGATACTCCCCGGTGCGGATACGGTTCCGCGCGGTGGATGAGCCGGTCGGAATCGAGCGCGCGGAGCGATCGCACCATGCCGCGCCGCCCGTCGAGGCGCACGCCGGCGAGAGCCTGCGGCGGTTCGTCGTCGTGGCCCTCGCGACGTTCTTCGGCGTACTGCTGCTGACGGGTGCGGCGAACGCCGTCGTCGACCCCCTCGGATCGGTCGGCACCGGTCTCGTGCGACCGGCGGTGTTCTCGGATCACCGCGAGCGCCTCGCCCTGATCGACCGGCTGAAGGCACCGCCCGAGCTGGTCGTGCTCGGCTCGTCCCGGGCGCTGAAGGCCGAGCCGGCCTACCTGCAGCAGCTGACCGGCCTGACCGGCTTCAACGCGGCCGCCGCCAACGGCAAGACCGAGGACGGCTTCGCGTACGCCAACCTGTTCCACGACCGCTGGCCCGAGGCTCGCATCCGCTATCTGTGGATCCTCGAGGTGGAGGCCTTCCGGTCGCTGCCACCGAGCCCGCAGCTGCTGGCGGAGCCCGCCCTCGCGCGGCACTTTCCGGCCTCGCTGCGCGCCTCGACGCGGCTCGACGACTTCCAGCGCCTGTTCGAGTGGCGGACCACGAAGTCGTCGGTGAAGACCGTCTGGCGCGCGGCGCGGGGCGTGCCGCAGCAGGGCGAGGTCGACCTCGCCCCGGACGGCTTCCGCGCGGTCGACCAGCACGACCGCTCCGAGGCCGCCGGCGTCTCCTTCCGGGCCCGCCTCGACGAGTCGACCACGACGGCCAAGACCTTCGTGCCCGCGATGCAGAAGTCGGGGCTGTCAGCGGATGCCCGCGGCTACTTCGAGCGGGCCGTCGCCGACATGAACCGGTTCGGCGACGAGCCGGTGATCGTGCTCGGTCCCGTCCACCCGGCCTATCGCGAGGCGATGGGCGGCGCCGCCTACGACCGCCTCAACGACGAGCTGACCACGTACCTCGACGGCCTCCACGGACGGCTCAGGTTCATCGTCGTCGACCGCCGCGACCTCGCCTCGTTCGGCGGCTCGCCGGACGAGTTCTACGACGGCATCCACATGCACGTCGCGAACATGCGGGGGATGCTCGCGAGCGCGGTGCGGGAGGCCGGCGCTGCTCTTCAATAGCCGCGAGTTCCTGTTCGCGTTCCTGCCGCTGGTGCTGATCGGCTGGTGGGGGCTGCGCAACCCGACGTGGCGTCTGGCCTTCCTGGCCCTGATGTCGTACGTCTTCTACGCGTACTGGGACTGGCGTTTCCTCGGCCTGATGTGGCTCTCGACGGGGATCGACTACGCGGCCGGCCAGATGATCGTGCGCACATCGGAACGGACCCGCGCGCGGATGTACCTGATCGTCGCGATGACGGCGAACCTCGCGCTGCTCGGCTACTTCAAGTACGCCGGCTTCTTCCTCGACTCGCTGCAGGGCATCGGCTCGGCGTTCGGCCTCGACACCGACCTGCCCGGCGTGCACGTCGTGCTGCCGATCGGGATCTCGTTCTACACGTTCAACTCGATGTCGTACACGATCGACGTCTACCGGGGCGTGTGCAGGCCCGCGAAGAACATCGTGCACTACGCGGCGTTCGTGGCGATGTTCCCGCACCTGATCGCCGGGCCGATCGTCCGCTACGCCGACATCGAGTCGCAGCTGGCGCGGCTCGCGCCGCGGCTGACGGCCGGTCTCATGGCGTCCGGCATCTTCTTCTTCTCGTGCGGGTTGGGGAAGAAGTTGCTGTTCGCCGACACGATCGCCCCGACCGTCGACCACCTGTTCGCCCGGCACGACTCGCTCGGGCTGATCTCGGCGTGGGGCGCGGCGTTCGGCTACTCCCTGCAGCTGTACTTCGACTTCTCGGGCTACTCCGACATGGCGGTCGGGCTCGCGTTCCTGCTCGGTTTCCGGTTCCCGCAGAACTTCAACTCGCCGTACAAGTCGGTGAACATCTCGGAGTTCTGGCGGCGCTGGCACATGTCGCTGTCGTTCTTCCTGCGCGACTACCTGTTCATCCCGCTGGGTGGCTCGCGGGGCGGTCGCGCGGAGACGCTGCGCAACCTTGTGATCGTGATGTTCCTCGGCGGCCTGTGGCACGGCGCGGCGTGGACGTTCGCGGTCTGGGGCCTGTTGCACGGACTGTTCCTGGTCGTGCATGCCGTCGCGCGCGGCGCCGGGCTGACGCCGCCGTCGGCGATCGTGAACCGGGCGATCACCTTCGCTGCGGTGGTGGGCGCGTTCGTCGTGTTCCGGGCGGCCACGCTCGGCGACGCGATCGACGTGCTGTCGGGCATGATCGGCCTGCACGGCATCGGGGTCGTGTCGTTCGGCGCCGGCTACGCGCTGGCCGTCGCGGCGCTGCTGGTGTTCGTCAACTTCGCGCCGAACACGTGGGAGATCACGGTTCGGCCCACACCGCGGGTCGCCGCGGCGCTCGGCCTGGCGGCGGCGTTCGCGGTGCTCCAGATCGCCGAACCGAGCCCGTTCCTGTACTTCCAGTTCTGACGGTCGCTAGGGTTGCACCGTCAGCCAAGGAGGACGGGATGTCGGCGACCGACTCGACCATGTGGACCGGGCTCTTGCACGGTGGCCTCGCGGGCACGTTCCTGCGCGTGCCGTTCGTGCCACCCGACGCCGACGCGATCCGCGAGAGCGGCGCGAAGGCGGCCATCTACGGTCTGCCGTTCGACGGCACCAACATCTCGCGCACGGGCTCCAACATGGGGCCGCGGCAGATGCGGGACGTCTCGTGCATGACGACCACCTACCACGCGATGTTCGACTTCGACCTGGTCGAGCAGTCGCGTCTGGTGGACTGCGGCGACTGCTCGGTGGTGCTCGGCCGGCCCGACCGGACGTTCCAGCGCGCGCAGGCCGACATCTCGCAGATCATCGCCGGCGGTGCGATGCCCGTCGTGCTGGGCGGCGAGCACTCCTCGACGATCCCGGCCGTGAACGCGATCCGCGAGCACGTCGCCGACCCGGGCCTGGTGCTGATCGACACCCATCTCGACACGGCCCAGGACGTCGGCGGCGAGCTGCTCACCCACTGCGCGCCCATCTCCCGCGCCGTCGACGCCGGGTTCGACCCGCGCAAGATGGCGCTGATCGGCATCTCCGGCTGGCTCAACCCGCGCGCCGAGCTCGACTACTGCCGCGAGCGTGGCATCACCGTGATCTGGCTGGAGGAGATCTGGGAGCACGGCACCCGCTGGGCCGTCGACAAGGCGCTCGAGGTGGCCGGCGCGGGCGACGGCATCTACCTGTCGTTCGACATCGACTCGCTCGATGCCGCCCACGCCGTGGGCACCTGCTGCCCGACGCCGGGCGGGCTGACGAGCCGCGAGGCGATCGAGCTGACGCGGGGCGTCGCGGCCGCCGGCCTGATCGGCGTCGACGTGGTCGAGATAGCGCCGACGCTCGATCCGACGCCGGCCTCCGCGCTGATGGGGAACCGCATTGCCATGGAGGCGATCGCGTTCGCCAACGGCTGTGGCCGGTGAGGTCCGCGCCCGCAGCACCCGGCGATCACCTGAGCGAGGTCGACACGCCCGCACTCCTGCTCGACCTCGACGCGTTCGAGGCCAACATCGCCCGGCTGCACGGCGAGGTGCTGCCGACCGGCGTCGCGATCCGGCCCCACGGCAAGGCGCACAAGTGCCCGGAGATCGCGCGCCGCCAGGTCGCCGCCGGCGCGGTCGGGGTCTGCGCGCAGTCGCTCGGCGAGGCTGAGATCTTCGCGCGCGCCGGCATCGCCGACGTCCTGCTGTCGAACCAGATCGCCGGCGCCGACAAGGCGGCGCGGCTGGCGGACGTCGCCGGCGCGACGAAGGTCGCGGTCTGCGTCGACGACCCGCACCAGGTCGCGCAGCTGGCAGCCGCGACGGCCGCGGCGGGCACGACGCTGGGCGTGCTGATCGAGGTCGCGATGGGGCGCCGCTGCGGCGTTGCGGGCGTCGCCGAGGCGCTGCGGCTGGCCGACCAGATCGGCTCGGCCCCGGGTCTCGAGCTGCGCGGCCTCCAGGCCTACGCCGGCTCGGCGCAGCACTTGCGCACGCCCGGTGAGCGCCGCAACGCGATCGAGAGGGCCCGCGCGACGGCCGAGCCGATCCGCGACGCGCTCGGCGCGACGCACGTTACGGGTGCCGGTACCGGCACCTACCCGCTCGAGGTCGCGAGCGGCCTGTGGACGGAGATCCAGCCGGGCTCCTACGTGCTGATGGACGCCGACTACGCGCTCAACGTGGAGCCGCCGCCGTTCCGCCAGGCGATCTTCGTCCAGGCCCGCGTGATCTCCACGCATCCCGACCGGGTGGTCGTCGACGCGGGGCACAAGGCCGTCGCGCTCGACTCCGGGCGGCCCACGCCGCCGCGCGGGCTGTCGGTGTTCGGGCTGTCGGACGAGCACACCATCCTGCTCGTCGAGGAGGGCGACCCGCCGGCCTACGGCTCGGTCGTGCGGCTGATCCCGGGCCACTGCGACCCGACGGTGAACCTGCACGACTGGATCGTCGCGGTGCGCGGCGACGTGGTGGAGGACGTGTGGCGCGTCGAGGCGCGCGGCGCGTAGCGCCCGAATTGCGCCCCGACGGTCGCATGCCGTGATCCGCCTCAGGTGAAGATGATCTGCCCGCCCGCCGCCTTCTCGTAGAACTGGCCGACGGTGATGATGTCGTCGACCTGGTCGATGAAGTCGGCGCGGGAGAGCTTGAACATGTCGACGGAGGCCTTGCAGGCGTACAGCCCGGCGCCGGAGTCGGAGATCATCTCGACGAACTCCGGGATCGGCGGGATGTCGAGCCCCTCCATCGCCTTCGAGAGCTGGTGTGTGACCATCGCGCTCATGCCCGGGAGGCCGCCGAGCCACGTCGCGAGGTGCAGGCCGGGGTTGCCGACGGTCGCCGCCTTGATGTGCTCGTGCCGTTTCCGGTTGATCGTGTCCATGCCGAAGAACGTGAAGAACAGGTTCGCCTCGATGCCCTCCATCCGCGCGCCGTTGGCCATGATCAGGCCCGGATAGACGCCGTCGAGCGAGCCTTTGGAGATGATGATCGAGACCTTCTCGATGGTGTCGGACATGACGGCCTCCTAGATGCAGCCGTGCGGCTTGGGGATCCCGCCGATCTTGGCGGCAAGCTTCGCGGGGCCTTTGGGGAAGAGCTGGTACAGCTCCTTGATCGGGACGCCCGACGTCTTGCCGAGGCTGCGGATGCTCGGCGCCTGGCCGTCGCGGAGGTAGGCCTCGCGCATGAACCGCACGACCTGCCAGTGGCGGTCGGTCAGCTCGGTGATGCCGTTCTCGGCGGCGATGGCCGTGGCGATCTGCTCGTTCCACTGCCCGGCCTCGGTGAGGAACCCCTCGGCGTCGACGTCGACGGTCGCGCCGGCAAGAGTGGCGGTGTTCATGCGTGCTCCTTCGTCGGTTCGTGCATCCGCGGGCTGATGCCGGGGATGTCGCGGCCCGGCAGCAGCGCGTGCCAGTAGACCCACTGGAACAGCAGCTTGGCGAGATGGTTGGCACGCGACTCGCGCAACAGCGGCAGCGGGCCCGCGTGCTGCAGCGGGTAGTGGCCGGGCAACGGTTCGAGCTCGTAGTTGAAGTCGATCAGCAGGGCCTTGCCGAACCCGGTTTCGACGAAGCAGTTCGCATGCCCGTCGAACGATCCCTCGAGCGGCTCGTCGGCCAGGAATCGGGCCACGTTGGTCGTCAGGGTGTCGGCCTCGAAGTGCGTCACCGATCCGGCCTTCGACGTCGGGAGGCTCGTTGCATCGCCGATCGCGAAGACGTTCGGGGCAGCCCGCGACTGCAGCGTGTGCGGGTCGGTGGGGACGAATCCGGTGTCGTCGCCGAGGCCGGGAGAGCGGTCGACGTACTCCGCGCCGGCGTGGAGAGGGATCGTTACCAGCAGGTCGAAGGGCTGCACCCGATCGTCGTAGCTGCGCAGCACGGCGGCGCCCGCGTCGACCTCGCCGGCGTTGAACTCGGTCACGAGCTCGATGCGTTTCGACGCCAGCAGGCCCGACAGCATC
>JBBQFB010000017.1:0-30831 GCA_038321545.1 Gaiellales bacterium
CACGATCGCGCCATCGGCGACTGCGGCAGTCGTCACAGCGCCATCCGCGAGCTTCGGCCCGGTCACCGCGGCGTTCGCGATCGTCGCCGTCGTCACCGAGTCGGCCGTGGCCGGGGCGGCCTTCAGCGCCGCGCGCGCCTCCATGCTGAGGTCGGCCATGCTCAACGACATGTCTCGCACCTGGGCGCTGCTGATGGAGCCGGGTGCGATCGCGGCGGCGGTGACCGAGTTCCTCGCGAGCTTGGAGCGCGTGATCGCACCGGTCCGGATCTTCGCCGCCGTGACCGATCCTGACGCGAGCTTCGTGGACGTCACGGCGCCGTTCTTCAGGTTGTGTCCGCTGATCAGCCCGGCGGCCATCGCCGGGCCGCCGGCGACGGCGATCACGCCGAGCAGGAGGCCGGCATAGCCGGCGACGACGCCGTGGGACGGTCGCTGGGGGAGGTTCATGAACACCGCTCTCGATGAGGCGCGTCACAAATGCGACGCTCGATCACCATCGGGCGTCGCCGCTGGGACCCCCTCCCCCGGGCGGACGAAATCGGCCCGGCGCCGACCGTGCGCGACGTCTACCTTGCCCCCATGCGCGCACCGATCACGCTCGACCTCCACCTCGCGAACTTCAACTTCCCCGGCGTCGGACCGGAGCAGGTGTTCGAGAAGCTCGTCGACATCGCCACGACCGCCGAGCGATCCGGGTTCAGCTCGATCTCCGTGATGGATCACCTGCACCAGATCGCGGTGCACGGGCCGCCGGAGAACTGGATGTTCGAGGGCAACACGATGCTCGCGGCGCTCGCCGCCCGCACGGAGAAGGTCACGCTCGGCCTGATCGTCGGCGGCGTCACGTACCGCAACCCGGCGCAGCACGCCAAGATCACGACCACGCTCGACATCATCTCGGGCGGCCGCGCGTGGCACGGGATCGGGGCCGCCTGGTTCGAGGCGGAGCACCTCGCCTACGGCTACGACTTCCACACGCTCGGCCACCGCTTCGAGCTGCTCGAGGACCACCTCCGCATCGCCCGAGCGATGTTCACCGAGGAGCGCGCGACCGTGCACGGCGCGCACCTGCACATCGACGGCGCCCTCAACTACCCGAAGCCGATCCGGGGCGACATCCCGATCGTCATCGGCGGCAGCGGCGAGCGCAAGACGCTCCGCCTGGTGGCGCAGTACGCCGACGCGTGCAACGTGTTCGGCGATCCCGCGCGGGCCAGACACCTGCTGGACGTCCTCGAGGGTCACTGCGAGGACGCCGGCCGCGACCCCGCCGAGATCACGAAGACCCGCGCCGGTACGGTCATCATCGCGGCCACGCACGAGGCGGCACAGGCGAAGATCGCGGCGCTGCGTGCGGGAGGCATGCCCGAGGACCGCCTGGAGACGGCGCTGACCGGCGATCCCGACAGCGTCACCGAGCAGGCCGTGGCGTTCCGTGACGTCGGGATCGAGGGCCTGACCTTCACGCTGCCCGACGCGTATGACCTCGAGACGGTCGAGCTGGCCGGCAGGACCCTCGGGCCGCTGTTCGGGCAGTAGCGTCGCGCCGGGCGCGCGAGGGCTATCGTTGGCGACGTGGACGAGACCGACGACGCCCGATCGTTCCAGGTCGCCGGCGCGGCATACGACCGGCTGATCGGCCGCTACTCGCGCCCGCTGGCGGCGAAGCTGGCCGACGTTGCCGGCGTCACGGCCGGACAGCGGGCGCTCGATGTCGGTTGCGGGCCAGGCGCGCTCACGACCGAGCTCGCCGCGCGCCTCGGCGCGGACGGCGTGACCGCGATCGATCCCTCGGAGCCGTTCGTGGACGAGTGCCGCAAGCGGAACCCCGGTGTCGACGTGCGCCTCGGGAGGGCCGAGGCGCTCCCGGTCGACGATGCCGCGTACGACGCCGCGCTGGCCCAGCTCGTGCTGCACTTCGTCTCCGACCCCGCCGCCACCGCCGCCGAGCTGCACCGCGTGCTCCGGCCCGGCGGCACCGCGGCAGCTTGCGTGTGGGACTTCCACGGCGGCATGCGGATGCTGCGCGCCTTCTGGGACGCCGCGCTGGAAGTCGACGCCGATGCGCCCGACGAGGCGACCGACCGGCGGTTCGGCCGTGACGGGGAGATCGCCGAGCTGCTCGTCGCCGGCGGGTTCCACGACGTTCGCTCCGGGAGCCTCGAGGTAACCGCCGACTACGCCGACTTCGACGACCTCTGGGGCGGCTTCACCACCGGCGTCGGGCCGGGCGGCGCCTTCTACGCAGCACTCGCACCGGAGCAGCGCGAGGCTCTGCGCCGTGGGGTGCGGTACCGGCTCGGGGAGCCCGTCGGCCCGTTCACGCTGGCCGCCCGCACCTGGTACGGAGCCGGCCGCAAACCCGGCGATTGACGGACTGTCACGCGACCCGGCGGCTGACATCATGGCCGGGTGATTGCCTCCGATGAACTCGCGTACACCTCTGCGGCCGACATCGCAGCCAACATCGCCGACCGCACGCTGTCGCCGGTCGAAGTCGTCGCTGCGGCGATCGACCGTATCGAGCGGCGCAACCCGAGCCTGACGGCATTCGTCTTCACGGCGTTCGACGAGGCGCGGGCCAGTGCCCGGGCAGCCGAGAGGGCGGTGACGGCCGGCGAGACGCTCGGCCCGCTGCACGGCGTACCGGTCGCGATCAAGGACCTGTTCGACTTCAAGCCCGGCTGGAAGTCGACGTTCGGCGGCATCCGCGCACTGAAGGATCTCGTGATCGACACGCGCTGCATGTTCGCGGAGCGGATCGAGGAGGCCGGAGCGATCATCCTCGGCAAGACCAACAGCCCGACGATGGGCTTCCGCGGAACGACCGACAACTTCCTGTTCGGCCCGTCGCGGAACCCGTTCGACACCACGCGGAACACCGGCGGGTCGTCCGGCGGCTCGGCCGGTGCGGTCGCCGACGGGCTCGTGCCGCTCGCCGAGGGCACCGACGGTGGCGGCTCGATCCGGATCCCGGCATCGTGGTGCGGCGTCTACGGCATGAAGCCGTCCTACGGGCGCGTGCCTTTCGTGCTGCGCCCGAACGGGTTCGGGTCGCACACCCCGTTCCTCGCGGAAGGCCCGATCACGCGCACCGTCGCGGACGCCGAGATCGCGCTGACAGTGCTGAACGGCTATGACTCGCGCGACCCGTTCGCGCTGGGCGGCAAGATCGACTACCGCGGCGCCTCGAAGAAGTCGATCGAAGGTATGCGAATCGCGTACTCGCCCGACCTCGGCGTCTACCCCGTCGACCCCGCCGTCGCCGAGACGGTGAAGCGCGCGGTCGCCGCCTTCGCGGAGGCGGGCGCGACGGTCGAGGAGGTGTCGATGACCATCGCACACTCCCACCGCGAGCTGGCCGACCTGTGGTGCCGGATGATCATCCCGATCAACTGCGCGGGCCTGCGGGCGTTCACCGACGGCGGCATCGACCTGCTCGGCGAGCACCGCTCCGACTTCCCCGCGGAGTACCTGCGCTGGGTCGACCACGGCTTCAACATGGACGTCATCGAGCTGGCCCGCGACCAGGAGATCCGCACCGACATCAGTGACGCGGTCGCCGCCGTGCTGGACCGCTACGACCTGCTCGTCAGCCCCACCCTCTCCTGCCTGCCGGTACCCAACACCGACGACGGCAACACGATCGGCCCGACGCACGTGAACGGCGAGGAGGTGGAGCGGCTGATCGGCTGGTGCATGACGTACTTCTTCAACTACACCGGCCACCCGGCCGCCACCGTTCCCGCCGGTCTCGTGGACGGGCTGCCAGTGGGGATGCAGATCGTCGGACAGCGCTACGCCGACGACGATGTGCTCGCCGCAAGTGGCGCCTTCGAGCGCGTCCGGCCGTGGGTGGGCACGTACGACATCCCGCGCGCCCGCTTGCTCTGACGGCCCCGAACAGCGTCGCTCCGTCTGGCTGCCGTAGCGCGAGAGTGGTACGGTGCGTCGCGCGGCCCCAGCACCCGGTCGCGCGGCGCCAGGACACTTCGCACGGCGTCTCCGGAGAGTCGGCACCAGGCTCGCGTTGCCGACGACAACGACCGTTGAGGTGCGATCCATGAAGGCACTCGTCTACCACGGCCCGGGCCAGCGGGCCTGGGACTCTGCGCCCGACCCGTCGATCATCGACCCGACCGACGCCATCGTGCGGGTCGACTCGTCGACCATCTGCGGCACCGACCTCCACATCCTGAAGGGCGACGTCCCGGCCGTGAAGCCCGGGACGATCCTCGGGCACGAGGCGGTCGGCACCGTCGTCGAGATCGGCGCGAGCGTCTCGACGATCGCCGTCGGCGATCGCGTGCTCGTCTCGTGCATCACGTCCTGCGGGCGCTGCCGCTTCTGCAAGGAAGCCAAGTACGGCCTCTGCGTCGGTGGCGGCGGCTGGATCTTCGGCCACCTGATCGACGGCCTCCAGGCCGAGTTCGCGCGCGTGCCGTTCGCCGACACGTCGGTCTACAAGGTCCCCGAGGGGCTGAGCGACGAGCAGGTGCTGTTCGTCTCCGACATCCTGCCGACGGCATACGAGGTCGGCGTGCTGAAGGGTGGCGTCGAACCGGGTGACACCGTCGCGATCGTCGGCGCAGGGCCCATCGGACTGGCCGCGATCATGACCGCGAAGCTGCACACACCAGGGCGGATCATCGCGATCGACCTCGCCGACGCACGGCTCGCGAAGGCCCTCGAGTTCGGCGCCGACGTGGCAATCAACAACGGCAACGAGGACGCGCTCGCGAAGGTGATGGCGCTGACGGGCGGCCTCGGCGCCGACGTCGCAATCGAGGCGGTCGGCGTCCCGGCGACGTTCGAGCTGTGCACCGAGCTGATCCGTCCGGGCGGACGCGTCGCCAACGTGGGCGTCCACGGGAAGTGCGTCACGCTCCACCTCGAGACGCTCTGGATCCGCGACGTCACAATCACCGCGGCGCTCGTCAACGCGAACACGACGTCGAAGCTGCTCCGGCTGATCGAGGGTGGCCGGCTCGATCCGACGCCGTTCGCGACCCACCACCTGCCGCTCGCCGACACCGAGGCGGCGTACGACCTGTTCGCCGACGCGGCCGAGTCGCACGCGCTCAAGATCGTGCTCGAGGCGGTGCCCGTCCGGCACGGGATGCTGGCAACCGCCGGAGCGGCCGCTACGGGATAGGGTTACGCCGGTTCGAGCAGGCCGAGCTCGGCTGCCACTCGCGACGCATCCAGCCGCGAGCGGCAGCCGAGCGCGATCAGCGCGTTGCGGACGTGCATGTCGACCGTCCGCACGGACAGGTAGAGCTCGGCTGCGATCTCGCGGTTCGTCCGGCCTGCGGCGACCCGGCGGACGACCTGGAGCTGGCGGGGCGTGAGTCCGGCCGCGACCGTGGTGACCGTCCCCCGGCCGAGGTCGGCCAGGCGCCGCTCGGCGATGGCCTGGAGCGGCCGCGCCCCGAGGCGCCGCGCCTGCGTCCGCGACTCCTCCAGCCACGCCCGCGCCTGGTCGTCGCGACCCGAGGCGTGCGCGGCGGCGGCAGCGCTCACGAGCAGCTCTGCGCGGTCGTGCGGCAGCTCGATCTCGCCGTGCAGGTCGACCGCCCGCTGGAAGTGCTGGACCGCCGCCTCTGGCGACTCCTGTTGCAGCGCGAGCTCGCCGAGCGCACCCGCCAGCATCGCAAGCGCCTCCCGGTTGCCATTCCCGGCCGCGATGGTCGACAGGGCGTGCACGCATCGCTGCAGGTCCTCGGTGCGGCCCCCCGTCGCGAACACACCGGCCGACCATGCGAGCGGGTTCAGGAGGTAATGCCGGTCCTCGCTCTCCTCCCACCGCCGCAGCAGCTCGCGGCAGTGCTCGAGGGCGGCGTCCTCGTCGCCCTCCAGCAGCTCGAGCCGCGCCATCGACCACAGACACTCCATCTCCGGCCCCAGCAGCTGCAGCTGCCGGAGCACCGGAGCGGCCTCGTTCGCACGGAGCCGGGCCGGCCGCCGTTCGCCGCGGCTGGCATGGATCTGGCTCATCACCGCGCCGGCGATGGCGTGGCTGGCAGCGTCGATGGACGGGTCGTCGAGCAGCTTGTGTCCGAGCTCGAGACTCCGCCGCCACTCGCCCCGCTGGCGCAGCACGTGACAGAGGCAGGCCTGACAGATCGCGCCCGTCTCCGTGACGCCGTTCGTCGCGCAGTAGTCGATCGCGACCTCGAACGCCTCCGCCGCCAGGCCGAGGTCGCCTGCGTTCTCGTACACCACCGCGAGCGCCTGGTAGGCCGACGCCGCCGTCAGCGCGTGCCCGGCCAGCAGCGACTCCGCGAGCGCCTCGTGCACCGCCACGAGCGCGTCGGCCGTCTGCCCGAGCTTGCCGAGCACGACGCCCTCGAGGGCCCGCGCGGCAGAACGCAGCTCGGGCGGCGTGTCCGGCCCGAACTCCGCGAGGGCGGCGTGAACCGCCGCCAGCGCGGGCCGGAGGCTGGCAGTCACCTGCAGCAGTTGGGCCGCCGCGAGCCGCGCGCGGGCGGCATCGTCGCGACGTCCACAGGCGGCGAAGCCGTCCGCGGCAGCGAACCAGGCCATCAGCGCCCGCTCGTTCGAGCCGCGCAGGGCGAGCACCCGGCCGATGCCCTCCTGAGCCTCTGCGACGCGCTCCACCTCGCCGCGCCCGCGGCGGCCGTCGATCGCCTCGCGCCAAGCACGGGCCGACGCGGCCAGGTCACCGGCCAGCTCGGCAGAGACGGCGAGTCGCTCGAGCAGCTCGAAGCGGACGGTGTCCGTGCCTCCGTCGAGGTCGAGCGCGCGCTCGTACAGCTCGGCCGCGTCCCGGTACGCATAGACGTCGGCTGACGCCGCGGCGGCCTCCGCCAGCGCGTCACGGGCACGGTCGACGTTGCCCGCTCCCAGCCAGTGCGGGGCGCGTTCCGCCGGTGAATGGCCCGCCTCCTCCAGCGCCGCGGCGACGGCAGCGTGCAACGCGCGGCGCCGGGTCCACGGGATTGCCTGGTAGATCGCGTCGCGCACGAGCGCGTGGCGGAAGGCGACGCGGCCGGGTCCGTCCTCTACCAGCAGGCCGCTGGCGAGCGCCTCGCCCAGGCCCTCCGCCCGCTCCAGGCTCGGGACGTCGGCAACGACGCAGTGCAGCCCGGCAACCGCGGCGATCTCGAGCGCGTTGCGCCCCGCCAGGGACAGGGCCTCGGTGCGCAGCAGCACCGCGTCGAGCACCGTGTCGGGCAGCGCCAGCCGCCGCGCCTCGGGGCGCCGGCCCTCGAGACCGAGGCTTGCGGCCAGCTCCTCGACGTAGAACGGGATGCCGTGGGCGCGATCGTGGAGCGCCTCGATGGTGTCGTCGTCGACACCGGCGCCGGCCACCGCCCTGACGAGCAGGGCGGTGTGCTCCCGGTCGAGCGGCTGCAGCGGCAGCTCGACGACATCGCACACGCGCCGCAGCTGCGCGCGGAGGCGCCGGAGCCGCTGCGTGTCGGCAGGCACCTCGTCGCGGGCCGCGATCACGAGCAGCAGTGGCACCTCGCGGAGCTCGGAGGCCAGCGACGGGAGCAACTGCATGGTCGCCTCGCCGGCCCAGTGCAGGTCGTCGAGCAGCACGGCGACCGGCCCGGTGGAGGCCATCGCAGCGAACGCCCGGCGGAGCGCCTCGACGAGCGCGGCCGGACCGGTGTCGGGCGCCGGCACGCCCAGCTCGGGCAACAGGTGCGCGAGGTGCGGCGTGAGCGGGCCGCACGCGTCGGGCAGGTCGGGCCGCTGCCGCAGACACTCGCGGAGCACCTGCGCGACGGGGTTGTACGGCTCGGCGACGCCGGAGCGGGCGACGCCCGAGTACGTGACCAGCCCGGCCCGCCGGAGGGCGTGGGAAGCGAGGCGGCTCTTGCCGATCCCGGCCTCGCCGGTCACGAGCACGCATCGGCCCGCGCCCCCGTCGATGACGCCTGCCGCGGCGGCGAACACGGCCAGTTCCGACTCCCGCCCGATCAGCTGTGGAGTGCCACCCACGCCACGAGTCTAGACCGCATCGGGGGCCACGGCGGGCGGGCGACAGGCACTACGGCAGTCGGCACGGCGCAGTACGGCAGTCCTCCCGATGTCGGCGTTCATGGCGCGACATACCTTCGTTGTCGACCGGCCGAATGGCCAGACGACTACGAAAGGAACGTTCATGCCACTGATCAACGTGAAGCTCATCGAGGGCGTCTTCACCGGCGAGCAGAAGCAGCAGATCATCGAGCGTCTCACCGACGCGATGGTCTCCATCGAGGGCGAGAACATGCGCCAGGTCACCTGGTGCGTCGTCGAGGAAGTCAAGAGCGGCGACTGGGGGATCGCAGGGAACGCCCTGACCGTCGATCACGTCCGCGCGCTGGCTGCGGGCGCGGCCTAGGTCATTCCGCGGGGCCGGCCGGCGCCGGAGTGCGGCGCCGGCCGGTGTGCGGTCACAGATGGCGTGACGAGAGACGCGCGCCGAGCAACGTTTGCGTGGAAACCCCGCGCGAAACCGTGACAGGGTGTCCTTTTCGGTGCCAGGCACCGAAAGGGACACGGTTCGCAGGCCTGCGCGGGGACGGACTCCGCAACGCGTTTGCGGCGAGCGCACCCGACGCGCCCGAGCGCGTCGGGATGGCCATCGTTACCAGGCACCGAACCGATCGAGAATTTCGGCCGCCGGCGCGGAATACTGCCGACATGGGCGACTACGACCAAGGCGTCACCCTGCTCGAACGCGCCGCCGAGCTGGCGACGTTCGACGAGCACCTCGCCGCCGTCCGGCGCGACCGCCGGGGGCGGGTGCTGCTGATCGCCGGCGAGGCCGGCATCGGCAAGACGACGCTGATCCGCGCGTTCGGCGAACGGGCCGGCACGGCTCGCGTGCTGTGGGGTGGCTGCGACGCGCTGCACACGCCGCGCGCGCTCGGGCCGCTCGTCGACATCGCCGAGGAGACTGGCGGCGAACTGGCCGCCGTCCTGCGGCAGGGCGCGCCGCCCGGAGCGGTCGTGACGGCCCTCGCTCACGAGCTCCGACGTAGGCCCGCCGTCGTCGTACTCGAAGACCTGCACTGGGCCGACGAGGCCACGCTCGACGTGCTCCACCTGCTCACGCGACGCATCGACGCGCTGCCGGCGCTGGTGATCGGTACGTACCGCGACGACGAGACGCGCGCGCAGCCGCTTCGGGTCGCGCTCGGCGAGCTGCCGGCGCGCTCCGTCACACGGGTGCGGCTCGCACCGCTCACGCCCGCCGCCGTTGCCACGCTGGCCGGGCCCTCGGGGGACGATGGGGAGCTGCACCGGATGACCGGCGGCAATCCGTTCTTCGTCACGGAGGTGCTCGCGGGTGGCGGCGACCTGCCCGCGACGGTGCGAGACGCGGTGCTGGCCCGCGCGGCACGCCTGGACAACCGCGCGCGGCTGGTGCTCGACGCGGTCGCGATCGAACCGGCGCGCGCCGAGCTGTGCTTACTCGAGGCGCTGCTGGAGGACCTGACCGGGATCGACGCGTGCCTGGCCTCGGGCATGTTGCAGCCGGAGCGCAACGCGGTTCGCTTCCGCCACGAGATTGCCCGCGTCGCCATCGAAGAGGCGCTGCCACCGGACCGCCGCGTGCTGCTCGCGCGCCGCGCCGTGGCGGCACTGTCGGCGACGATCGGGCGACGCCCCGACCCAGCCCGCATCGCACATCACGCCGAGACGGCCGACGACGCGTCGGCCGTGCTGCAATACGCGCCGCTCGCGGGCGAGCGCGCCGCGGCCCTGCGCTCGCACCGCGAGGCGGCCGCGCAGTTCGCACGCGCGCTGCGCTACGCCGAGAGCCTGGCGCCGCGCCGGCGGGCGGAGCTGCTCGAGCGCCGGTCGTACGAGTGCTACCTGACGGACCGCGTCCCCGAGGCGCTCGAGGCCCGCCGGGCCGCCATGGCCGAGTATCGCTCGGTGGGCGACCGGCTCCGCGAGGGCGATGCGCACCGCTGGCTGTCGCGCCTCGCGTGGTTCACGGGCGACAACGCGATGGCCGAGACGGAGGCCGGCTCCGCCATCGCCCTGCTCGAGCCGTTCGGACCTGGCCGCGAGCTCGCGATGGCCTACAGCAACATGGCCCAGCTGCGCATGCTGACGAGCGACTACGAGGCCGCGATCGCGTGGGGCGAGCGCGCGATCACGCTCGCCGAGCAGCTCGGAGAGACCGAGATCCTGGCGCACGCCCTCAACAACGTCGGCACGGCCGAGCTGAAGCGGGGCGCCCTCGGGGGCCGGGAGCGCCTCGAGCGCAGCCTCGATCTGGCGCTCGCCGACGACCTGGAGGAGCACGTTGCCCGCGCGCACGTGAACCTGGCTTCGAGCTGCGTCGAGCTGCGCGACTACCCGGTCGCCGACCGGCACGTGGCGGCCGGCATGACGTACTCGATCGACCACGACCTGGACACCTGGCGCGTGTACCTGACCGGCTTCCTGGCCCGCTCGCAGCTCGAGCAGGGCGACTGGGACGGGGCCGCGGCGACGGCCGCCGACCTGCTCGCAGACCCGCGCGTCTCGCCGCTCAGCCGGATGACGGCACTCGTCGTGACGGGTCGTCTGCGCGCGCGTCTCGGCGAGCCCGATCCGTGGCCGCCGCTCGACGAGGCGGCCAGGTTCGCAGCCGCCACCGGCGAGGTGCAACGCCTCGGCCCGGTTGCCGCGGCGCGCGCCGAGGCCCGATGGCTGGCCGGCGATCCCGACCGCGACACGGTCGACGCGGAGACCGCGCCCGCGCTCGCGCTGGCGCTGGAAGCCGGAGAGATCTGGCTGGCCGGCGAGCTGTACACCTGGCGCCGCCGATGCGGCATCGACGAGACACCGCCACCCGGCGCAGTGGCCGCGCCGTACCGGCTGCAGCTGGCCGGTGCGATGGAGGCCGCGGCAGACCTGTGGCGGGTGATCGGCTGCCCCTACGAGGCGGCGCTGGCGCTGGGCGAGAGCGGCGACGAGGCTGCGCAACGCCGCGCGCTGCAGGCGCTGCAGAAGCTCGGTGCGAGGCCGGCCGCAAGTCGCGTCATCCGCACGCTGCGCGAGCGTGGAGCGCGTGCCATCCGCAGCGGTCCGCGGGCGACGACGCGGGCCAACCCCGGCGGCCTCACGGCCCGTCAGCTGGAGGTGCTGTCGCTGGTCGGCGAGGGCCTGCGCAACGCTGACATCGCCGCCCGGCTGTTCATGTCGGAGCGTACCGTCGCCCACCACGTCTCCGCGATCCTGCGCAAGCTCGACGTTGCCACGCGAGGCCAGGCGGTCGCCGAGGCCACGCGGCTCGGCATCGTCGAAAGATAGGCAGTCGTGCCGATGTCGGTGATCGCGGCCGACCGTACCTTCCTCCTGTGACGTACGAGACAAAGGAGAGGACGATGGAGCTATACGCCATCCTCCGGCGCACCGGATGGAGCTCGGCTGCCGGGCTGCAGGAGGCCGCCGCACGCTCGACGCGCGTCGGCAACGAGGACATGCCCGACGACGTCCGCTGGATCCGGAGCTACGTCCTCGACGAGGGCGCCGGTTCGGTCGGGACGATCTGCATCTACGAGGCCACGAGCCCGTCGGCGATCCGCCGCCACGCTTCGCTGGCCGACCTTCCCGTCGACGAGATCATCCCCATCGCCGACACCGTGATCGTCCGGCCGGATCCGGTCAACGCGACTGCTTGACCGGATCCCGGGAAGTGGGAGCGGCCGGGTTCCCTGGCCGGTCGCTCCCGCCACCCGACCGGCACGCTTCGGTGCGGTAGGCCGCACTCACACACGCCTGCCGGCCGAAGCAACACACACGGCCCGAGCCGTGACACTGCCTCCACCTCCACTCGAAGGAAACCGTTTCACCATGGCCACCATGTTTCTCTTGACCATCGTGCTCGCGATCATTCCCGCGGCATCGGCATGGCTCGGCGTCGACTCGCGCGACCTCGACCCCGCTGGCGTCCGCTCGCTCGTGTCCTGACCGCCTGATTCAGCCAGAGCGATCTGTCACGGATCACCGCGACCGACAACTGCCCACAACAGCCATTCGTCAGACGCGGCGGCCGCGCATCATCTGGAACAGCACGATGATGATGATGATCAGAAGGATGGTGCCGATGCCGATGTACATGCTGACTCCTGCGGTTGGATCGTCTGATGTCCCCGGTGGCCGGTGAATCGAAACGCTGCGCCGGCTACGGGCGCGGTTCGGGCTCGCCGTCCCCGGAGCGCTGGACTGCCACACCATCGGCCGTCATCTCGGGCCGCCGGCCGACACGCGGCTCGACGCCGTCACCGGTCATCACCAGCTCGTCGGGGCTCTCATCTCCGACCACGGCCCCGTCTGCCGTCATCGTCGGCTTGGGGCCGTCGCGGCGGACGGCGCCGTCACCGGTCATGACGCGGTCGTCGTTCTCGTCGCGGTCGCGTGGTTCCTGGGGGTGCATCGCTCGCTCCTTGTGGTCCTGAAGGAGGGGATTCCCCCGCACCGGTGGCCGAAACCGGCCCGGTGGGCCGCGGCCAGGGATCTGCTCTAAGGCGTGGTCGTGGTCGCGGTCGTGCCCGCGGGCGTCGTCAGCGTGGTGTCCGTCGGCGCCGTGGACGTCGTGCCCGTGGGCGGCGTCGTGGTGCTCGGCGTGCTGGAGTCGCTGAGCGCCTTCGCCTGCGCGATCGCAGCGGCCATCTTGGCGAAGTGCTGCGCCGCCGCGGTGTCGTTCCCGGCGGCCACCGCCGCCCGCCAGGCCTTCAGCTCCGTGTCGGCCAGCAGCACGAGCTCGGGAATCGAGTCGCTCGCCGGCGCGCCGCCGGGGCTGCTGCCGTCTCCCCCGCCGCCGTCGAACGCGGCCTGCAGCGCCGCGGCGAACGTGGTGCCCTCGAAGACGTGCCCGTCGCCGAAGCTGACCACGACCTGCCACAGCGTCGGCAGCGAGTCGCCGGGGTTGTCGAGGTACAGCGGCTGGACGTAGAGCAGACCGGCCCCGATCGGGACGACGAGCGTGTCGCCGCGCCGGACCTGGGCGCTGCGCACGCCGATCAGCCCGGACAGCACCGGGTCGCGCGTGACGTTCGACGTGAAGGTGTCGAGCGAGTCGAGCTGCTGCCCGTTGGCGGCCGACTGGGGAAACTGGAGGATCGTCGCCTCGCCGAAGCGGTCCGGCTCCGAGTCGATCGCGAGCCACCCGGCGAAGCCGAGGCCCTTCCCCTGCGCGGCGGGTTTGTACGACCGGATCACGCTGAACCGCTCGCTCGTCTGGCCGGGCAGCACGAGGTACGTGTAGCGCGACGGGCTCGCGACCCGCTGGCCGTTCGTGCCGGTGCCCGTCGCCTCCTCCGTGAACGCCCACGCCTGGTCGCCGTTGAAGAAGGTTTCGGCCGTGGTCACGTGGTAGCGGGCGAGCGCGGCGGCCTGGGCGTCGAAGGCGTCCTCGCCGTACTTGAGGTGCGCCTTGAGGCCGGCGGGAAGCTGCGCGAACGGCGTGAACAGGTCCGGGTAGACCTTCATCCAGGTGGCCGTGATCGGTTCCTTCGGGTCGATCACGTAGAGCTTCGTCTCGCCCGAGTAGGCGTCCATCACCGCGACCACGGTCGTGCGCAGGTACCGGACGCCGTTGAACGACTCCGAGTACGGCAGCTGATCGGTGGTCGCGTACCCGACGTCGACGACGTAGACGTGGCCGTCGGCGGCGGCGTAGTACGGCGCGCTGTCCCACTCCAGGAACGGCGCGAGCCGCTCGAGGCGCGTGCGCATGCCGCGGTACAGCAGCGCCTGCGAGTTGGCGCCGGCCGGGTTGCCGTCGGTCGAGTTCCAGAACTGGCGACCGCCGCCGATCAGCGGCAGGCCCCCGAGGAACAGCGACAGCGCCAGCCGGTGGTCGCCGACCTTGATGCCGGCGCCGCCCCATGTCGTGGTCTGGTTCTTGAGGCAGACGAACTGGTTCTGCGAGGTGTCGACCATCGCCCACGGTGCCCGGTCGTCGCCGAAGTACAGCTCGGGATGGTCGAGGTCGAGACCGCGCTGCGGGATGTCTCCGGCGATGAACCGTGGACGCCCCGCCGAGTCGATCTCGTTGACCGGCGACAGCACGAGGCCGCAGCCGGACGTGAACGCGAAGTGCCGCCGCTGGAACCCCGTGACGCGGTCGAAATCGATCACGCGCGGGATCGAGAACACCGTCCGGCGCTTGCCATCGATGGTGTAGCGGTCGATGTGCGGGTCGCCGCAGTTATAGAACTGATCGCGGCTCTGGATCCGTTCGCAGGCCGGCTGGGCGGTATCGACCGACAGGAAGCGGAGCGAGTCGACCGACGCCGGCGCGGCCGAGATGGCCGCCTGGGTGACGCCGCCCGGGGTGTAGCCGGACGCGTCGGTGACCTTCATCCGCTCGAGATCGAACCCGTACCGGGTGGACGCGATCGAGCGCTCGATGTAGCTGCGCTGGTTCTGGTAGCGCGGGCCGGACAGCGTGAAGTGGTCGTACAGGCTGGTGCCGGCGGCCGGTGCGGCCCCGCCGACGATCGCGGTCAGCACGACGAACGCCGCCCACGCCGCACGATCGGGCCAGCCGTCGATCTTCCCCCGCCGAAGCGTGCCGTGGGCGCTTGCCAGGTTCGGCTTGCCCTCCACGGCCGGCTTCGAGAGCGTGATCACCGCGAGGCTCGCGAGCACCGAGAGCACGAGCACCACGATCCACCAGAACGTCGAGAGGATGGCCAGCAGCACCGCGGTCGCGATCCAGACCGCCGATGCCACGTAGGCCATCCGCAGCGTGGTCGAGAACAGCGTCCGGCGGACGCGCGGGACGGCGAGGGCGCACGTCGCGACGCCCAGCAGCGCGATCAGAAGGCCGATCACGGCCTGCGACGGGATCTGCACGATCCGCGTCGCCTTGTCGGCACCGCTGATGAGGTCGTCGCCGCCGATCAGCGCGGTGTTGCGGTCGATCGCATACGCCAGTCCGAGGCACACCAGTGCGAGTCCGCCGTACGCGAACGTCACGGCCACGACGATGTCGGCCGCGCGTCGCGCATCACCCGCGTGAACGAGGTTGCCGCGCCGGCGCTGCTCGGCCGCCGCGTAGACGACGCCGCTGGCGAGCGCCAGCAGGACCAGCGCGAATGCCGCCAGGCGCAGCACGCTCACCTGCAGCGGCAGTTGGAACACGAAGTACGAGACGTCATGACCGGCGTAGCTGCGTCCGAACGAGACGGCGTTCATGGCCGCCAGGTACGCATCGCCCTTCTCGAGCATCGACGTGCCGAACGCGAGCGCCGATATGGCCGCGAGCACCGTCCAGATGCTCCATACCGCCCGCCGCACGAATGGCAGGCGCGACCCGTCGCGGTCCGGGATCGCCGCCACCCGCAGCGCGGCGATCAGCAGCGGGATGCCGAGCACGACCAGCGCGACGACCGTGCCGAGGAACAGGTTGCGTTCCGTTGCGACGTGCCGGTGGTAGACGCTCCCCATGTTCAGCGTGTCGAAGAACGCCTGACGGATGGTGATGGTCGCCCACACGCCGGGCAGCACCGCCAGACCGGCGGCCACGAGCAGGATCGAGGCGGCGAGCGGTAGGCGGGCTGAACGGGGCAAGGAGCGACCGACCGTAGCAGAGGCCACCGGATTCTCAACGTCTGAGTAGAGTCAGGACGAGTGGGACGGCGCGTCACCGGGATCATCGTCGCCGCACTCCTCGCAGGGTTCGCGAGTGCGTGCGGAGGCTCAAGCACACCGCCCGAGGGTCTTCCGGATGGCACGGGAGCGGCGGCGTTCGCCGCTGCCACGCTGCACCTGACGAACTCGTCGCGGTTCCTCGGGCAGACCCCGTACGCGACCGCGGCGACGACGCCGAAGGCGATCCAGGCGCACCTGACCGAGTTTCGCGCCGCCGTGCGCACGTTCGACCTGACCTTCATCGAGCTCGACCGCCGGGCAGCCCGCGGCAGGGCCGGGTCGACCGGAGCCGTGCTGGACGGATGGACCGCGCTGCTGCGACTCTCGGCCGAGACGCGGCGCCGGAACCTCGAGCTGATGCTCGCCCTCTCCGACACCCAGGCGCTGCAGAGCCACGAGTGCGACCTGGGGGCCAACCAGCCGGCTGCACAGCGGCAGGTCGAGGCGATGGACGCCGTCGTCAGCGCCGCCCACGCGATCGAGAAGGCGTACCCGATCACGACCGAGTACGCGACGACCGACCCCGGCGACGCCACCGCGCAGCGCGCGGAGAGCACGGTCAGCGTGGCGGTGCTCTGCCTCGACGCGATCAGGATGGCGGCCAACGCGGCCCCGCCGGCCAGCGGCACCACCGTCGCGAAGCGGGTGCCGAAGGTGGTGCACGAGCATCTGAAGGCCCTCGACGCGTTCGTGCGCGAGGGCGTGCCCGTGACCGCTCCCGGCCAGCTGGTCGATGCTCGCGAGGCGTTGCTGTCCTACCTGGCGGCGGCCCAGCAGCCGCCCTCACCCGAGGTCGCGAGCCGCGAGCGCCGCGCGCTGCAGTCGCTGCGCGAGATTCTCACCCGCGTGCGGCTGCTGCCCGGCTGACGCGCGCTCAGGCTTCGGGGATCTCGACCGTCACGCGCATCGGCGCCGCGCCGGGCGCGACCACCACGTCGCCCTCCACGAGCTTGCGCCCGCGGCGATCCTCGTGCGCGCCGTTGACCGTCACGCCGCCCGCCTGCAGGAACGGGCGGACATCGCTGCCGCGGTCGACCGTCCCGGTCAGCTTCAGCAGCTGGCCGAGCGTGATGCGACCCTCGCGAACCGGCACGTCCTCCACGCGGAGGATCCTACCCGCCGGACGTCGCGGGTGGGATCTCGGCGGCGCCGGCCGTCCAGATCGGCGCCGGCACGCCGGGATACGTCATCAGCATCACGCCCCGCGCCGGGCCGCCCACCGCGTCATAGGTGTGCGGGCGGTCGGCGCTGAAGGCGATGAAGTCGCCCGCGTCGAGCGTCGTCGCGCGGCCGCCGACCGTCACGACCAGCCGCCCCTCCGTGACGGTGATCTGCTCGAGCACGCCGGCCGGGTGCGGCGCCGATGCGTGGTGGCGGTGAACGACGAGGTCGTACAGCTCGAGCATCGCACCGCCGATCGGCGTGCGGTGCACGAACCGGACGTCGGCGCCCGCGCCCCGGATCACGCTGCCCACGCCGGCTCGGGCGACGTGCAGCGCCGGCGCCGTGGCGTCGGTCAGCAGCTGCTCGATGGCGACGCCCAGCTCGTCCGCCAGCGCCCGCAGAGTCGAGACGGTCGGGTTGCCGCGTGCCGACTCGAGGCCGACCAGGGTGGCCTTTGCGACGCCCGCCCGGCGGGCCAGGTCGGACAGCGAGAGACCGCGCGCAGTGCGGATGCGGCGGACGTTGGCGGCGAGCACGGCGGTGGGATCCATCGGTTTGTATAACGATCGAACAGTCGTTATGCTGGCCCGCATGGTAGCCCGGAAGGCGGACGTGATCGTGGTCGGCGCGGGCGGATTCGGGACGAGCATCGCGTTCCACCTCGCGCAGCGCGGCGCGGCCGTTCTGCTGCTCGACCGCTCCGCCGCCGCGTCGGAAACGACGGCGATGGCCGCCGGGATCGCCATGCAGGTGCATCCCACCGAGGCGGCCAGCAGGCTCGCGCTCGACAGCCTGGCGCTGATCGGGCACCTGGCCGCGGCCACCGGTCAGCAGCTCGCCTACGAGCGGGCCGGCAGCATCAAGGTGGCGCGGACCGCCGCCCACGCCCGCATCGTCCACGACGAGATCGCGTTCGGCCGCCGGCTCGGCGTCGCGATCGATCCGCTCACGGCCGCCGAGGCGGAGGCGCTGGCGCCATGGCTGCGCCTGGCCGGCGCGACCGCCATCTCGATCGTCCGCCGCGACCTGCACTTCGAGCCCACCGACCTGCCGCAGATCTACCTCGCCGCCGCGCGCGGTCTCGGCGTCGAGGTCGTGGAGGGCACGACGGTGAGATCGCTGCGGTTCGCGGACGGGCGGGTCACCGGCGTGGACACGTCGAGCGGCGCACGCGACGCGCGCACGGTCGTGATCGCGGCCGGTGGCTGGTCGGCCGGGCTGGCCGCGCAGGCCGGGTGCCACGTACCGGCCGTCCCGGTCCGCCACGAGCTGTTCGTGACCGGCCCGATCGCCGGCATCGCGGCCGACACGCCGCACGTGCGCGTGATGGACGCGAACGCCTACGCGCGCCCGTACCGCGGCGGCCTCATGTTCGGCGCCTACGAGACGACGCCCACGGAGGTGCTCGCCGACGGCGCGGCGGACGGCCTGCCGACGTGGCTCGCATCGCCCACCTCGGCCCTCGCCGAGCGCGCCGCGCCGGTGCTCGACGTCATCCCGGCCCTGGCCGGCGCGACCGCTGTCGAGGTGCGGGCGGGGGTGCCCACGATGTCGCCGGACGGCACGTTCATCGTCGACGCCCTGCCCGAGGCGACGGGCGCGTTCGTGGTCGCGGGCGACAACGTGATGGGCCTCCACGTCTCGCCTGCGGTCGGGGCGCTGCTGGCCGGCTGGATCGCCGACGGCGAGCGTCCGGCCCGCCTCGTGCCGTTCGGCCTGGAACGGTTCGCCGGTCGCGACGCGGCCGAGCTGCACGCCGCGGCGCTGGCGCAGTACGCCACCAAGTACCAGCACCTCGACGAGGCGGTCAGCCGATGACGTCCGACCCGCGCGAGCGCCACCTCGTGCGCTACCTGGGAGGGTTCGCGCCGTTCGTCGTCGCGCGCGCCGAGGGCATGTGGCTGGAGACGGCCGATGGCCGCCGCCTGCTCGACTTCTCGTCGGGGCAGATCTGCTCGACGCTCGGTCACCGGCACCCGCGCGTGATGGCCGCCGTCCGCGAGGCGCTCGACACCGTCGTGCACCTCGACTCGCGCATGCTCTCCGAACCCGTCCTCGCGCTCGCGGACCGGCTCGCGGCACTGGCACCCGAGCCGCTGACACGCGTGATGCCGCTGTCGACCGGCGCAGAGGCGAACGAGTTCGCCATCAAGCTCGCCAAGATGCACACCGGGCGATTCGAGATCGTCGGCGTCACGCGCGCCTTCCACGGCGCAACCATCGGCGCTGCCAGCTCGACCTACCTGCGCTCGCGACGCGGGTTCGGCCCGCTGGTCCCCGGAACGCTGGCGGTGCCCGCACCCTACGCCTACCGCTGTCCGATCCGGCACTGCCGCGAGACGTGCGACTGCACGTGCCTGGACGCCGGGTTCGAGCTCGTCGACCAGCAGTCCGTCGGTTCCCTGGCGGCCATGATCTGCGAGCCGATCCTATCGTCCGCCGGCGTGATCGTGCCGCCCGACGGCTGGATGGCGCGCGCCGCCGAGCACTGTGCGAGCCGCGACATGCTGCTGATCGTCGACGAGGCGCAGACCGGCCTCGGCCGCTGCGGCGCGTGGTTCGACAGCTCCCGCGAGCACGTGGTGCCGCAGTTCCTGACGCTCTCGAAAACCCTCGGCGGGGGCATCCCCCTGTCGGCCACCCTGACCACCGACGCGATCGAGGACGACTGCGTCGCGAAGGGCCTCGCGCACAACACCTCTCACGTCGCCGACCCGCTGCCGGCGGCGGCGGGGCTCGCGGGGCTCGACGTGATCGCCGACGACGGCCTGGTGGGGCGCGCCGCCGTGCTGGGGGACCACCTGCTGGCGCGCCTGCGCGGCCTGGCGGATCGGCACGCGACGGTCGGCGACGTGCGCGGCCGTGGCCTGCTGGCGGGCATCGAACTGGTGCGCGACCGGGAGACGCGCGAGCCGGCGGCGGGCCTCGCGGCCGCGGTCGGCGCCGAGGCGATGGCGCTCGGCCTATCGCTGCATCCGATTCCGACGGGGCCGGCGGCGCACTGCTTCCGGATCGCACCGCCCCTGACCGCGACGACCGACGAGGTCGACCGCGCCGTCGACCTGCTCGACGAGGCGCTCGCCCGCCACCCCTGACGCGCTCAAGCACCGCGCGGCAATTGCCGATGTGTGCACCTTCCACCGGGAAGGAGCAACCATGGGGGACCATCGACGACGCGGTCTGGCGATCGCGATTGCAGTCGCGGCCGGCGTCCTGGTAACGGGCGGAGGACTGGCGGTCGCGTCCAAGAAGCCGGCGAAGACCGTCGCGCCGGCGGCGGACGGCACCATCACCGCCTGCGCGCGCAAGCAGGACGGCCGGATGCGCCTGGTCGCCGACGCGAGCAAGTGCACCAAGAGGGAACAGGCCGTCACGTGGAACCAGAAGGGTCCGGGCGGTGACGCCGGCGCGCCCGGGGATGTCGTGGTCGGCAGCCTCACCGTGGGCGGAACCGTCGTCCCCATCCACGCCTTCTCGTTCGGCGCGACCAGCCCGACGATCATCAGCGGCGGCGGCGGCAGCGGCGCCGGCGCGGGCAAGGTCAAGGTGGCCGACGTCGAGGTCCTGAAGGACATCGACGCCACAACGCTCGTCACGACCGGAGACCTCTTCCGCGGCGAACGCGAGCCGTCGGTCCTCGTGACGCTGTTCGAGCCCGGCAGCGCGACGGCCGTGCGAGCGACCTACAACTTCCAGAACGTGTTCTTCACGGGCACCCAGCAGTTCAGTGCCGGTGCGCTCGACCGCGTGACGTTCACCTTCCAGAAGATCGCGATCACGATCGGCGCCGACCCGCCGTTCACGTTCGACGTGGCGACCAACAAGTAGCGCGGCCGTCCGGCCCGCCCGTCCGCTCCCACCCGAGCGGACGGGCGCGGACGGCTGTGCGATGCTCCCGCAATGGCTCGTATGGTCCACTTGGAGCCGCTGTCTCGCGATCGCGTGGCCGAGCGCGACCGGCGGTTCCAGCGGATGGCGGGCGCCCTCGCGGGTCTCCGCGTGCTGGCCGGGCTGATCTGGCTCGAGAACCTCCGCTGGAAGCTCCCGCCCGGCTTCGGCAACGAGCGCGCCGACGGTCTGCCGCACTACCTGCGGCTGGGCGCCGACCACGGGCTGCAACCGTTCGCGTGGGTGGCGGGCGAGGTGTTCGTCCCGCACGCCACGGCGACGGGCTGGGTGGTCTTCTGCGTGGAGCTGCTCGCCGGGCTGCTGCTGGTGTTCGGCTACCGCACCGGCCTCGGGGCAGCCCTCGGAACGTCCAACGCGATCGTGATCGCCGCGCTGGTCGGGCCGGCGCCGGGATCGTGGCACTGGGGCTACCTGATGCTGGTCGCGATCAACCTGACCGTGCTCGTCGGACCGGCCAACCTGCGGCTGAGCATCGACGCGCTCGCCGGCCGCGTGTAATCCTGCCCGCATGCAGGGGGAAACGCCGACCGGAGCCTATCGCCGCGCGCAGCGGGCAGCACAGGTCCGGCGACGGCGGCTGGTCGCGCTCGCGGTGGTCGCGGTCGTCGTGATCGGCAGCGGCGTGGCGCTGATGGGCCGCGGCTCGAGCACCCGCGCCGCCTCGCCCACCACGACCACCGACGCCGCGCCGGCCACCACCGCCGCCGCCGCCGCCGCCGCGACGGCGCTGCCCGATCCCGTGCCGGGCAAGGGCACGCTGGTGTTCAACGGGCCGACAAACGCATCCCGGGTCGCGCTCACGTTCGACGACGGCAGCTGCGACGCCTGCATCGGCTCGGTGCTCGACACGCTCGAGCAGACCGGCACCCCGGCGACGCTGTTCCCCAACGGCGCCTACGAGCGGTTCTGGGACCCGCACTCGACGCAGATCCGCAAGCTGGTCGCGAGCGGGCAGCTCGACCTCGGCAACCACACCTGGTCGCACAACGACGTGCGCACCATGTCGGTCGCGACGCTGAAGGACGAGCTGCAGCGCAACGAGGACTGGATGCGGCTCAATTTCGGCGGCTCGTCGTTCCCGATCTTCCGGCCACCGTTCGGCACGTACAACGATGCCGTCGTCCGCCGCGCCGGCAAGTGGGGCTGGACGACCACGGTCACCTGGAGCGCCGGGTCGCGCGACTGGGAGGGCCTCACCGCCGACGCGATCGTGGCCGAGCTGGACAAGACCGTCGCGCCCGGTTCGATCATCCTGCTGCACCCCAACTACGCGACCACCGCCGCCGCCCTGCCGCGCATCATCGCGAACCTGAAGGCGAAGGGACTCGAGCCCGTCACGCTGCACGCGCTGCTCGGGATGTGATCCGACCCGGTTGGTAGCCTCTTCGGCGTGCGGGTGTGCGTCATCGGGCTCGGTGCGATGGGCGTGGCCGCGACGAGAGTGCTCGCGGAACGCGGCCACGAGGTCATTGGTATCGACCGACACGGGGTCGCGAACGAGCTCGGATCGTCGGCCCATGGCCACCGCATCTTCCGGCTGGCCCACGACCGGCCCGAGTACGTCCGCCTGGCCCGGCGGTCGCTGCTGCACTGGCGCGATCTCGAGCGCCGCGACGGCGCGGCCCTGCTGCGCGCGACCGGCCTGCTCGAGGTCGGCGGACCGCACGACGAGATCGTCGCGGCGCTCCGCGCCGAGGACGCGACGGTGGTCGAGCTGGACGGGGCCGAGGCGCCCGACCTGTTCCCGGGTCTGACACCGCGCCACGGCCAGCCGGCGCGCTGGCAGCCGGCCGCCGGCGTGCTGTCGGCGCGCGACTGCCTCCTGGTGCAGGCCGACCTGGCGGCGCGCGCGGGGGCCGAGATCGCGACCGGCGAGGACGTGACGTCGATCGACATCACGCAGGACCGCGCCGTCGTCCGCAGCCGGCTGCGACGCCTCGAGGTCGACGTCGTCGTGGTGGCCGCCGGCGCGTGGCTGAACCAGCTGCTGGGACCGCTCGGCATGGAGCAGCCGCTCGAGTCGGCAATGGGCCAGGCGTCCGTCTTCCGCGGCACCGGCTGGGATCAGCGGCCGTGCCTGATCGAGTGGGACCGCGACGGCGGCGAGGCGGGCTACGGGATGCCGATCGCCGGCAGCGGGTACCAGCTCGGCCTGCACGCCACCACGAGCTGGAACCCCCACGACGAGGAGCGGCGGCCCGACCACGCCGAGTCCCTGGTCCTGAGCCGGCGCGTCAGCGAGCGGTTCGTCGGCCTCGGCCCGCGACCGACGCGCACCGAGCGCTGCCCGGTCACGACGACGGCCGACGGGTCCTTCATCGTCGACCGCCGCGGCGCCACCGTGATCGCCTGCGGCTGCTCCGGGCACGGCTTCATGTTCTCGCCCGCCCTGGGCGAGCTGATCGCCGATCTGGCGGAGGGCGGACGGTCGCCGGAATCGTTCCGAATCGATCGCCCCGGACTCTGCACGGCACGCGTAATCTCCTAAAACCTCCAGCTACCCGTATCGCGGTAGCCCTCCGGGGTGATGAAGTCCTGGCGCGTTCCCGCCGATGTAGGGAGCGAAGCGGAGCGTCCTCCTCCGCTCCGCGGACCCCTACGGAGATCGGTAGCTCAGCTAGCTGTGCCTCGACAATCGAAGAACGCCCGCACGCGCCTCGCCGTCCTCATCGGGTGCCTGATCGGCACCCTTGTCGCGCCCGCGAGCGCGCTCGCAGCCGATGATCTCGTCGTCCTCGACGGCGATCCGGCCCCGCTGCTGCAAGGCACGCTGAGCTACGCCAAGGTCTACATCAACTCCACGCTGCGGCTGACCGGCAACACGGTCCTGAACGTCGACTCGCTGTACATCGGCCCGCGCGCGCAGCTGCAGAGCTGCTGGGTGCCCGCCCCTGCGAACCCGCTCGAGGCGGGCGATGCAGCCGGCTGCGTGAACGGCCGGTCGCTGACGATCCGGTCGCGCGGCAGCGTCCAGATCACGCCCGCGATCACGCTGCAGGGCGGAAACGGCCCGTCGCGCGCGGGCGGCTCGCTGCTGATCACCGGCTCGGCGGTCACGCTCGGAGGAGCCGTGAACACGTCCGGCACCGGCGGCCTCAACTCCGGCACCGTCACGCTCGGCACCGGCGGGCTGCTGCGCGTCCAGTCGATCGCGGCACCGGGTGCGGCCGTCAGCCTGACCGGCAGCCGCGGCGTCAGCTCCAGCGCCGACATCGACGTGCGGCCGTACAACGGCGGCCCGGCGGCGGCCGGCTTCGCCCCGAGCGGCGGCAGCGTCACGGTCGGCTCGTCCGCCGGCAACATCTCGATCCGCTCCAGCGTGCTCTCCGACGGCGCGAGCGCCGGCGGCGCGGGTCTCTTCGGCGGCACCGGCGGCCCGGTCAACATCCAGGGCGGCGACGTCCGGGTCGGCAACGTGCAGACCAGCGGCGGCGCCACGCAGGACCTGCTCGGCGGCAACGCCGGCTCGCTCCGAATCGGTGCGCGCGGCCGTGCGACCATCGGCTCGCTGACCGCCAACGGCGGCGGCGGCGGCACCGGCCGCGCCGGCCAGGCGGCCGGCATCGACGTGTTCGGCGCGCGCAAGGTGATCATCGGATCGGCCTCCGCCAGCGGCCCGGCCGCAGCGATCGCCGGCGGCAACGGCGGCACCGTGCGCGTGCACGGCGCGGCCATCGTCGCTACCGGCCTGGCCGCCACCGGCGGCAACGGCACCAACGGGCCGGCCAACCCGAGCGGCGGCCTCGGCGGCCGGATCGAGGTCATCGGCAGCGGCCGCGTCCTCGTGCCCGGCCTGGCCGCAACCGGCGGCAATGGCGGCGGCCTCGGCCCCGCCGGCCGCGGCGGATCGGTCACCGTGACCGGCACCCGCGTGCAGATCGCCGGCGCCGTCAGCACCAGCGGCGGCGACGGCGTCGACGGCCCGGCCGGAGCGGGCGGCACGATCGCGCTCGGCAGCTCGGTCGGATCGCTCCGCGTGCTGGGCGGCCTCGACGCGGGCGGATCCCCGTCGACCACCAACGTCGCAGCGGGCGCCGGCCGGGTCACGGCCAGCGCCAAGGGCCCGATGCTGATCATCGGCCAGGTCAACGTCCAGGGCGCGAACGGCGCCAGCGGCGGATCGGCCGGCGGCAGTGTCGTGCTGCGAGGACCGCAGCTCGACCTCCTCACCGGGTTCGCCGCGACGGGCGGCAACGGCACCGCACCGGGCGCCCCGGGCGGTCGCGGCGCGACCATCGACGTCCGCAGCGGCGGCGACCTCGTGCTGCAGGGCGTGTCGGTCGCGGGCGGCAACGGCAACGGTGCCGGCGCGGGCGGTGGCGGCGGCGGGGCGATCCTTTCCGCGGTCGGCCTGCGCCTCTTCGGCGGCGTCGACGTGACCGGCGGCACCTCGGGCACCGGCAGTGGCGGTACGACCGGCGGGATGTCGCTGAAGGCGACCGGGCCGCTGACCGTCGCGGGCACCCTCGACGCCTCGGGCACCAACGGTCCAAGTGCCGCCGCGTCAGCCGGCGGCAAGGTCACGATCGTGGCCGGCGGCGACGGCTACATCGGCGGCATCAACGTCAGCGGCGCGAACGGCGCAACCGGTGGGACACCCGCGGGCACCGTCGTGCTGCGGGGCCCGAGCATCGACCTCGGCACGATGACCGCCGGAGGCGGCAGCGGCACCGGCAGCTCCAACGGCGGTCGCGGCGGCACGATCGACATCTCCACGAGCGGCGACTTCACGACCTTCGGCAGCCTGGCTCCAGCCGGCGGCAGCGGTGCCGGCGCCGGCGTCGGCGGTGCCGGCGGCACGGTCGCCGTGGCAGCGGACGACATCGCCGTCGGTGGCGTCGACGTGACCGGCGGCCCGGGCGGCACGGCGACCGGCGGTGCAGCCGGACGCGCGCGTCTGGTGGCGTACGGCGACCTCCACGTGCAGAACGCCGTGGACGCGAGCGGCACCGGTGCCGGCGCCGGCGGCGCTGCCGGCGACGGCGGCGGGATCTACCTGCGCGCCGGCAACACGGTGACCGCCGGGTCGGTCAGCTTCGGCGGCGCCGGCGGCGGCCTCCGCGGCGGCAACGGCTCGCGGTTCGACCTGCTCGCGCACGACGCGACGATCGGCAACATCACGGGCGACGGCGGCTCCGGCGCCGGCGCTGCGGCGAACCCGGCCGGCGGCCGCGGCGGCACGTTCGTCGGGCGTCTCACCGGTCGCTTCGACGCCGGCGCACTCAGCTTCCGCGGCGGCGCGGGCGGTGGACTCGGGACCGGCAACAACGGTGGCGTCATCGACGTGTCCGCAGCCGACATCGACGTCGCCTCGGCGGCGACGCCGGGGGGCGGTGGCGGCAACCGCGGCGCATCGGGCGGCCCCATCCGGCTCGACGCGACGGGCGACCTGACCGTCGTCGGCACGGTGCAGACCGACGGCGCCCAGGGCGCCGCGGCACCCGGTGCAGGCCTGGCGGGCTTCATCGGCGGCGGCGCCGGCAAGATCGTGCTGCGCGCGGCGGACGGCAACCTCTCGCTGGCCCAGGGCGTGACCGCCCTCGGCGGCCGCGCAGGCGAGCCCGGTGCGGGTGTCGTCTTCGGCGCGGTGGGTGGTCGTGGCGGCGCGGTCGACATCATCGCGCGGCACGTGGGCGCGCTGCAGGGCATCGAGACCACCGGCGGCGACGGCTCGGGTCCGCAGGACACCGCGGGCGCCGGCGGCGACGGCGGGGTGGTGCGCGTGTGGTCGGACGACGGCGTGCTGGACGGCTCGCGGTTCGTGGCAACGGGCGGCGGCGTCGGCATCCCCGGCGGTCTCGAGGGCGTGCAGTCGCCCGAGCAGTCCCCGTCGGATGTGGCGCTCTCGAAGGCGACGGTGGCGTTCTCGCTCCGCAGTCCTGACGCCGCCCGGATCGGCCTGATTGCACAGACCGGACCGCAGGCCGGTCTCGTCGTCTCGTCGTCCGGCGTCGCCGGCCCGCTGAAGGCGCCGAAGCCGCTGGTCTGTGTCGCGGTGCGCTACTCGGTCGTCGGCCTCATGCCGACACTCGGCTGGATCTCGAATCCGGGCGGTGTCGTGCGCGCCAAGGCGGCCAAGAGCAAGAGTTGCCGCGCCGCCCCGGTGGTGACGGCAGTCGGGAGGAAGGTCGTCGTCTCCCTCACGGCGATCGCTCCGACCGGCTACGGCGCCCGCATCACCACGCGGGTGAAGGGCCTCGGCACCGTCAGGGCCGAGGCGTTGAACGGAACGGCCGTCGCGACGAGCGCGACGGCGGCGGTGCTGCGAAACGGTCGCGTCGCAGTCGACCTGCACCTCCCGCCCGCGCTGCGGAAGCCCGGTGTCTACACCGTGCGGCTGACCGGGCGCGCGCTGGTCGGAAACAGGTCCGGCAAGAAGACGACCATCACGCTCGAGGTGCGCCCATGAGGCGCGCGGGACAACGGAAGGTCCGGAAGCGACAAGGGGGGCGTTGCACATGAGCGGGCTGCACGCGGCGGGGAAGCGCAGGAAGAAGCCGAAGAAGAAAAAGAAGATCGTCCGTCTCACCGGGCCGATGATCGACCGTCTCTTCTGGCGAGCGGGATTCGGCCCGACGGAGACCGACCGGGCGCGCTGGAAGAACAAGCCGGTGATCCAACTGGTGGACTGGTTCCTGAACACCAAGCCGGCGCTGAAGGGCCCCGCGCCCACGCGTGACGGCAGCCGCCTCGACCCGACGACCGAGGACGTCGATCTGGTGCTGGAGTGGGTCGACCGCATGATTCGCACCACGAACCCCTTCCCGGAGCGGATGGCGTTCTTCTGGCACCGGCACTTCGCGAACGCCCGCGACGGTGGCCCGTCACAGCAGATGCTGCGCCGGCAAGCCGACCTGTTCCGGAGGTACTCGAACTTCGGGCAGTTTCCGAACGCGACGTTCCGCGACCTCGTCAATGACGTCACCGTCGACCCGTCGATGTTGCGGTACCTGACGGGCGAGGACAACGTCGCCGGTCACTCGAACGAGAACTATGCGCGCGAGCTGATGGAGCTGTTCTGCCTTGGTGTACGCGACGACAGAGGACGCTTCTGTTACAGCGAGAGTGACGTCAAGCATCTTGCGAAGTCGTTCACCGGCTGGACGATCAACGAGCAGGACCCGGACAACCCGAAGAGCGCGTTCAACACGGGCCGCTGGTCGAACGGCCCGAAGACGGCCTTCGGCGTGACCGGCAACTTCGTGGCCTACCGGCGCGGCGACCCGCAGTACCGCCCCGAGAAGGACGCGGTCGAACTGATCCTGAAGCGACCGGCCAAGAGCGGTGACCCGAATGACGCCGGGCGCAAGCCGTACGAGACGCACGCGCGGTTCCTGCTCACGAAGCTGTGGCACGAGTTCATCGTCGCCAACCCCGACGCGACCACCATGAACGACCTGGTGAAGACCTACCTGACGCCGGTCAGGGGCCGGCCGGGGCTGCTGCTGCGCCCGGTGATGCGCAAGATCCTCAGCCACAAGCTGATGTTCGAGTCGATCGCCGAGCCGAACATGGTGAAGCCGCCGATCGTGTACGTCGTCGGACTGCACCGGGCGTTCGGTCTCGGGATCAAGGACCAGACCGCGTACGACTTCCTCGACCGGATGGGCCAGCTGCCGTACAACCCGCCGAACGTGTCGGGCTGGGAGGGTGGCCTCTCGTGGCTGAACACCAACACCGTGCTCTCGCGGTTCGCCCTTGCCGGCGAGCTGCTCGACCGGAAGGCCCCGAAGGACCGGCCCGGCGAGACGGCACCGCAGGCCGTCGATCGCGCGCTCCGCGAGATCGGCCGTCCGTGGGTTGCCACGGGCTCGCACAACATGATCAAGGACTACGCCGCACGGGCGCCGTCCGGCCGTACCGATCTCCGTATCGAGCGACAGCGGATGATCCGCGCGCTCGTCCTCGCAGGCCCCGACGCTCAGGTGATGTAGATGGCGACCATTGATGGAAACGAGGCGCTGAAGTGCGCCGACTGCGAGCGGTCCGATAGCCGGGTCACCGACCTCCGGCCGACGCAACGGCTCGAGATCCCGTCGGAGGCGATCATCGCCGGCGCCCACGAGGTGCCGCAATCGCGGCGCTACAACCGGCGCACGGCGCTCGTCAACGGGGTGGCCGGCATGGCGGCGATCTACTCCGCCACGCACCTCGACTGGAACCGCGTCTGGCAGGCCGCCGCAGCCGAGGCCGCAGAGAACCCGAACGCCCGCAAGCTCGTGCTGATCTACCTCCAGGGCGGCGCTGACAGCCTGAACATGTTCGTCCCGCAGGAGGCCGGCCAGTACGCCAAGTACCTGGCGGAGCGCGGCAACATCGGCCGCCTGCAGGGTGCGTCCGTGAACCTGCAGCAGGTCGGCGCGACGCCGTTCGCCGGTGCCGCCGGCGGCACCATCGGGTTCGCGAACCCGTTGCTGTCCGGTGCGACGAACAACCAGCTGTACACGATGGGCGGCATCCCGGCCGGGGCCGGCGGTCTCGACACGCTGTTCGGCGACGGCTCGGGCGGCGCAGGGTCGAACCTGGCCGTGTTCCCGGCAGCCGACTACAACCCGGCGAACCACTCGCACTTCGACTCTCGCGACTACTGGTTCGCGGGTGCGCTGAAGAAGCAGACGACCGGCTGGATCGGTCGCTACCTCGACCGCGAGGGCTCGCAGCTGAACCCGCTGCAGGCAATCTCGCTCGACTCGTCGCTGTCGAAGCAGATCCGCACCTCGCGGGCGCCCGTGTGTGCCCTGGATGGCCTGCAGGGCATCCAGTTCGACGTCCGCAACGTCGTCGCGCCCGCCAACAGCGCGAACCTCCAGATCGACCGGCTCGCCAAGGTCGGCACGACGAAGTCGAATGTCGCGCTGGCGCGCAGCCGGCAGTCGTTCGGTCTCACGACGGCGGTGTCGAACAAGGTGCGCACGCTGCACCCGGCCGGCTCGCCGGCGCTGTACCCGGACTCGTTCCTGTCGAACCGCCTGCGGCTCGCGGCGCAGCTGCTGGCCGCACCGCTCGGCACCCGCGTGGTGACGCTCGACTGGGGCAGCTTCGACACGCACGGTGGCGAGGTCAGCTCGATGGATCCGCAGCTCGCCGTGCTCGGCTCGGCGCTGGCGGCATTCCAGGCCGACCTGACCGCGCGCGGCATCGGCGACGACGTGATGACGGTGGTGTTCTCCGAGTTCGGCCGCCGCATCGACTCGAACGACTCGGGCGGCACCGACCACGGCGCCGGTGGCCCGATGATGGTGATGGGCAACAGGGTCAAGGGTGGCCTCGCAAGCGCGCCGTCCGACCTGAACAACCCGAACGACAACGGCGACCTGCGTGTGTCGACCGACTTCCGGCACGTCTACAAGGCCATCTTCCAGGAGTGGTTCCAGACGAACCCGGCGTACTACCTGCCGGACATGCCGGCCGGTCAGATCAACCGGTTCGACGGCACCAGCACGATCCTCAAGGCGGCGTGACCAGCCGCCGCCTCCGACTGGGAGTTGCGGGCGCCGCTATCTTGGCGGCGCCCGCAGCAGTCCTGCCGCTGGCCGCCGATGCGCGCAACCACCGCACGCACCAGCCACCGCCGAACGTGAAGCTGTGGCGTTCGATGGCCGTCAACGAGACGGAGTGGGCGGTGCGGCCGGGGCATCTGAACTTCGCTGCCGGAAACGTGCGGATCCACGTCTACAACCAGGGCATGGATGACCATGACCTGACGGTCGCCGACGCGGCGGGGCACATCATCACGTCGCGTGGCGTCGTCGCGAAGAGCGGCTCGAAGGCCGGCGAGACGGTATTCACCGTCCGCCTGAAGCCCGGCCGCTACCGCGTGTACTGCTCGCTGTTCGCCGGCACCGCCGACTCCCACGAGGTGTTCGGTATGAAGGCGACCATCCGCGCCTTCTGAGCGCTGTTGCGGGCCGGGACGTCCTAGGATCGGACCCCATGGCGCGGTGACATTGCCATCGGCCGGCACGACTCGTTGTCGGCGTCGTCGCCGCGCCACTCGGTCGTATGGAGCCACCCGTCAGCACTCCGCCCGAGGTTGTGCCGATTGTTGCCTGGGGTCTGACCCCGAAACGCCCGGCCACGGGGGTCAGACCCCAGAACGCAATGTGCCGGAAGGCGCGCATCTTGACCGATCGT
>JBBQFB010000018.1:0-29985 GCA_038321545.1 Gaiellales bacterium
CTTCGGCACGCCGTGCCGAAGGGCAGGCCGGCGGCGTACGACCGCGCGATCGCACGGGCCGTCTCGGGCAGCTGCAGCGCGAGCTGCGACTCGTGCCGCCGCCGCGCACCGAACCGGCGATCGAGCGCCGAGCCGACCAGCGATCGCGCCGGCACCTAGTCCGCCCCACGCTCGGCGGCGCGGGCCGAGACGGCGTCGACGCCCGCGACGCGCCAGCCGTCGCCGGCGGGCTGGACGGCGGCGATCTCCGACACGACGCGGCGCCCGTCGGCCCGGCGGTCGACGTGCACGACGACGTGGACGGCGGTGGCAATGCTCTCGCGGATCGCGCCGTGCGGCAGGTCGACGCCGGCCATCAGCGCCATCGTCTCGAGACGACGCAACGCGTCGGCGGGGCCGTTGGCATGCACGGTGGCCAACGACCCGTCGTGGCCGGTGTTGAGGGCGAGCAGCAAGTCGAGCGCCTCGCCGCCCCGCACCTCGCCGACGACGAGCCGGTCGGGACGCATCCGCAATGCGTTCCGGACGAGCGCGCGGACGTCGATCGCTCCCCGCCCTTCGACGCTGGCCGGACGCGCCTCGAGCCGGGCGATGTGCGGGATCGGCAGCGCCAGCTCGGCGGCGTCCTCCACGGAGACGATCCGCTCGGCCGGATCGATCAATCCGACGATGGCGGCGAGCAGCGTCGTCTTGCCGGACGACGTCCCGCCGGAGATCAAGATGTTGAGGCGCGCGTCGACGACCGCGCGCAGCGCGGCGGCCTGGTCGGGGTGCAGCGAGCCGAGCTGCAGCAGGTCGTCGATCGTGAGCCGCCGGACGCCGAACCGGCGGATCGTCAGCAACGGGCCGTCGACGGCGAGCGGCGGCAGCACGGCGTTCAGCCGCGAGCCGTCGGGAAGCCGGGCGTCGACCAGCGGCGTGGCGTCGTCGATCCGCCGCCCGCACAGCCCGACGAGGCGCACGACCGTCTGGCGGAGCTCGGCGGCGTCGCGGAATGCCACGTCGGCGCGCTGCAGTCGTCCGCCGACCTCGGCGTACACGGCGTCGGGCCCGTTCACGAGGATCTCGGTCACGCGAGGGTCGTCGAACAGCGGCGCGAGCGGCCCGTGCACCAGTGCGCTCACGACGCGTCCCGCAGGAGAGCGTCGAGGGTGCGCTCCGATCCGGAACCGGCGTCCGCGCCCGCTCCCCGGAGCGGCAGCCGCGCGGCGACCTTGAACCCGTGCGCGGCGGTGGCGAGCCGGATGGTCATCTCGTCGCGCAGACGTGTCCCCGTCAGGCACACACGCACCGGGCACCGCCCACCGACAAGTCCCTCCAGGAACGCCGCGTGCTCGGCGGCGGCGGCGAGCTGCTGCGCGGCGGGTCGTGCGACCACGACCACGAGCGTCGCCTCGCCGACCAGCTCGAGCGGCGGGCCAGCGCCGCGCCCGATGTCGGCGACCACCGTCGTGCAGGCGGCACGAGCCGCGCGCGCCAGGTCGGTGCAGACGCCTTCCCGGACGAGCCACGCGAGGTCGGGTCGCCTCGGGGCCGCCACCAGCTGCGCGAACCCGGCGTTCTTCGCGAGCCGTTCCCAGGCGCGGCGGCCGCTGGCCTGCCCCGACAGTCCGGGCTCGCTGCGATCCTCGCCCACCCCGGCCCGCCGGGCCAGGTCGCCGCCGGCGAGATCGAGGTCGAGCAGCCCGACCGGCGCCGTCGCAGCCTTCGCCAGGGCGAGCGCGACCGTCGTCGCTCCCGCTCCGCCGGTCGCGCCCGTGACCACGATCAGGCGTCCCGGCGTGGCAGCATCGGGCACCGCGATGCGGAAGCCCGCCGCATCGCGCACCGCGCCGACCAGCCCGAAGGCGTCGAGCGGCTGACGGACGACGGCACCGCGGGCTCCGGCCCGCATCGCGTCGGACACCGACGCGAGCGACGGCTCGTCCAGCAGCACGACGCACGGCCGCCGCGACGCGCGACAGCGGTCGAGCGCCGAGGACACCGCGTCGTCGGCCGCGATCACCACGTCGACGAGCTCGAGATCGCCGGCCGACGTCAGAGTGAGGTCGAAGGCCGGCGCGAGGGCGGCCGCGATCGTCTCGCGCAACGTCGCGTCGCCGCCCTCGATGGCGACCATCACCGGGCGGGTCATCCGTCGTCGCCGCGGGCGAGCAGCCGGACGCCGGCACCGCCGGCCTGCGCGTCGGCGACGCTCTCGGCGAGACGCGCCGGGAGGCGGAGGGCGACCGCCCACGCGCCGTCGGACGTGCGTCGTGGTCGTGACAGCACACCGGCGCCGTCGACCGCGACGCGGGTCTCGCCCGATCCGATCACCAGATCGACCAGGGAGCCGGTGTCGAGCAGGCCCGGCAGGCCGGTGACGTCGTCGACGCGGACGCCGACCGCACGCTCGCCGGCGGCGAGCGCCGACGTGCCGGCGCCGCGCCGGAGCAGCGACGCGACGATCGGCAGACCGGCGGGAATCGCGACCGCCGGAATCCGGAATGCGACCTGGTCGGCCTCGGTCAGGACGGTGCGCGGCACCATCGCGGCCGGCACGTGAACGATGACGACCTGCGCCGGATCGACGGCCTTGCCGGCCGGGAGCGTTCGGCGCGCGACGAGCACGGCGATGCCGCCGTCGTCGCCCTCCGGCGGCGGCTGCGACGGCCAGACCGCGATCGCGATCCCACCCGCTCCGAGCACGGCCGCGGCGAGCAGCAGCGTGCGCCGGCTCATGCGTAGACCGTCCTGCGGACGCCTGCGCCGGGCAGCCGGACACGCGCGACCGTGCCGCCGCCCGGACGCGGGTCGAGCGTGAAGGTGCCTCCGTGCGCCACGACGATCTCGGACACGATCGCCAGGCCGAGGCCGGTGCCGCTGGCCGGATCACCGGTCGAGAAGGGCTCCAGCAGCCCGGCCACGCGGCCGGGCTCGATGCCGGGGCCGCGATCCTCGACGAGCAACTCGGCGTCGTCGCCAGCGACGATCGCGCGAAGCGTCACGCTCGATCCGGCAGGCGCGTGCCGCAGCGCGTTCATGGCGAGGTTCGTCAGCACCTGGACGAGACGGCCGCGATCGCCGTCGACCGCGAATCCGGCACCGTCGACGAACACGTCGACGCCCTGTTCGGCGGCCCGGTCTCCGATCCGCTCGGCGACCTCCTGGAGCAGTCCCGAGGCCTCGGACGGCTGCCAGACGAGGTTCAGGGCCCCGGCCTGCGCCCGCGACAGCGTCAGCAGGTCATCGATCAGCGTCGTGAGACGGTCGGCCTCACGGGTGATCGCCGTCAGGCGCCGCATGGTGTCGGCGTCGCCGCCGCGTCGCGCCAGGGTGAACGCGTATCCCTTGATCACGGTGACGGGCGTGCGGAGGTCGTGGGAGACCTTGGCCACGAACTCGCCCCGGGCGCGTTCCAGCACACCGAGACGCGACGCCATCCGGTCGACGTCGGATCCGAGCCGCCCGACCTCGTCGCGGCCGTCGTCGGCGGCGCGCGCGGTCAGGTCGCCGCCGGCGATGCGTCGGGCAACCCGGGCGACGCGTCCGAGCCGCCGGGCGTGCGCGGCGCCGGCCCACAGGGCGCAGCCCATCGCACCGACCAGCACGATGCACAGCGCGGTGGCCAGCCCGAGCCGCTCACGACGCTCGATCGCCCCCGTGCGAGCGATGCCGACGACCACCAGCCGGCCGTCGCCGACGGTGCGGATCGAGAACGCCCAACGACCTCGGCGCACGTCGCGCCGCCACGCCGGATCGGCGGCCGACGCCCAGTCGCGAGCCGACGGGATGCCGCTGGCGGTCAGGGTGCCGGAGCGGCTGAGAATCGCAATGCCCGGCGTCGTCGGCGTGCCGCCGGCGCGGAGCACCGCCAACGCCAGATCGGCGCGGTCCGAGACCGCGGACGCGTGGGCCGAGTCGGCGAGGTCGTTCACCGGGATCACGACGAATGCCCCGAAGGCCGAGGAGACCGTCACCGAGAGGACCGCGACCGCCAGCACGAGACGGTTCGGGAGCACGCGTCGCATCACGAGGCCGAGCCGACGAGGGCGTACCCGACGCCCCACCGGTTGACGATGTAACGGGTGCCCGGCAGCTCCGTCTCGATCCGGCGCCGCAGCCGTGAGGCGTGACTGTCGAGCGTGCGGGTCGTGTGGCTGTTGCGATAGCCCCAGATCCGTTCCAGGAGCTCGGCCTTCGGGATCACGCGCTCCGGGTCGCGGGCCAGCGTCGTGAGCAGCTCGAACTCCTTCGCCGGCACATGGATGGCGGCACCGCTGATGCGCACCACCCGGGCCAGCACGTCGATCTCGAGCGCGCCGAGGGCGATCGTGTCGCGCCGCGTGACGCGCCGGATCCGCTCGTGCAGCGCCGTCACCCGGGCCAGCAGCTCGGGGTACGAGAACGGTTTCGGGACATAGTCGTCGGCTCCTCGGGCGAAGCCGCGGAGGCGATCCTGCTCCTCGGCGCGCGCGGTCAGGAGGATCACGCCGGCGCCGGGGTCGCCGGCCTCGCCGCTCCGGATGGCACGCACGACGTCGAGGCCAGAGCCGTCCGGCAGGCCGACGTCGACGAGGATGATGTCGTGGCGTTCGACCTTCAGGACGGCGAGCGCCTCGCGGACGTTGCCGACCGCCCTGACCCTGTGCTCGTCCTCGCGCAGGTTGTCGCGCAGGAAGTCGACGATGCCGGACTCGTCCTCGACGATCAGGATGTTTGCGGGCATGGCAAGGCCACCTCGGGCTGGAGGGAGAGAGGGAAGGTCGTGCTCGCCGGCCGGGCGTCGTGCCGCTCCGACCGACTGGCGCCACCGTAGGAGGGCGCGAACGTGCGCGCAATCCCCTATTCCTCACTCATTCCGGTCCCGTGACACCCTGCGCGGCTTCCGTGACATCTGGTCGCGGATCGGACACGCCCGCCACGCGCGGCTACCCGCAGGCAGGCCCTTTCGGCTTCCCCTTGGCGGCCAGCTTCCGCGCGACGTAGGCCACCTGGCGGCCGGGCTCGCCGCCGAGGCCGGTCTTCTTCTCGACGTCCTTCGCGAGGGCCCGCAGCTGCGCCGCGGAAGCGCTGTTGCACGACAGCACCGCGTCCATCAGCCGCTCGTGGCGCACCCGCACCGCGGTCTTGCTGCGCAGGTCGGCGTGGAACGCGTCCAGCAGGACGGCGAGATCTCCGGTCGTCAGGGCGGCCGCCGTACCGCGCATGGCGGCCGTCTTCGTCGTGGCGCGAAGCTGCGCGAGGAGGTCGATGCGGGCGGGCCTCACCGCCGCGGCCTGCGCCGCGATCGCCGCGTGCACTTCGGCCGCCGAGGTCACGAGCCGCTTGCGCAGGAGGCGGGCGATCGCGCTGCGCGGCGTCCCCTTGGCGCGCTGCTTCAGCGCCGCGGTGGTCGCGCGCTGCGGAATCGCCATCGACCTCACGCCCGCCGCGCGCAGCTGCTTCACCAGCTCGCGGCCGCGGCGGTCGCGCAGCGCCAGCGCATCGGCGAGCATCCCGCTGGTCGCGCGCATCGTCGCCCGGTGCAGCAAACGCCCGCGCTTGTCGGCCTTGCCGCTCGCGTTGCCGAACCGGTTCGCGGCGACCGCGAGAGCCTCCTGCAGCTCCGTGACGCGGGTCGCGGCGTCGACCAGACGGCGTCGCGCCGCGAGGATCTTCGTGCAGCCGCGACGCAGCTTGCAGCCGCGCACCTTTGCGCGCGTCATCCGCTCGGCGAACGCTGCCCTTTGCCAGTTCGGATCCGGCGGGTCGATCTTCAGCAGCAGGCCGTTGTACATCGTGCCGAGGGTGCCCGTGGCGCAGTTGCCGAGGGACTCCTCGACCACCTTCAGGCCGACGTCCGTCAACGCGGCCGAGGCGCCGGCGCCCGTCGCGATCACCGGCGCGCCCGCCGCCGCACCGCCGAGCGTGAGCGCAGTCAGGCCGCACCCCACCGCGCCGTCGAGTGCATCGTCGGCGCCGTTCTGGGCGATCTCCGCCTTGCGTTTCGCATCGAACAGGTCGGTGACCGGCTCCGCGGCCTGCCCGACGAAGTCGTAGCTGAACCACGCCCGCACGCTCCGTGCCCGGCTCATCACGACCCGGCACTGCTGGCCGACGACGACGTCGCAGCCCTCCCAGCGCTCGAACCTGGAGGTAGCGCTCGGCAGCGCCGCGAGCACGACCGTCGCCCCCTTGACGTAGGCCTGGCTGCAGAGCGCGGCACCGACTCCGCAGCCGATGCCGCCACCCGTGATCGTGCCCCGCCCGCTGCCGACGAAGCCGACGGCGGTCGTCAGCCGGTACTCCACGGGCGGGTCGAGGGTGCCGAACACATCGAGCTGGACGGTCAGCGATTCCTCGCCGGTCTGGCCCGGGGACAAGCAGCTGACCGTTTGCGTGCCCTGGATGTGCAGGGTCTTTCGATCGGGCATAAGCGTCGGCGCCGGCAGCGGCATCCACTGGTTGGGACCGGTGCCGCTGCACGTGTTCATCCACGGCGGCGCCATGGTGTCGTCGAGCACCGAGGGTGGCCGGTCGCAGGGCGGTGGAGTGAGCGCCACCCGGATCTTGACGTCCTCGTTGGCGAAGTTGGGAGTCGTCAGGCTGATCGGTCCGGGAACGCCCGTGCCGGGGTCGCGAGGATGGCCGATCCAGACACCGATCGACTGGTTGGGCGGAAAGCTCACGGTGCGGTTCGAGGACGTGACGTGCTGCCCGCCGCACGGCCCGGTGGTGGTATCGAGATGGGTCGCCGTCACGTTGCTGGCAGCGGCGTTCACCTCCAGCACTGCGGCGCCCGAGTCGAGCCCCTCGGGCGTGCGCACGTGGCCGGCCAGGCTCTCGGTCGCGGTGATGGAGAAGTTGACCGTCTCGTCGTGCAACGACCTGGTCGCCGACAGCGACCCGGTCCAGTAGCGCTTGACGTCGGCGGTGGAGACCGATCGCGGCACGGCCGCGCTCGCCGACGATGCCAGCGCGCACAGGGCCAGAACCACGCAGACCAGCAGCCGGGCTCCGCGTCGCCCATTTCGTCGCATCGATCGAGCGTACGCGCTGCTGGCCCCGTTTGGCGAGCGAAGTTGCCGGCCGGGCGGATCGAGCGTCGCGACGCCGCCGAGATGCCCGACACTTCCCGCACGATGCTGACTCCCGACGAGCTCCTCACCACCACCCGCGCCGTCCGCAAGCGCCTCGACTTCGACCGGCCGCTCGACCCGGCGCTGCTCGACGAGTGCCTCGAGATCGCGCTGCAGGCGCCGACGGCCTCCAACCGGCAGTCGTGGCATTTCGTGGTCGTCACCGATCCCGCGCTGAAGCAGCCGATCGGCGACTACTACCGCAAGAGCTTCGCGGCCTACATCCGGCCGGCGGCGGCGGACGACACGGAGCGCGCCAAGATGGTGACCTCGTCCTCGTACCTGGCGGAGCGGTTCCACGAGGTGCCGGCCCACGTGATCTTCTGCCTCCGCGGCCGCGTCGAGACGGCCAGCCACGACACGCAGGCCAGCATGTACGGCTCGATCGTGCAGGCCGCCTGGAGCTTCCAGCTCGCCGCTCGGGCCCGCGGCCTCGGCACCTGCTACACGACGCTGCACCTGCCGTACGAGCGCGAGATCGCCGAGCTGCTCGGCATCCCGTTCGACGACTACGCGCAGGTCGCGCTGGTGACCGTCGGCCACACGATCGGCACGGACTTCAAGCCGGCGCCGCGGAAGGCGCTCGACGAGGTCGTGCACCGCGAGCGCTGGTAGCGGCGCTCAGGCGGCCTCGTCGAGCACGAGCCGGTCGCCGACCGCGATCTCGAGCCGGGCCGCCTCGCCCGAGCCGAGCTCGAGGATCCGCTTCGCACCGCCGGCGCGGGCCACGCGCCACGGCTTCAGGCCGTCGATCACCCGCACGACCTCGAGGTCGCGCGTCAGGAACACCGCGTCGATCGGAAACCGCATGAAGAACATGTGAATCGATCCGGTCGGGTCCGACAGCAGCAGGCCCTCGCCGTCGTCCAGTCCCTTGCGGCCCAGCAGACCCTTCGCGTTCTTGTGCTCGCCCGACCGCGAGACCGCCACGCGATCGAGCATCAGCCGTCCGTCACTGTTCAGGATGCGAGCCATTACTACACTCATTGTTAGTGCAGAACTTCGACTACCGGTCAGGTGACGACGTCACGCTCGAGTTCGTCGGGCTCGTCTACGGGTTCGCGGAGCGCGACTTCCGCGAGCGCGTGATCGGCGCGGCCCGCATGCTGCGGCTCGTGCGCGAGGTGCCGGTCACGACCGGCGACGACCTCGTGGCGCTGGCCGCGCACGGGGCACTTGCCTCGCCGCGGACGCCGCTCGGCCGACGCCTGGCCGCCTCCGACGACTGCGACCAGATCGTCTACTGGCTGCGCAAGCTCGTATTCCGGTCGGCCTGGATCGACCAGCGGCTGAAGGCCGACCTGCTCGACGTCGACTTCGACGAGGAGCGCGGGCGGTTCCGGTTCCGCAGCGGCGGCTACGACGTCCCACCGAGCCTGGACGGCGACGTGCCGACCTTTTCGCCTGCACGGAGGTAGCGTCGCCGGGGGTACCGGCAGTATGCTGGCCCGATGCACGATGACTCCTTTGAGACGGACGGAGCGGGCGTTCCCGAGACCACGGCACTGATGCCGGCGCCGCGCGACACGGGCGTCGAGGCGGTGCGCGAGTCGGTTGCCGATCTGGCCGCCGTGCTCCCCACCCGCATCGAGGCGGCGGTTGCCCGGGCTCTCGAATCGGCCGACGGAGCACCCCTGCCGCGGCAGATCGGCGAGCTCCAGCGCTCCATCCAGACGCTCTCCCGCGACCTCCACACGGAGCGGCTCGGCCGCATCGGCGACGTCGAGGTGCTCGTCGACCTGATCGCCGCCGCCGCCGAGGCGCAGGACCGCCGCGTGGCGGCGCTCGAGGCCCAGGTCACGACGCTGGTCGCGGCCGTCGAGGCGCTCACGCCCGTCGTCGCGAACGTGGCCGAGAAGCTCGACCGCCGCGTCCGCATCTCGGTGCAGACCGAGCCGGGCGCACAGCCGTTCGGCCACACCGCCGGCTCCTGACGCCTTCACCGCGGTAGGTCGGCGGCGGCGCGCAGGCCGTCAAGTTCTGACGCTTCCAGCACGGTCCGTCACGGTCCCGCGCGCCGCCGTCGCGGTAGCGTCGATGCGTGGGATCTCGCGGACAGGCCACGGTCGAGCACGTCGCGCTGCTGGCCGTCGTGACCGCGCTGCTGGTCGGCGTCGCGCCGCGCGTGCCCGGCGTCGCCTCGGCGATCGCCGACCGGGTCGCCGGGCGAGCTGACGCGTCACCACCGACCGCGCGCGAGCTCGCGCTGGCGGTGGCCGCGCTGCGCGGTGAGGCAGCGGCGCCGACGGTGGAGGACGCCGCCGTGCTGCTCGGCGACGTCGTCGGTACGGCCGCGGCGGGAGTGGCGCTCGACCGCCTCGCCGCAGACACGCTCGGCGGCGCCCAGGTCGGCACCGATCCGCTGTCGCACGAGCGCCTCCGTGACGGCCGCATCGTCGCGCACGTCGTGACGGTCGCAGAGGAGGCGCGCTACCGGCCCCTCCTCGTCCGCGCACGGCGCAGCGCGTCCTCCAGCCGGGCGGCGATGTCGCTGCTGACGGCGGCCGCGTCGGTGGCCGTGCCCGAGCTCGCGCTGCTCGGCATCGCCGTCACCCTCACCGGCGCCGACGACACCGGCGCACTGCCGCCTGCCACCCGTGCCGGCGACGCCGTGCTGTGCATCCCCGTCGACACCGCCCGCGGCGCGGCGCTGGTGCTGGCCGTCGTCCGCGGCGGGCACCTGCTGCAGCGCAAGGTGGTGCGCCGTGCTGCCTGCCCGGTCTGACCACGGCCAGGCGACGGTCGAGGCGATCGCGCTGTGGCTGATCGCGGCCGCCGTGGTCGGCGCGCTGCTGGTCGGCCTGCCGTGGCTCGGGCCGCTCGTCGCCGGCGCCCTCCACGGCGCTCCCGGAGCCACGGGCCAGCGAGCGCCGGCAGCTGCCGGCCTCGCCGACCGGGCGCTCGCCGGCCGGGGCGGACGCGGTGGCACGCCGACGCTGCTGGCGGCCGAGCGCCTGCTCGCGCTCGAGCTCGGTCCCGCCGGCGCACACGCCTACCTGGCGCGCCGTCTGCTCGCCATCCACGGTTCCCGCCTCGGCCACGCCATCGACGCGACGGTGCTGGTGGGCGGCGCCGAGGCGGCGGGCGATCGCCTGGTGGCGTCGCCGTCGACGAGCCCGACGCTGACGATCGCCGGCCTCGCCGACGAGCCGGTGCCAGGCCTCGACGCCGCCACCCGGCGGGCAACGGTCGCGGCGGGCGCCGACGTCTCGATCTCCGCACTCGGAGCCGTGCGGGCGACGCAGGTGCTCGGCAAGGTGCTCGGCCGGATCCAGATCGGCGAGGCCGTTGTCCGTCTGCTGGCGCCGGCCGACGACGTCGGACCGGTGCCGGGACAGCGGGCCGGGGACGCCGTGCTGTGCGAGCTGGTGGCGCTTCGCTGGACGATCGGCGGCACCGTGCACCGGCGGCCGCTGGCGCTCGCGCTGCACCTCGTGGTGGTGCGTGCCGGGCGCGTGCTGGACGACCGGCTGGTCGAGGGCCGGCGGTGCCCATGACGCCTTCGCTTGCCAGGCGCGCGACAATGCGCCCGTGAGCAGGACGATCGAGGCCCCGGCCGAGACCACGACGCCCGAGAACGTCGAGCAGCACCAGCACGACCCGCCATGGGTCGTGCTGGTCTGGAACGACCCGATCAACCTGATGAGCTACGTCCAGCTGATCTTCCGGCGCCTGTTCGGCTACTCCGAGGCGAAGGCCACACAGCTGATGCTCCAGGTGCACGAAGAGGGCAAGGCCGTGGTCGCGTCGGGCTCTCGCGAGAAGTGCGAGTTCGACGTCGCCCGGCTGCACGCGCACGGCCTGTGGGCGACCCTGCGGCAGGATTGATGCCGCGGCGACGGATCGCCCGGCGCCGCGGGGGCGGCTACCGGTTGCGGCTCACCCCGCCGGAGCGCGAGTTGCTGCAGGCGCTGCCGGGGCAACTGGTCGAGCTGCTCGGCACGGACGACCCGTCGCTGCTGCGCCTCGCGCCGCCGGCGTACGGGGACGACGAGAAGGCCAGCGCCGACTACGCCGCGATGGTGCACGACGACCTGGTCGATGGCCGCAGGCAGGCGCTGGCGACGCTGGCCCGCACTGCCGCAGCCGACACCCTCACGGAGGACGAGCTGGGATCGTGGCTGACCGCCACGAACGACCTGCGCCTGGTGCTCGGCACGCGACTCGGCGTGACCGAGGACACGCAGGGCCTGATGCCGTCGCAGGACGACCCGCACGCGCCCGAGTGGGTCGCATACAACTACCTCAGCTGGTTGCAGGAGGAGGTCGTCGCGGCCCTCTCGGACGCGCTGTAGCGCGGTCGAGGCTCAGCGCCTCGTGGTGGTGTCGGCGCTGCCGACCACCTTCTGCACGGCGGCGGTGAAGCCGCGCTCGATCTGGCTGACGACGCCGCCGCCCTTGACCTGGCTCGAGACGGCGAGCAACAGCGCGCCGACGGCCAGCAGCAGGCCGATGTACTCGACGGTGCCCTGGCCACGGCTCCGGGGGCGCTGGCGGAGGTTCGACACGGTTTCTCCTCGGTCGTCTGACGGCCCGGTCGGGCCACCACGGACGAGCGTGTCGCCAGGCGTGCGCGCATGTCAGTGCCGCGGCGTGAGAGCTTGCACGCGGACCGTCACGAGACGGACACGAGCGCTCGCGGCGTCGCCGCGGACGCCCGCGGGAGCACGCAGACGAACAGCGCGCCGCCCTCCGGCGCATTTCCGACGGACAGCGAGCCGCCCATCGCGATCGCCAGCTCCGACGCGATCGCCAGCCCCAGCCCGGTGCCGCCGCCGCCCTCGCTGAAGAACGGCGAGAACACGTCGGCCCGGCTCGCCACCGGCACGCCCGGCCCGGAGTCCCCCACCTCGATCCGCACCCCGTCGGCGACGGCAGCGGCCGACAGCCGCACGGTCCCGCGCGGCGGCGTCCAGCGGACGGCGTTCTCGACCAGGTTGGAGACGATCTGCAGGATCCGGTCACCGTCGCCCGCCACGGCGCCGACGTCGGCGGGCCACAGGTCGAGGTCGACCTCGCCGGCCCGGGCCGTCTCGCGGTGCGTCGCCTCGCACCGCTGGAGCAGGTCGGCGACGTCCACCTCCTCGCGCCGGAACGTGAACCGGTCGGCCTCCAGCTTCGCGAGGTCGAGCAGGTCGCCGATCAGGCGCTCCAGCCGCGAGGCCTCGGCCGCGATCACGTCGAACGCCGCGGCTTGCTGGTCGGGGCCCTCCACGATGCCGTCGGCCAGCGCCGCGACGTGGCCGCGGATGGCGGTCAGCGGCGTCCGCAGCTCGTGCGAGACGTGCATCAGGAACAGCCGCTCGTGGTCGCGCGCCTCCTGGAGCTGCGTCGCCATGTCGTCGAACGCGCGGTTGAGCGCGCCGATCTCGTCGCGCCGGCCGCGGTCCAGGCGCACGTCGTAGTTGCCGCGAGCGATCGCCGTGGTGGCAACGGCCAGGCGGCGCAGCGGGGCCGTGATCCGCAGCCCGAGCAGCAGCGCTAGCAGCAGCGCGGCGGCGATCGCGACCAGGAAGGCCGGCGCCAGCCGTTCGGCCCAGAACGACTGCGTCGGCGCCAGCGACGCGAGCGGCCGGGCCAGCACGATGGCGCCGAAGGCAGCGATGTTGCCGTCCGGATCGGGCCGGTAGTCGTGCGTCAGGAACACGCCGCTGACGACCACGAGCGAGTCGACACCGCCCGGCGGGGTGCCCTCGAAGCTCAGCTGCCGCCCTCGGTCGAGCTGTCTCCAGTCCAGCTTCAGCGTCGGCCAGACGGCGACGTTGCCGCCCGGGTACGGCTGTGCGTAGTCGGGGTTCGGCACGAAGAAGATGTCGGCGCGCGTGATCTGCCGGACGAACGTGCGGATGTTGATCGGCCGCGGCGCGCCGGACGTGTCGAACGCGCGCCGCGCCGACTCCGCGAACTGCCGGACGACGCCCGGGCCCTGCTCCTTCAGCCGCTGCTCGGTCTGCGCGCGCTCGTACGACGACACGGAGCGCGACGTCAGGACGAGTGCGAGTCCGCCCGCTACCAGCACGGGCAGGATCAGGAAGACGACGAGCCGGAGCCTAAGCGACCGCAACGTCGTCGGAGACCTTGTATCCGACACCCCAGACGGTCACCACGGGGCACGTGTCGCCGATCTTGCGACGCAGCTGCCGCACGTGCACGTCGACCGTCCGCGTGTCGCCCGCGAACGTGTAGCCCCAGACGCGCTCCAGCAGCTGGTCGCGGGTCAGCACGATGCCGTGGTGCTCCATCAGGGCGTAGAGCAGGTCGAACTCCTTGGGCGCGAGCTGCAGCACGCGGCCGTCGAGCGTCACCTCGCGGCGGCCCGCGTCGATGCGCAGCGCGCCGTGCGTGAGCACCGTGCGGGTGGGCGTCGGCGCCGGTGACGAGGCTCGCCGCAGGATCGTCTTGATCCGCGCCACCAGCTCGCGCGGGTTGAACGGCTTCGTGACGTAGTCGTCGGCGCCCACCTCGAGGCCGACGATCTTGTCGATGTCGTCGTCGCGTGCGGTCAGCATCAGGATCGGCACCTGCGAGGTCGCACGGATGCGCCGGCAGACCTCGAGCCCGTCGATGTCCGGCAGGTTGAGGTCGAGCAGGATCAGCGCCGGCTCCGACGCACGGTGGCGGGCGATGCCGTCGAGCCCGGTCGCGGCCCGCTCGACCGTGAAGCCCGCCTTCTCCAGGTAGAGCTTCACGAACGACGCGATGTTGGCCTCGTCCTCGACGATCAGGATGCGCTCGGGCACTGCCTCACTCTAGTGCCTGGAGCGCGGGTGTCAGGCCGCTGCGGGATGGCGCTTGAGGACGATCGCGGGGAGATTGCCGCTGTAGCGCTGCGGCACGCCGTCGAGCGTGTACGTACCGGTGCCGTTCAGCTTCAGCGTGCCGACGCCGGAGATCGCGACCCGGAAGCGGTTGCGGCTGGTGACCTTCATCGTGAAGCCCTGGCCGTCGTAGATGAACCGGACGGCGCGCAGCACGATCCAGTCGCCCGACTTCTTCTCGCGGCGGATGCACGGCCGGTTCTTGCGCACCAGCACACACTTCGGCCGGAACGACGCGGCATCGACCGCGACCAGGTGCACCCGGCCGGGTGCGTTCACCGTCACGCCGATCACCTGCGCCGCCTTGCGCGTCTGGAACCGCGCGCTGCCCTTGCCGTCGACGTTCACGGTGGCCGCGGCGGCCGTGGCCGGCACGGCCAGGACCAGGGCGAGGGCGAGGGGGCTGAGGAGGCGGGGGCGCAAGGTCACTCTCCGATTATCGGCCGTCGGGATGCGCGGGCCGTGATCGAGTTGTAAGGCTTCCGTAAAGTCACCGGTAGTCGTAGAACCCCTGCTTCGCCTTGCGGCCGTGCAGCCCGGCCTCGACCATGCGCTGGAGCCGCGCCGGCGGCGCCATCCGCTCCTCGCGCAGGCCGCGCCAGAGCGCCTCGGACGCGTGCGCGTGCACGTCCAGCCCGACCAGGTCGGCGAGCGCGAACGGACCCATCGGCCAGCCGGCGCCGAACCGCATCGCGCGGTCGATGTCCTCGGGCGACGCGCCGGTCTCCTCCATCGCGCGGATCGCGTCGTTGAGGATCGGGATCAGGATCCGGTTCACGAGGAACCCCGGCGTGTCGGCGCACGGAACGGCCTCCTTGCCGAGCCCGGACGCGAAGGCCAGCGCCTCGTCGAACACGGCCGGGTCGACGATCTGCGTGCGAACGACCTCGATCAGCTTCATGAGCGGCGCCGGGTTGAAGAAGTGCAGGCCGACGACCCGCTCCGGCCGTCCCGAGGCGGCCGCGACCGCCGAGACCGACAGCGCGCTCGTGTTGGTCGCGAGGATCGTGCCGGCGCCGCAGATGGTGTTCAGCTCGGCGAACAGCGCCTGCTTCGGCGCCAGCTCCTCGACGATCGCCTCGATCACGATGCCGGTGCCCGCGAGCGCGCCGAGGTCGGTCGTCGCGGTCAGCCGGCCCCACGCCGCCCCGGCGTCGGCAGCCGTCATCAGGCCCTTCTCGACCCGCTTCGCGAGCCCCGCATCGATCTTCGCGACACCGGCGTCGACGAATCGCTGCTCGACGTCGCGCGCGACCACGACGTGGCCCGCTTCCAGGCACACCTGGGCGATGCCGGCACCCATCGTGCCCAGCCCCACTACACCGACGGTTCCGATCGACACGCGTCTACCTCCGCTCGCTTCGGCCGTGATCGTACTCGCGGCTCAGGCAGGAAATCGGCGATCCGCGGGATACACTGGCTCCATGGCTCGCTTTCGCGACCGGTTGCGCGCGGCTGGACGCGACCGCAACGATGCGGTCGTGATCGACGACGGCCCGGGCACCGAGATCATCGTGCTGGACGCCGTCGAGGAGATCGTCGACGGGGTCGAGCCGGGCGTGCTCGCAGCCGCCGAGCCACATCCGGCCGCGACGCGGCGCGCGCTCCAGCGCCAGCGCCAGGCGCTGGTCGGCGACTACCAGACGCTGATCACCGACCTCGGCGGCCTGGTCGCCGAGATGTCGCGCCGGGGCATCCATAACCATGCCCTCGTGGAACGACGCGCTGCCGACGTGGTCGACCTGGAGCGACTCATCGCCGAGCTGGACGGCCGCATCGTCGCGAGCGCCGACGTGCGACGCGGCCACGTCGCGGTGCCGCCGCTGATGGTCCAGCTCGACGCGCCCGCCCTGCACGCCTCGCCGTGCGCCAAGTGTCATGCGCTGCTCGCCAACGACGCGAACTTCTGCGCGTACTGCGGATCGCCGCGGGAGCGCCGGTGACCGACGCCGAGGCGTTCGAGGAGCCGGTCGCGCAGGACCGCTGCCCGGCGTGCCTCGCAGCGGTCGACGCCGACCAGCAGTACTGCCTCCAGTGCGGCGAGCGGCTCGCGCCGACCGGCCCTCCGGCCTCCAGCCCCCTCGGCGCCGGGCGCACGCGACCGCCCGCCGCCGCGATCGTGGCCGGCGGCGCCGTCCTGCTGCTGGCAGGCGGTTTCGGGATCGCCTATGGCTTCACGCGCGACGACGCGAAGAAGGCCGCGGGCACCGTCACCGTCAGGACCGGTTCCACGACGGGCGTCCTGTTGCCGCCGACGCTGTCGGTCGACACCGGCCTGTCCGTGCCGACGTTCACCGACACCCTGCCCGCGGGCACGACCTTCCCGCCCCCGACCGACACGGGCGGGATCCCGACCGGCAGCACGCCGACCTTCCCGGGCACCGGCACCGGCACCGGCACGACCGACCAGCCAGGTACCGGTACAACCGATCCAGGGGGCACCGGCACGGACACGACCGCGGAGACCAGCGACTGGCCGTCCGGCCGCGACGGGTTCGCGGTCCTCCTCTCGTCCGACGACACGGAGCGGTACACCTTCGCCTCGATCACGGCGAAGAAGACGCGAGCCACCTCGGCCGGCTTCTCCAACGCCGGGGTCCTCAACTCCGACGACTACTTCACGCTCAACCCCGGCTACTGGGTGCTCTTCCTGGGGCCGTACTCGTCGAAGGCGTCGGCCCTGTCGTCGCAGGTCAAGGCCCGCGCGAACGGGTACCCCGACGCCTACGTGCGTCGCGTCGCCGAGTAGGCCGCCGCGATCTCGGCGGCCGAGCCCGCCAGCGCCACCAGGTCGTAACCGCCCTCCAGCACCAGCGCCGGCTCGCCGACGCCCATCCGGGCACAGAGGTCGCGCACGTCGGTCGCGAGCGCGCCGAAGGTGCGGTCCTCGAGCTCGAGCGACGCCAGCGGGTCGCGGCGGTGCGCGTCGATGCCGCACGCGATCATCACCAGGTCGGGCGCGTACCGCTCGACGGCCGGCAGCACCTCGTCGCGGAAGCGCGCCAGGTACGCGTCGTGCCCGGTGCCGGCCACGATCGGCACGTTCAGCGTCGTCCCCCGCCCCGGTCCGGCCCCCGTCTCGTCGGCGGCACCCGAGTACGGCCAGTGCGGCGACTCGTGCAGCGACACCGCGAGCACCGACGGATCCTCGTAGAAGATGGCCTGCGTGCCGTTGCCGTGGTGCACGTCCCAGTCGATCACGGCGATCCGCCCGACGTCCAGCACGTACTGCGCGTGCCGGACGGCGATCGCGCCGTTCGCCAGCAGGCAGAAACCCATCGGGCGGTCGGTCAGCGCGTGGTGCCCGGGCGGGCGCATGGCGGCGAACCCGATCCCGCCTCGCACGGCCTCCGTGACCGCCGCGATGGCGGCGCCGGCGGCATGCAGCGCAGCATCGGGCGATCCCTTCACCACGTAGGTGTCCTGGTCGAGCAGCCCCTCCTCCGCTGCGGCGGCGAAGATGCGCTCGGCGTAGCCCGCCACGTGCACGCGGTCGATGTCCGCCATCGTCGCCGCGGGCGCCTCCACCTGGGTGAATGCGTCTCCCAGACCGGCCAGGAACGCGTCCACGCGCTGAGGTCGCTCGGGGTGCCCGTCGATTCCATGATCTGCCTGCGAGGGATGGGTGAATACGCGTGTCACAAGGTCTGAGATTGTGACAGCTGTCGTCGCTCAACCTGGGCAAAACGAGACGACTTTGCAACAAACATGGGGCCAAACCTTGAATTTCGCGTCGAGGGATGTACAGTGGACTCCGACGAGGGGGTTGTCGGCCCGCACCGAGAGGTGCGTTGGCTGGCCGGCCAGGTGCCGCTCCCGTCAGCGCTGCCCAAGTCTGGGTAGCCCCAACCGCTCGGGAGCACGATTCCATGTACCGCTTCAGCCGTCAGATCTTCATGCAGATCAAGGATGCGATCGATCCGCATCCCGACACCATTCCCGCCCATGAGGCCCGCCGCCGCGTGCTGCGGGCCTGCGAGGAGACGATCGAGCGCCTCGCCAAGGATCCGCGCTACTTCCCGAAGCCCGCGCGGAGCCTGTTCCAGGAGATCCGGTGCTACTTCCCGATCACCGAGCAGGGCCGAGTCTACTACTCGATCGAACGCACGCTGACGATCGCTCACCAGTTCATCCAGGACGAGATCGAGCGCAGCGGCGAGGGCACCCTCACTCCGTGCCGCGCCACGACGCGCAAGGGCAAGCCCTGCCAGCGGACGCCGCTGCCGGGCAAGGAGTACTGCCCGAGCCATCAGCACCTGGAAGAGCCGGTGTTCGTCTAAGGCTGCTCGTTCCGCCTCAGGGCAGCGGCAACCGCAGCTGCTCTGCATCGACCAGCTTCGCCACGCCGACGCCGATCAGGCGCACGGGCGGTGGTCTGCGGGCCAGCGCCCGATCCAGCGCGATCAACGCCAGCCGGCCGATCTCGTCCGGGCCGGAGAACGGCGCGGGAGCCGTCTGCGACCGCGTCGCGATGGCGAAGTCGGGATAGCGCAGCTTCAGCGTCACCGTGGCAGCGCCGCGAGCCTCGCGCTCGAGGCGCTCCGCCACCTCGTCGGCCATCCGCAGCGCGATCGCGCGCAGCTCCTCGACCGTCACGATGTCGCGCTCGAACGTCTCCTCGACGGAGACCGACAGTGCCCGGCCGGGCAGCGACACGGGTCGCAGATCGATGCCGCGGGCACGGTCGCGCAGCTCGCCGCCGACGGCGCCCGGCAGGAGCCGCGCCAGCCGGTCGTCGTCGAGTTCGGCCAGGTCGCCGATCAGCGACAGGCCCGCGGCCTGCAGCCGCTCGTCCGACTTCGGGCCGATGCCCGGCAGCGCCCGCAGCGGCAGCGGCGCCAGAAACGCCGCCTCGCGGCCCGCCGGCACGACCGTCACGCCGCGCGGCTTGCGGTGGTCGGAGGCGATCTTCGCGACCACCTTCGACGTGGAGCAGCCAAACGACGCGTCCAGGCCGGTCTCGGTTCGGATCAGCTCCTGCAGGTCGCGCAGGAACCGCTCTGCCTCGCCCGCGGTCGACACCGCGCCGGTCAGGTCCAGGTAGCCCTCGTCGATGCCGACCTGCTGCGCGAGCGGCACGCGAGCGCTCACCAGTATCCAGATCCGGCGCGACCAGTCGCTGTAGCGGGCCATGTTCGGACGCACGAACACGGCCTGCGGACACCGTCGCCGGGCCTCCGCGGCGGACATCGCCGAGCGGATGCCGAACGCTCGCGCCTCGTAGCTCGCGGTCGCCACGACGCCGCGCCCGTCGGGGCTGCCGCCGACCACCAGCGGCAGGCCCGCGAACTCCGGCCGTTCGAGAACCTCGACGGCCGCGAAGAAGGCGTCGAGGTCGAGGTGAGCGACCACACGCGCCATCGCCGGACGAATCTACCACCCCGCTCGCCGAGCGTGCGTATGATCCTTCCCGGGATGGTGGTATTGGATCGGCAGGCGACGGATTGAGTCATGACGGCGACAAGCTGATCCGACAGCTCTCGCTCGTCGCATACCTGATGGCGGAGCGCAGGCCGGTCACGGCGCGCGATGCGAAGAATGCGGTCGAGGGGTACTCGGAGATGTCGGACGAGGCGTTCGCCCGGCGTTTCTACGCGGACCGGGCCGAGCTGCTCGCGCTCGGCGTCGGCATCACCTCGCAGCGGGACGAGTTCACCGGCGAGGAGCTCTACACGCTCCAGCGCGAGGACTACTTCCTGCCGCCCCTGCACCTCGACGACGCCGAGCTGGCCGCGCTGCAGACCTGCCTGTACCTGCTCGAGGGCCAGTTCGCGTACTCCGAGCCGCTGCGCCTCGCGCTGCAGAACCTGGCGCTCGGCCGCCCGAACCCGACCGGCCCGCCTGCGGACAGCGCCGTCACGCTGAACCTGGCCGGTGGCGGCTACTCGCCCGAGATCGCTCAACGCCTCGCGAAGCTCGAGACGGCCATCTCCAAGCAGCGGACGATCGTGTTCCGCTACTTCGCGATGAACCGCGGTGCGGAGGCGACCCGCACGGTCGATCCCTACAGCCTCTACTTCCAGGGCGGCCAGTGGTACGTCGTCGGCCGCGACCACGACCGCGAGGACATGCGGGTCTTCCGCGTCTCGCGCATCCGCGGCGACCTCCGGTTCGCCACCCGGCGCGAGCGCGACTTCAAGTTCCCCGAGGGCTTCGACCCCGGCACGTACCGTGACCGCGCGCCTTGGCAGCTCGGTGAGGCCGTCGGCGAGGCGGTGCTCGACATCACGCCCAGCGCGGCCTGGCTCGTCGAGCGCCTGTTCGGACGCCACGGTACCGTCGAGATCCGCGCCGACCGCGGCGCCCGGTTCGCAACGCCGTACGCCAGTCTCGAGCTGCTCGCCACCTGGGTGATCGGCATGGACGGCCAGGCGCTGCCGGTGGCACCGCCCGAGCTGGTGGACGAGGTCGCGACCGCGCTGGAACGCGGCCTGGCCGCGCACGAGGGCGACGTGCCACCCATCGCGGCCCCGATCGAGATCGTCCGGGAGCAGCTGATCGAGACCGCCCCGACGCGCCGCTCGAGCCCGGTCGCACCCGAGCGATTCGCGGTGCTGCAGGCGATGCTGGCCGACCTTCTCGAGAGCTGCGGCGACGAGCCGCGCGGCGAGATCTCGGCCTCCGACCTGAAAGAGCGCTACGCCCTCACCGACGACGCGCTGGTCGAGCAGGTCAACCTGCTCAACCTCGTCAACTTCGGCGGCGGTTGCTACGCCGTGTACGCCGAGTTCGACGGAGACACGATCAAGGTCGAGAAGGAGCTGTACGGCGAGGAGTTCCGTCGCCCGGCGCGCCTCTCGCCCCTCGAGGCGAAGGCGATCCTGATGGCGCTCGACCTGGTCGGCCCCCAGGTCGCGGCCGGCGCCGGCACCACGCTCGGCGAGGTGCGGCGCAAGGTCGAGTCGGCGTTCGGGCGGTTCGCGCTCCGCGAGACGCCGACACCCGTCGCCCAGCGCGAGGCCGAAGGCATCCTGTCCGCGATCAACGACTCGATCCGCAACCGGCGGCTCGTGCGCGTCGAGTACCTGGGCCGCAGCGGTGCCGACATGACGGAGCGCGTGGTCGAGCCCTACCTGCTGCGCGGCGTCGGCTCCGACTGGTACCTCGAGAGCTACGACCGCACCGCTGCCGGCGAGCGCACGTTCCGCGTCGACCGCATCCGCGCCGCCGAACCGCTGACCGAGGTGTTCGAGCCGCGCGCCGGCCTCGAGGTGCAGGCCGAGCAGCGCGCCCCGCGCGGCCGCTCCGGCACCGCGTCGGTGTGGTTCGCGCCGGAGATCGCGGCCCGCGAGACCGAGACGCTGCCGAACAGCTCGCCGCTGATCGACGGCGCCGCCCTGGCGACGATCTCGTACGGCTCCGAGCGGTGGCTCGCGACCGAGATCCTGAAGCACCGTGGCAACGCCATCCTGATCGGCCCCGAGCAGCTCCGCGCCGTCGTCGCCACGCGGGCGACCGAGCTGCGGCAGCTGGCGGCGGATCGGGTCGACACGCCCGCGCGATGATCCGGTACCTGTCCGAGGCCGAGGTCGAGCGCGCGCGGCCGACCGTCCGCGAAGGCATCGATCTGGCCCGCCTCGCGCTGGTGGCGCTGGCGGAGGGACGGGCGCAGCTGCCGCCGAAGCCATCGGTCTACCCGCGGCAGGGCAGCTTCGCGAACGTGATGCCCGCCTACCTCGAGGACGTCGGGCACGGCGACCAGCTCGGCCTCAAGTGGGTCGCCGTCTACAACTCCAACGCCGAGCGCGGCCTGCCGATCATCAACGGCGTGGTCGTGATCTGCGAGACCGACACGGGACTCCCCCGCGCGCTGATGGGCGCTGCGTTCCTGACCGGCATCCGCACGGCGGCCGTCTCCGGCGCCTGTCTCGAGGCGCTCGCTCCGGCCGAGGTCGGACACGTCGCGATCACCGGCGCGGGCGTGCAGACCCGCTCGCACCTCGAGGTGTGCCAGGAGCTCGGCCGCCTCGACGTGACGGTGTTCGCGCGCCGCACCGCCTCCGGCCAGGCCGTCGTGGACTGGGCTGCCGAGCACACGCCGGATCTGCGCGTCCGGATCGTCGGCTCGACCGCCGAGGCGGTCACCGGCGCCGGGGTGATCATCACGGGCGTGCCGATCGGCACCGAGGGTGCGATGCTCGACCCCGCCACGGTCCGCGACGACGCGCTGCTGCTGCCGCTCGATTGGGGCACCTCGGTGGGCGCCGAGATCGGGAACGCCGGGAGCCTGTTCGCCGACGACGTGCCGCAGTTCACCCGCATCTCGGAGCGCGGCTCGTTCCCCGGCTACCGCATCGCGGACGGCTATACGGGCGAGGCGCTGCAGCTGCCGCGCCCGACCGGACGCGTGGTGTGCCAGAACCTCGGTCAGGGAGCCGCCGACCTCCTGTTCGGCAACGCCGTCGCCGGCAACGCCGAGCGCGACGGCATCGGCACGCTGCTCGAGCGATAGCGCCTAGGCCGGTCGCCCGAGCGCGCGGCGGGCGGCGCGCTCGAGCACCGGATCGCCGCAGTCCGCGAACGGCAGTGCCAGTTCGCGGTGCGCGTCAGGCCCGTTGCCGAGCGCGACGAGCGCGTTGCGCCGCAGGTAGCGCGGGTCGCGGTCGGGCACGTAGAGGCGGCCGTACCGCTCTCGCAGGTCGTCGTCGGGGGCCGTGAGCCAGTCGGCCAGCGAGACGAACGCCTCCGCTCCCGGCTCGGCGGCATCGGCCCGCCGCCTCGCCGGGCCGGCATTCCACGGGCACACGTCCTGGCAGATGTCGCAGCCGTAGACGCGGTCGTCGAGCGCGTCGGCGACCGCTGCGGGTGCGGCGGAGCGGCTCTGCGTCCAGTACGACAGGCAGGCCGTGGCATCGAGCACGCCCGGCTCGTCCAGCGCGCCGGTCGGACAGGCATCGACACACAGCGTGCAGGCGCCGCAGCCGTCCCGCACCGGGGTGGGCGCGCTGTCCACCAGGGCGGCGTCGGTGATCACCGCGCCGAGCGCCACGAACGATCCGAGGCCGGGTGCGATCGCCATCGTGTTCTTGCCGGAGAAGGTGAGCCCGGAGACCTGGCCGCCGGCGCGATCGACGTGCATGTTGTGGTCGACGAACACCGCCGCCCGCGCTCCGTCGGCGCGGAGGGCATCGCGGACGCGCCCGAGCGCCGTTCGCAGCCGCACGTAGGGGTCGCCCCAGGCGTACCGTGGGAGGCGCCCCACCGCGCCTTCCGGCCGCGCCGGCTCGGGCTGCCAGACCTCGATCAGGGCCGACACCACCGTCCGCGCCCCGCGCACGGCCGTCTCCGGGTGGCACGAGCGCTCCGGCTGGTGCATGGTGAAGCGCATGTCGGCGAACAGGCCGCGGGCCCGGCGGTCGCGGATCGCCGCCTCTGCCTGCACGTAGGGCGCCGCGGGCGCGGCACCGAGGACGACGCCGTCGTCACGCACCAGCGACGCGAGATCGGCGAGACCCGACATCAGCGCAAACCGAGCGCTCCGCGCAAGCGCCGGGCGAGCAGCGGGCCGTCGCGCGGCGGCAGCACGAGCGGCGGCCGGTCGGGCGAGATCTTGATCGCCGCGAATCGGGGGCCGTGCAGGTCATGCACCGCATCACGCAGCCCCTCGACGCCCTCCAGGTCGCGGATCGCCCGGCTGTCGGCAAAGCCGCAGCCCGTCGCGACGGTGGCGAGGTCGGTGCCGAGCCCGGTGTGGGTCGGCTGCGCGCCCGTCTCGCCGTAGCGCTCGTTGTCGAGCACGGCGATGGTCAAGTTGCGCGCGCCGGCTGCGGCGATCGTCGCGAGGGCACCGAGCGCCATCAGTTGCTCGCCGTCGCCAGTGACGACCAGCACCGGGCGCGCCGGCTGCGCCAGGGCGAGGCCGAGGCCGACCATCGCCGCAGCGCCCATGGAACCCCACAGCGGCAGGTCGAGGTCGCAGGTGCCGGCGGCGGCGACGTCCCAGGCGGTGCCGCCCAGCCCGGCGACGCAGATCAGGTCACCGCGATCGGCCAGCAGCGCACGGACGGCGGCACGCCGGTCGACCATCACGCCTCCGCCGTGAAGGCCTTGGCGCCCAGCAGGCGCTGCCCCAGCAGCACGGCGACGCGCTCGCCCGACGAGAACGCCAGGGCGAGCGCCGAGGTGACGGCCGGCGCGACGTCCCCGGGCGCGTCGGCGCGGTGCACGATCACGCCGCACGTCTCGAGCAGCGCGGGCACGGCGCGCCCCGTCGGCACCTGCCACGGGTTCTCCTCGCCCCACTCGCCGCGCATGGTGATCAGCAGCAGCAACGGGCCCGCCAGGATGCGCGGCAGCGCGAGCAGGTTGCAGCAGTTGCCGACGCCGCTCGACTGCATCAGCACGACGCTGCGGGCACCGCCCAGCCAGGCCCCGGCGGCGAGGGCGATGCCCTCCTCCTCCGTCGTCAGCGTGACCGTGTGCATTGCGTCGTCGCGCTCGCACCGCTGGATCAGCGCCGTGTGACCGGCATCCGGCACGTGCGAGACGACGCTGACGTCGTACTCCTTGAGCAGCTCGTAGATCGCTCCGTCCATCGCGGGTGGAACGATACTCACGCTCGCGTTCGCGTGGCGCTGGCGGCTCGCCGACGATCGAAGCTCTACGCGAATCTCCGTGGCGCCCCGCGCACGCTCGGCCCGCTCCCCGCGCGGACCCGCACGAAAGGGGTCGTTCCGCGCGTTTCCGGTGAGATACGTTCTGGGGTCTGACCCCGAAAATCGGCGTTGCGGGGTCAGACCCCACGCCCTTGAGCGGCCGTTCTCCGCCGCTAGCGAAGCTAGACGACCTCGGCGAAGCCCAGCTCGGTGAGGCGCCGGACGAGGCGGCGCTCGTCGACGCCAAGGCCGAGCTCGCCGAGCGTCGAGCGCCCGTCCAGTGCACGCACGATCGCGACGGCGTCCGGGTCGAGGTCGGCTGCGAACCGGAGGCCGTCCCGCAGCCGCAACTCGTAGCCCGCCACGCGCCAGCCGCCCGGGCCGGGCCGCTCCGACCCGATCAGCTCTGCACCGGGCGCCATCATCAGGCGATCGGTGTTGCGAAGCTCGCGGTTGGGCGCCGCGAACATGCGCTCCAGCTGCACGCCGGCGGCCTGCGGAATGCCCTCCGGGGCGCCGGTCGAGCGGACGAAGGTGGCCTCGTCGGCGCGGCCGCGCAGGATCACGGCGCCATACGCGATCCACTCGATGCCGAGCCGTGCGTACTCCGCCAGCCAGCGGTCGACCGCGGACTCACGGTCATCGGCGTCCGACGTCCACCGTGCGGCGGCGTCGAACGGGTCCTGCGTGCCGGTATGGAGGATCCACGCGTCGGCCGCGAGGTCCTCGACCCAGCTCGTCGGGCGAGCCGCCAGATCACCGTGCGTGGCATCCCACGACACCAGCACCGTCGCGAACCCGCCCACCTCGAGCACGTCGGGCACGCCGCGCACGACCGCCTCGGAGATGGCGTCGCGCTCCATGCCCGAGTCGCGGAACACGATCTCACGCCCCGGCGAGATCACGTACGGCGGATTCGCCACGACGAGACCGAATTTTTCACCCAGCACGGGCTCGAGCAGGCTCCCGTGGCGCAACTCGACGTTCTCGACGCCGTTCAGTGCGCAGTTGAACTCGGCGTAGGCCAGGGCGCGCTCGTTGATGTCGGTCGCGATCACGCGGTCGGCGTGCGCCGCCACGAGCAGCGCCTGGACGCCGTTGCCGGTGCCGATGTCGAGCGCGCGCCGCACGTGGCGGCGAACGGTCAGGCCCGCCAGCAGCGCCGACGGACGGTGCACCGCGGCGACGTGATCGGCGCCGCCCGCACCCGGCAGGTCGCTGGCGATCAGCAGGTGGTCGTGTGGCACGAGCCGTACGGCCGGCTGCACCATCGTGCCGGCCGACGTGATCAGGCCGAGCGCCATCAGCTCATCGGCGAGCGGGCCCAGCCGGCGCGCGGCGTCGCCCGCCGTGACCGCATCGCCGAGCAGGAACAGGCGGGCCAGAACGGCCGACGGCGTGTCCGCGATCACGAGGCGACGGCGGGCGGCCGGCGCGCCGACGGCGTCGACCAGCGACGTCGACGAGGAGCCGAGCACCGTCCGCAGCCCGGGCGCGTCGTAGCCCGAGGCTGCGAGCCAGGCGCGCAGGGCGGCCGTCCGGCGTCCGCTGCCGAGCCGGATCGGGACGGTCGTGGTGACCACGTCAGGCCGCCGGCGGCGAAAAGTCGATGTCCGCCTCCGAGACGGTGCCGATGCTGCCGTTGTCGGCCTGGCGGCGTTTGGCGATGTGCATGGACTGGAACGCCAGCGTGAAGCGGTCGGAGAGGCCGGCATCGGTATCGGCGACGCCCAGCTGGTACGAGCCGACCGTGACGTCCTTGAGCTTGATCATCAGCAGATCGCCCACCCCCTTGGCGCTGATGGCATTGACGCTGATCGTCGCGGACGGGATCGTCGTGCGTTCGGCGCAGAACTTCGCCAGCTGCGGCGATGCGATCGACAGCGGCGTCACCACGGCCAGCTCCTGCGGATCGGTCGTCGCGCCGTCGCGAGACTCGCCCCACGAGAAGGAGTGCACGTCGATCTCGCTCTTGTGCTTCTCGTTCACCGACTCGCCGGCGAGGGCACTGCTGTCGAACTTGAGGAAGATGTCGAACGCCACGTCAGGCCTCCGGGAGCATCAGGTCGAGGTGCAGCTCGCCGGCGCGGGGCGCCTGGCGGGCCTTGTAGGTGCCGGTGGCGCCGAGATAGCGCCCAGTGCCGCTGACGACCGAGAAATCGGTCTCCTCCACGCCGGCCGGGCCGACGGCGAGCAGCGTCCCATCGAGCAGCTCCAGCCGGTGAAGCAGGTCGGGACCTCCACTGCCGTCGACGCGCGTCGAGGTGAGATGGCCGGCGTAGCCGCCCGACTCGTCCTCGAGCGTGCCGGACGGCAGTGCGGACGTGCCGGGCGCCGCCAGCTCGCCCGGTGCGGTGCCGGGGCGCGTGAAGCGCAGGTCGCTGGAGCGGAGAATCCGCCGGTGGGGAACGGTCGGTTCGGCCGTCTCGCGCGCGACGATCGCTCCGACGGCGCCTCCGCCGAGCAGAACGCCGAGGCTGCCGAGCATGCCGCGCCGTGTGGTGAGCTTCGCCATCGCGCTATCTCCCTCGGAAGCGGTCGCCGGTGCCCGTCTCGTGGCGGTCGACGAAGACCGTTCCACCCGGGCCCCGGAGGTAGATGCCGTTGTCGCCGACCTGGATCCGGAACTTCTTGTTGGGCGAGATCAGCGAGGCGGCCCCGTCCGGTCCGGGTGGACCCTGCGGCCCGGCCGCGCCGGCGGCGCCCGTCGCACCCGTCTGCCCGGCCGGCCCCGGGTCTCCCTTCGGCCCGGGCGTTCCGGCGACGTTCAGCGTGATAGCGACGTCGCCGTGCTTGCACCGGGTGGTCGCGCCGATCACGTACAGCGTCCCGTTGCCGTGCTTGATGCACGCCTTGAGCACGCCGTCGACCGGCACGGGCAGACTGCTGCCGCTGTCGCTCTTGCCGCCGCCGTGCTCGGCGAGGGCCGCCCCGGCTCCCGCCAGGGACGAAGCCGTCGCGCCGAGCAGGAAGCCCACCACGAGCCGTCGGTCGCCGAATCGCATCCATCACTCCTTCGGGGGAGTACCGCCTCTCACTCGTACCCGCCGCAGCCCGGAAGTCAAGGCCTCGCGTAAGGTGCGACCGTGGACGACGACGTGGTCGATCTGTGGACGGACGGCGCCTGTTCCGGCAACCCGGGACCTGGTGGCTGGGCGGCGATCCTGCTCTGGCGAGGTCACGAGCGCGAGCTGACGGGTGGCGATCCCGACACCACGAACAACCGCATGGAACTGATGGGCGTGATCGAGGGGCTGCGCGCCCTGCGCCGCCCGAGCACCGTCCGGGTGCTGACCGACTCGGCCTACCTCGAGAAGGCGATCACGCAGGGCTGGCTGGAGCGCTGGAAGCGCAACGGCTGGAGGACGTCCGCCAGGAAACCCGTCGCGAACCAGGACCTGTGGGAGGCGCTGGATGAGGCGACGAACGGCCACACGATCCGCTTCGAGCGCGTGTCGGGCCACGCCGGCGTCGAGCTGAACGAGCGCGCCGACCGCCTGGCCGTCGCCGCGCGAGACGAGGCCGCCGGCCGGTGAGGCTGCTCGCGGCGCTGTTCGTGGCGCTCCTGCTCGCGGGCTGCGGCGGTACCGCCACGACCGCGGCTCCCGCCACGACGGCAACCGCGACGCCGACCTCGACGGTCGGGTTCAGGTCGCACGACCAGCTCGCCGACCACTACGCGAAGCACGGCGCCGAGTTCGGCGCCATCTCGATCGAGGCCTACCTCCAGCGGGCGCAGGCCCTGCGCGACGCGCCGGTGGGCGGCGAAGTGCGCGAGATCGAGCGTGACGACGGCGTCACCACGCGGTTCGACCGGGCATCCGGGGCGTTCATCGCATTCGGGCGAGACGGAGCGATCCGCACCTTCTTCCGGCCGGCCGACGGCGAGGCCTACTTCCTGCGGCAGGCCGACCGGTGACGGCCGCGCAGCTGATCGAGCGATGGGAGCGGACCGCGGCGCGGCCCGAACCGCTCGGCCACGACGACTGGCTGAACGACCTCGACGTGCGCCAGCTGATCCACGATCTCGACCGACCTGCACGGGGGCCGTATCGCGAGCGGCTCCGGCTCGCCGACGTGCGTTTCAGGGCGGGGACGCGGCCGGTCAGGGAGTGCCTGTGGGGCCCGGCGAACGCAGCGAAGCACGGCTGGACGCGGCGCCGTAACTGGTGGTACTACCGCGTGCCCGCGGCTGGCGTGCCCGAGCTCTAGAGGCTAGAAGCCGAGCGCGAACTTGGCGTCTTCGGACATCAGCTCGGGCGTCCACGGAGGGCTGAAGACCAGGTCGGTCTCGACGTCGTCCACGCCGTCGATGGCGCGCGCCGTCAGGTCGACCTGCTCGGCGATCCACGGGCCGACGGGGCAGCCCATCGACGTGAGCGTGAAGACGACCTTCACCTTCGGGCCGTCGATGTGCACCTCGTAGACCAGGCCGAGGTCGACGATGCCCATCATGAGCTCGGGGTCCTCGATCAGGTTGAGGGCGTCCCGGACGATTTCCTCGGTCAGCATGGGGGCATCCTACCCGGTCAGGCGCGGAGGTTCGGCGGAATCTGCCGGTTCGGCCAGCAGTCGAGGAACGCCTCCCGCTCTGCGGCTCGGGTGCCGGTCGCGAGCGCCTTCTTGGCGGCGGTGACGGCGCGCTGGTCGGACTCCGCGACGCGCAGCGCCAGGCGCCGTGCGCGAGATCGCAACTCGCCGGCCGGGATCACCTCGGTTGCCAGGCCGAGATCGACCGCGCGCCGGCCGCCGACGGACTCGCACGTGGCGAGCAGCCTCAGCGTCGTCGCCTCACCGAGGGCCGCACGCAGGCGGCCGAGGCCGCCGAAGCCGGGCACGAGGCCGATCGAGGCGTGCACGAACCGGAGCTCGGCGTCGGGAGCGATGATGCGCCAGTCGCATGCCATCGCGATCTCCACGCCACCCCCGACCGCGTGGCCGTTCACGAGCGCGACGGTCGGCATCGGCAGGTCCTCGACGCGGTCGAAGAGCCGCGTGCCGCGATCGGTCAGCAGCGTGCCACCGTCGTCGACCTGATCGAACTCCCGGATCGCGGCGCCGGAGCAGAACGTGCGACCGGCGCCGGTGATCGCCACCAGCCTGACGGACGCGTCGCGCTCCAGCTCGTCCAGGATCGCCTCGAGGCAGTCCATCGCGAGCCCGCCGATCGCGTTGCGGCTGGCCGGATCGTCGAGGACGATCACGGCCAGCGGCCCGTCCCGCTCGAGGCGCACGGGCTCGGTCGAGGGCGCGGCGCCGACCTCGTCGGCGACGAGCATGACGTCAGCGTCGCCGTTCGCGAGCGCGTGCTCCAGCTCGGCGCGGGACAGACGGCGGTAGTGCGAGAGGCCGCGCGCGCGGGCGGCGGCGTGCAGCTCGGAGAGCGTTGTCACGTCCGGAAGCCTACGCTGCCTATCCTGCGGCAATGGCAGACCACCCCATCTCCTGGCTCGGAACACCGTCCGTCGACGA
>JBBQFB010000019.1:0-28091 GCA_038321545.1 Gaiellales bacterium
GGCGGCGCAGACCGCGGGGGCGGCCGTGGCCTCGCCGGCTGCGTCGCGGCTCCCCGCCGTCGGGGCGGCGGTGGTGGTGGGGGGGGCGTCCGTCGCCGCGGCGGCGCTGCTCTCGGGGATCCCGCCGGCCGCCTTGATCACCTCGCTGTTCGACGATCCCGTCGTCGACGTAGGGATCCGCGCCGCCAGGATCCCGAGCGCCACCACTGCGCAGCCGCCGGCGATACCGAGCACGAGCCGTCGCCGTGGCAACCGCAGGCGACGCCGTCGAGCCGGCGCGGCGGGCTCTGGCCGCGCCAGCAACTCGTCGACCCGCGTGTCGAGCGTTGCCGGCGTCGGCGTGCGGGCGTCGCGGAGCTCCGAGACCAGGTCGGCGTAGATCGGATCGAGGAGCGGGTCAGACACGGGCATGGCCGCTCACCTCCTGCTGCAGACGGGACAGGGCGCGGGACAGCCGCGTCGTACACGCCGACTCGGACACGCCGAGCAGGTGCGCCGCGGCGCGGGGGTCGAGATCGAGGATGACGCGCAGCGCGATCACCTCGCGGTCGCCGGCGCTGAGCCGGTGCAGACCGGCCTCGATCGCCGCCGACAGGTCGTTCGAGATGCCCGGTCCGTCGGAGCGGTCGACCGGCTCGACGGCGGCCAGCTCGTAGCGCCGGCGCCGCTGCTCGCGGCGGAAGTGGTCGAGCATCGCCGAGCGCGCGATCACGAGCAGCCACGCCCGCGGTCGCGCCCGGCTCGGGTCGTACTTCGCGAACCCGCGGAGCGCGCGCTCCATCGTCTCTGCCGCGAGGTCCTCGGCAACGGCGGCGTCGCCGGTCGCGTACAGCAGGAACCGGTACACGTCGTCGAGGTTGGTGCGGGCGATCTCCGCGAACTCCATGACCCGTTATACGCCGCCCGGGCGCGTTCCGTCACACCCCGTGGCGCGGTACCCTCAACCCGCATGGTCTCCCACCGCCGCATCGTGCTCCCCGGCCTGGTCGCAGCGGGTATCGCCGCGGCCTGGGTGAGCACGCGCGACGCCGCCACGCTGCGGCCCGTCGCGCGCATCGATCTCCACCCCCGTGCCGAGCTGCTCGACGGGCGGCCGGCGTGACCATCCGCATCGCCAGCGCACCCGCCTCGTTCGGCGTGTTCGCGATGACGGTCGGCCGGCCGAACCTGCCCGACGGTCCGCAGCTGGCCCGCACGATCGCCGAGGCGGGCTACGCCGGTACCGAGCTCGGACCGCCCGCGTACTTCGGAGAGGGCGCTCAGGCGGCCGAGCTGCTCGGCGAGTACGACCTCACGCTCGTGGCGGCGCTGCTGCCCCAGCGCTTCTCGCGTCGCGAGGCACATGCCGAGGACACGGCGCGTCTCGACCGCACGCTGTCGACGCTCGAGGCGGCCGTGGCCGGCGGCGAGCTCCCGCGAGTCCTGCTCTGCGACGCGGTCCACGAGCCGGAACGGATCGACTGCGCGGGCGCGATCGAGCAGCACCCCGAGGCGTGGTTGCCCGACGCGCGGTTCGCGACGCTGCTAGATGCCGTCCACCGCTCGGCCGAGCGGTGCCGCGAGCGCGGCTTCGGCGTCGCGTTCCACCACCACGCCGGCTCGTACGTCGAGACGCCGCGGGAGATCGCCCGCTTCGCCGAGGCGCTGGACGCGTCGCTGCTCGGCCTCTGCTTCGACGTGGGGCAGAGCGTGTTCGGCGGCGGCGACCCGCTCGAGCTGGTGCGCGAGTTCGGCGAGCTGGTGGCGCACGTCCACCTGAAGGACGTCGACCTCGCGAAGCTGCAGGCCGTGCGCGAGTCGGGCGGCGGGCTGATGGAGGCGTGGGAGTCGGGCGTCTTCTGCGCGCTCGGCACCGGCGGCGCGCAGGTGGGCGAGTGTCTCGACGAGCTGCAGGGCCAGGGCTACGACGGCTGGATCGTTGTCGAGCAGGACCACGTGCACGCGCCCGACGAGCCGTTCGAGCAGGTCGTCGAGGACGCCCGCGCGAACCGCGCCTGGCTGGCCGAGCGCGGGCTGTAGCGCTAGGGCCGGCTGCCGGCTCGGCGGACGTGACGCACGGCGTCGTCGTTGTCGGTGCCGAGCGCGCGCAGCAGGTCGACGGCGATCGACCGCACCTGGGAGACGATCGCCGCCACCGACAGCCCGTCGTCGGCCTTTCGGGCGTGCCCGCCGAACTCGGCCGCCGCCAGCAGCGCCTCGATCGCGCCGGCCTCGTCGCCCGGCGAACGGAGCGCCGTGCGCGCCAGCCGCGTGCCGGCGGCCAGCGACCGCACGGAGGAGATCGTCTCGGACGGGATGGATGGCTTCAGCTCGATCGCACGGATCGCTGCCCGGGCCAGCACGCGGGCGTTGCGAACGGCGCGGTCGACGTGTGTCGCGGCGGCCGCGTCGGCGGCCACGGCCATGCGCGCGCCACCACACGGGGGCGATGCGGGCCGTCTCGAAGGCGATCTCCATCGCGTCGTGCAGCGCGCCCAGCGGAACGTCGAGCGCGCGCCCGCGGATCAGCGCGCCCTGCGCCAGCGCGAGATGGTGCTGCTCGAGTGACAGCGCGATGTCATCCAGCATGCCGGCCAGCCCCGCGAACACCGGATCGAGCGCCGCATCGGCGATCCGCAGCGGGTGGCGGGGGATGGCGATCACCACCAGCAGGCCCACGGCACCGCCCACCAGCGCGTCGAACAGCCGGGACGGCACCAGGCCGCCACCGGCCGGCGTGAAGACGACCAGCAGGATCGCCGACGCGGCCGACTGGCTGACCAGGATCGCCCCGCCGCCGACCAGGATCGCGCCGCTCATCGCGACCGCCACGACCAGCGCGATCTGGATCGCCCCGCGGCCGATCTGTGTCACCAGCAAGTCGCCGATCGCGATGCCGAAGGCCACGCCGAGGGCCATCTCGACCGCCCGTCGGCTCCGCCGGCCCGGTGCCAGCCCGAGCGCGATGGTGGCCGCGATCGGTGCGAAGAACGGCTGCGCGTGGCCGAGCAGGTCGTGCGCGACGAACCAGGCCACGCCTGCCGCGACCGCCGATTGCAGCGTCGGCATCGCGCCGGCCCGCAGCATCGCGACGCGCGAGGCGATGGACGCGGTTGGCTCAGTCGCCATGGCCGGGCACGTCCCCGATCATGACGGACGGAGCGGCGCCCCGCTGACACCGAGACGCGCCCGAGCAGCCCTTGCCGGCGGCCGCCCCGAGCGCGCAGGCGCGTTCCACCTCGGCGCCGACGAACGGGAACACGTCGCTGCGGGCCAGCATCAGCACCAGGTCGGTGCCGGTAGGATGACCTCGGGTCACGAAGCGCGAGACCGCCGGGGCGGTCGGGGAGCGCGAGGCGGATCAGGTAGGTCGTCGGTCATCGGCGTTGCTGAAAAGAAAGGCCCCGGAAACCCGGGGCCTCGTTGCCCGTCGCGGTCAGCGCCGACCGCTCCCCGCGCCCAGCACCTGGTGCTACGGTCGGCGGCTGATGACGGTGGTCCTCGACCTCGACGGCGTGCTCACGGAACACCCGCGCGTGCTCGCGGCGGCCGCCTCCGAACGGTTCGGCGTCGACCTGCCCGAGCGGGCGTTCATCGACGCCGCCGGGCTCGAGATCTCCGACGAGATCCGCGGCTGGGTCTACGGCCCCGACGGTCCGGCGGCGCACCTCGCGCCCGCCGCCGACGCCCCGGCCCTGGTCGCCCGGCTGGCCGCCGTGACGCCCGTCTGGATCGTCACAGCCCGGTCGGCCGCGTGCGCGCCGATGACGCGCGCGTGGCTCGCCCGGCACGGCTTCCCGGCCGTGCCGCTGCGGTTCGCCGACGACAAGCCGGCGGTTGCGCGCGACCTTGGCGCCGTCTGTGCGATCGAGGACTCGGAGCGACACGCCCGCGTGTACGGCGCGACGGGCATCCCGTGCATGCTGATCGGCGCGGGGGAGCCCATCCGGGGAGTCACGCGGGTGGCGACCCTGGCCGAGGCCGTGGCCGGCGCCGAGGCCCTGGTTCCCGCCCGTGCGGAGGGCGATGGCGATGCCCGCACGGCGGCGGCCGCGGCAGCCGGGCACCTGCTGGAGGCGCTCGCGCCCGCCTTCCACGCGCTGCGCGTCACGGTCAACGGGCTCGTCACGCCCGGAGAGATCGACCGCCTGGTGGACATCGCGCTGGCGGAGGCGCTGAGCGCGCGCCGCGGCGAGCCGGTGACGGGCGCCGACGCCCGTTCGATCGCTGTCGAGCTGGGCGTGCGCCTGACGGTCCACGCAGGCACCGACGATCCCGAGGTCGAGCAGTCGTTCTCGTTCGACGCCACCGGCGAGGACGCACACCACGTGCGTGTGGCGGGCTCCGCGGCCGCCGCCGGCATCGTCGAGGTCGACCGGTACGCGCTCGGCGGCGCCCTGCACGGCGACCTGCTGATCACGCGTCACCGCGACGCGCCCGGGGTGATCGGCAGGGTCGGCACGGTGCTCGGGCACCACGAGGTCAACATCGCCGGCATGCAGGTCGGCCGCCACCGCGAGGGCGGCGAGGCGCTGATGGTGCTGAACGTCGACGACGCCATCCCGCCGGCGGCCGAGGCCGAGATCCGGGCCATCCCGGGGCTGACCGCGGTCTACGTCGTGTCGCTGCCGCGCGGGCGGCGTTAGCGGGTCGGGACCGGCAGCGGCGTCAGGTTCGCCTCGATCTCGGCGCGGTGCGACTCGAGCCAGGGCGGCAGGATCACCTTCGTGCCGAGCTCGGCCAGCGGCAGGTCGCGCGTGAAGCCGGGGCCGTGGTCGGCGATCTCGTACAGCACGCCGCCGGGCTCGCGGAAGTAGATCGAGTGGAAGTAGTGGCGGTCGACCATCCCCGACGTGCGGACGCCCGCGGCCTCGAGGCTCTCGAGCCACCGCGGATGGTCCTCGTTGGTCGAGTTCCACGCGATGTGGTGGATCGTGCCGGCGCCCTGCAGCCCACGCTCGCCGCCCTGCTCCCACGTGATCGTGGCGCCGCGCTGCTGGCCGCGAATCTCCCACGTGTCGTCGCCGTGCTGCTCGGCGCCGAGCAGGTCGGTGAGCAGCGTGGCCGATGCGTCGGGCCGCAGGCTGCGCGCGCGGACTCCGTCGAAGCCGCGCAGCGCGTGCTCCGGCGGCACCTCGGAGTGCCGGGCGCTGAGCGGCGCGTCCGGCGCGTTCGAGACGCGCAGCTCGTGCTCGAGGCCCTCGGGATCGGCGAACACCACGGCGTCCGCGGTGCGCTCGACGCCGACGCGGTCGGCCCAGAAGTCGAGGGCGGCGTCGGCGCCGACGCGCCAGATCACGCGGTGCACCATGCCGATGCCGGCCCGGCCGGGCTCGGCGCCCGGGTACTCGAAGAAGGTGATGTCGGACCCGGGCGACCCGTTCTCGTCGGCGTAGAACAGGTGGTAGACGTTCGGGTCGTCCTGGTTGACGGTCTTCGCGACCATCCGGAGGCCGAGCACGCCGGCGTAGAAGTCGACGTTGCGGGGCGCGTCTCCCGTGATCGCCGTGATGTGGTGGAGCCCCTCGAGCCGCATCGCCGGATCATGCCACCGGTCGGCGGCCTACAGGGTGGAGGTCGCCGAGGGTTGCCACCAGCCGTCGAACATCGACAGCGGCGCCTGCCGCTTGTGCTCGGTCGCGGCGTAGCGCGCCTCGATGGCGGCGGCCACGTGACCCGCCACCTCCCGCCCCTCGAGGTAGTCGTCGAGGTCGGTGTAGCTGAGCCCGAGGTCGGTCTCGTCGGCCTGCCCCGGCTGCTCTTCGAGCAGGTCGGCCGTGGGTGCCTTCTCATACAGCCGGGCGGGACAGCCGAGGTGCTGCAGCAGCGCCTTGCCCTGGCGCTTCGTCAGCCCCGCGAGCGGGAGGATGTCGGCGCCGCCATCGCCGAACTTCGTGAAGAAGCCGGTGACCGCCTCGGCGGCGTGGTCGGTGCCGACCACCAGCGCGTGCTCCTGCCCGGCGATGGCGTACTGGGCGATCATCCGCGCGCGGGCCTTGACGTTGCCCTTCACGAAGTCGGCGATGCCGTTTCCGATCGCGTCGGCGTACTCCGCGGCGAAGCCCTCGACGGCCCGGTGGATGTTGAACGTGACCGTCCGATCGGCGCCGATGAACTCCAGTGCCAGCTGCGCGTCGTCCTCGTCGGCCTGCACGGTGTACGGCAGCCGGACGGCGAAGAAGGTCGCGAGGACTCCCTCGGCGCGGAGGCGCTCGACGGCCAGCTGGCAGAGGCGGCCGGCGAGGCACGAGTCCTGGCCGCCGCTGATACCGAGCACGAACCCCGCCGCGCCGCAGTGCCGGAGGTACGCCTGCAAGAAGCCGACGCGCCGGCCGATCTGATCGGCCGGATCGATCTCGGGCGAGACATGGAGGTCGGCGATGATGGCCCGCTGGAGGTCGCGCATCGCCGGATTCTCGCGCCCTACGGGTGCGCGACGCGCCGGACGTTGCCGGCGACGTCCTTCACCTGCAGCGTGTGCAGGGTGCGGACGCGGAGGGCGAAACGCCCCTGGTTGAACGTCTTGTGCACGCTGCCGACGGTGACCGTGGCGCGCTCCGACAGGGTGCCGCGCAGGATCCCGCCGCGGTAGCGCAGGCGCGTTGCCCGCGGAGCGGTGCGGTCGACCAGCAGGCTCCGGACAACGACCTGCGTGCCGCCGGCGGTGGCGACCGAGACGCGCAGTTCCAGCTTGCCCTCGGGTAGGCTGGCCGTGGCGAAGTTCGCGCCGATCTTGCCGGCCGGCCCGGCGGCGATGGTCCGCTTCGAGGAGGCCAGGCGCACCTTCGCCGCCACGGCCTCGATCCGCTGGGCGCGCAGCGCGATCCGCGCCGGTCCGTGAGCGTTCACGACGGCGGGCGTGAGCGTGACCGCCACGACGCCGCGACGGATGTCGAACGGCAGCGTGACGGTCGCGACGCCCGCCGCGCGCGCCATCAGCAGCACGGCTCGGTAGTGCCCGCTCGGGCCTGACCAGGTCAGCTGCTGTGCACCGCGCGAGCGGCGCGTGCCCGCGTCGAGCACCTTCACGATGGTGCCGCTCGCGTCCGTGATCGCGGCCGAGATGCGGGCCGAGGCCGTCAGCGAGTAGGCGATCGTGACGTTGCCGGTGGTGGTGCCGGCGATGCGCGCAGCGCGCAGGACGTCGTCGGACGGGGCTCCGGCGAGGTCGTTGAACGACCCCTTCGCCGGGCGTGCGTCACCCGCCTCGATGGTCCACTCGAGCCCGGTCAGCGTGGTCGGCACGGGGTCGGTCCAGGTGGCGTCGACGGCGGTGCCGGTTCCGGTCCACTCCGCGACCGGCGCACCGTCGGCGTCCGTCACCGCGACGCGCCAGGGCGAGGGGGATGACAGCCGCGCCGTGAACCGGACCGGCAGCGGGCCGGTGGTCGGGTCGATGTCGGCAGGGCCGACGATCGGGTCGTAGATCCGCAGCATCGGCAGCGCCGCAACCTCCGCGCGCAACGCGGGCAGCTTGCCGTACATGACGGTGCCGGGGCAGTCGGTCGACCCGACGTCGCGATGCCCCGAGATGGCCTTCACGGCCACCACGGCGCCCGCGGCATACCGGTCACCGCCGCCGGAGATCAGGTGCGCGGTGCTGAGCGGGTCGACGTGCGCGAGGTCGAGACGCCACGCGACCACGTCGCGGAGCGCGGTCAGCTGGGCGGCCGTCGGTGCCGCGGAGTTGTAGTTCCCGATCAGCGCGACACCTGCGGATCCGGTGTTGAAGCCGGCCACCTGGGCGCCGCGGACGTTGTTCGTGATGCCGCCCGAGCGTCCCTCGTAGATGCGCCCGTAGCGATCGACGAGGTAGTTGTAGCCAATGTCGAACCAGCCGCGGCTGAGCACGTGGAACCGGTAGAAGCCGCGCACCAGCGCTGGCACGTCGGCCGCGCTGTAGCTCGACGCGGACGCCGTGTGGTGCACGAACACGACGCCCAGCCGGTCGAAGATGATCGGCGAGCCGCGCCTGATCGACTCGTCGGCCCCCCAGCCTGCGCGCGAGATGATCGGTGGCTGCTTCGGGTCGTCGGCGCGGCGCGCGGCGGGCGTGGCCGGCGGGTCGGCGCCGGGCTTGACGAACACCACTGCGACGCTGCCGGACCCGCCGCGGACGCGGATCGAGACGCGGCGGGTACGACCGATCCAGATCGGCTCGGTGAACCCGCCGCCGATCTGATCGAGCGCGACGTAGCCGCCGGTGGAGCGCAGCGCGATGCTGGTCGGGGCGGCGCCGCGGATGCGCACGCCGGCCACCGTCGCACCGGCCGGCACGGTCGCCGTGCCGGTCCGCCAGACACCGTCCGACACGAGCCGCACCGGCACATCTGCCGACGCCTGCGGAACTCCGGCGGCGATCGTCGCTACCACCGCGACGAGGATGCGGGGGAAACGCCGCACCGTCGAAGTGTGCCTGCAAAGACTGGGAAGGCAAGTTTGGAAGCTGTAAACTCTCCGTCATGGAAGGCGAGCTCCCGATTCTCCAGCGGCGCCGCATCGAGGCCGAGATCATCCGCCCCATCTACGACGAGATGGTGGCCGAGATGGGTGTCGAGCGCGCCCGCGCGGTGCTCACGAAGGCCATCGAGAAAGCCGCCATCGCGGTCGGCGCGTCGTTCGCGGAACGCACCGAAGGCGGCACGAACCTCGACACCTTCCGCGAGCTGTACGGTCTCTGGACCCACGACGGTGCACTCGAGATCGAGGTGCTGCAGGCCGACCAGCAGCGGTTCGACTTCAACGTCGTCCGGTGCCGGTACTCGGAGATGTACCGGGAGATGGGCCTCGGCGAGATCGGCGGGATCCTGTCCTGCAACCGGGACGGCGTGTTCTGTCAGGGCTACGACCCGCGGATCAAGCTGGAGCGCACGCAGACGTTGATGCAGGGCGCGTCGTGCTGCGACTTCCGCTATCAGCTCGTCGACGACGAAGCCTGATCCAGCCCCATCTGCCAGAAGGCCGACTCGAGCGTCGCGGCGCGCTTGAACAACGCGGTCAGCGACGCCATTCGGACCGGGCCGCCGCGTCGCTCGAAGAGCCGGTCGAGCTGTGCGATCGCCTCGTCGACGCCGTCCAGGTAGTCCGCACCGGAGTAGGTCGCGATCCAGTCCTCGTACGGGTTCGCGGCGCCGCGGACGGTGGCTGGATCGGCTGCGAGCGCTCGGCCGATGTCGCCATAGCCGACCGTGCACGGCGCCAGCGCCACGGCCAGGTCGAGGGCGTCGCCGGCCAACCCCGCGTCGATCACGAACCGCGTGTAGGCGACGTTGGCGGGATGCTCGGGCGTCGCCTCGAGCTCGTCGGCCGTGATGCCCCAGCCCGCGCAGTAGCGCACGTGGAGGTCCATCTCCCGATCGAGGATCGCGCCGATGCCGCGGGCCGCGGCGCGCATGTCGGCGAGCGTGTCGGCCTTCAGCACGGCCAGCGCGTGCGCCCGCGCGAAGTGCACGAGGAACCGGTAGTCCTGCACGAGATACGCGCGGAACGCGGCCGGCTCCAGCGTGCCCTCGGCGAGCGCCAGCACGAACGGATGGCGGGTGAACGTCTCCCACTCGTCGTGCGCCGCGGCGCGCAGGTCGTCGATCAGCATCGCGGCGAGCCCGCCGCCGCTCGCTCGCGCAGCAGGTAGAGCACGTCGCCGAGCTCGACCGGCGTCGTCCCGCGCGGCAGCACGACCTGCGCCTCGCGGCGGATCGCGGCGATCACGGCGCCCGAGGGCAGCGCCAGGTCGCGCACCAGCGTCGGTCCGTCGATGCCGAGCGTCGCGGCGTCCACCTCGACCAGCTCCGCACCGGCGGCGCGGAGCGCGTCGGCGTGCAGGCTGGTCTCGCGGTACGGCGGCGGTGGCTCGGTCACGTCGAGCCAGCGGGCGAGCGGGCGCAGCATCAGGCCCTGCAGCGCGACCGATGCGACGACGACGAAGAACACGACGTCGAACAGCCGCACGGAGCCGACCAGTCCCGCCGCGATCGGGAAGGTCGCGAATACGATCGGCACCCCGCCGCGAAGGCCGGCGGCCGCGACGAAGCCGATCTCGCGTTTCGGAATCCGGAACGGCAGCAGTGAGAGCGTTGCCGCGAGCGGCCGGGCGATCACGACCAGCGCGACCGCGATGATGATCGGCCGGACGCCGCCGTCGAACAGCCGCGACGGCGTCACGAGCAGCCCGAGCAGCACGAACAGCCCGATCTGCGCCACCCACGCCGTGCCCTGCAGGAACCCCCGGATGACGGGGCCGTGCGGCACGTGCGCGCCGCCGACGATCAGCCCGGCGAGGTAGGCGGACAGGAGCCCGGAGCCGCCGAGGGCGGCGCTCGCCGTGTACCCGGCCAGCGCCACGCCGGTCGTCAGCACCGGGGCCACCCCGGCCGAGGGCAGCGGCAGCCGCCGCAGCAGGAACACTGCGGCGACACCGGCCAGCGCCCCGCCCGCGACGCCGATCACGGCCTGCCTGCCGAACAGGAGGATCGCGTCGCCGACGCCTGCCTGGCCGAGGCGGGCGTCGACCAGGAAGATCACGAGCAGCGCGGCGACCGGATCGTTGAGCCCGCTCTCGAGCTCGAGCAGCGACGAGACGCGTTTCCTGAGGTGGAAGCCGCGGGTGGCGCCGAACACGGCCGCCGCGTCGGTGGACGACACGACGGCTCCGACCAGCAGCGCGTCGGCGGTCGACAGGTCGAGCACCAGGTAGGCCGTGAGGGCCACGACGGCGGCGGTCACGAGCACGCCCAGCGTCGCCAGCAGCAGTGCGGGTTTCCAGGACCCGATCAGCTCCCGCGCCTCGGCCAGCGCACCGCCCTCGAACAGGATCAGTGCCAGCGCCGCCGTGCCGGCATCGCGCACGAGCGTGGCGTTGTCGAACTCGATGCCGCCCGGGCCGTCGACGCCGAGGAACATCCCGATGCCGAGGAACAGCAGCAGCGCCGGCGCGCCGACGCGATCGGCGAAGGCGGCGGCGATGGCGCCGACGACGAACACCGCGACCAGCACCGCGAGCTCGATCGGTACGTGCATGCCGCTCCATTGTGGCCGCTCGGCTGGCGGCGGGAGCCCGTTCGGGTCAGCCGGGCGGCTTGCCGCCGCGCTCGACGGCCTGCACGAGGAGGGTCGCGACGTCGACGACCTCGATGTCGGCGCCGGCCGAGCGGACGCCGTCGTCGAGCATCACGGTGCAGAACGGGCACGCCACCGCCAGCGTGGAGGCGCCGGTCTCGGTCGCCTGGCGGACGCGCTCCTCGTTGATCTGGCTCCCGCGCTCCTCCATCCACATGTGGGCGCCGCCTGCGCCACAGCAGAAGGTGCGCTTGCCGTGCTTCTCCATCTCGACCGGCTGTCCGACTGCAGCCACGAGCTCGCGCGGCTCGGCCGCCACGTCGTTGTGCCGGGCCAGGTAACAGCTGTCGTGGTACGTGATCGTGCGCTCGTCTGCTGCCGGCTTCAGCTTTCCGTCGCGGACGAGCTCGGCCAGCAGCTCGGTGTGGTGCACGACCTCGTAGCGTCCGCCGAAGTCGGGGTACTCGTTGCCCAGCGAGTTGTAGCAATGGGGACAGGTCGTGACGATCTTCGTGACCTTCTGGTCGTTCAGCGTCTCGACGTTCGTTCGGGCGTACGACTGGAACGTGTACTCGTCACCCATCCGCCGGGCCGGGTCGCCGGTGCAGCACTCGCGCGGGCCGAGGATCGCGAAGTCGACGCCGGCCGCCTGCATCAGCTTGGCGGTCGAGCGCGCACCCTCGCGCGCCCGCTCGTCGTAGGCAGGAGCGCAGCCGACCCAGAACAGCACCTCTGGCGGCTGCTCGCCCTCTTCCAGCACGCGCACGCCGAGGCCCTCGGCCCAGTCGGCGCGCTCGGTCTGCGGCTTGCCCCACGGGTTCGCGGAGCGCTCGACGTCGCGCAGCATCGTGCCCGCCTCGGCCGGGAACCGCGAGGCGACCATCACGAGCTCGCGACGTAGGTCGACGATGTGGTCGACGTGCTCGATCGACACGGGGCACTCGTACACGCACGCGCCGCACGTGACGCAGTCCCACACGACCTCGTCGGAGACGGCCTTCGGCACCAGCGGCGTGGCGGTGAACGCCGGGCCGCCCCGGGCCGCCTCGAGCAGGTTCGGCCCCTCGGCGAACAGCTGGTCGCGGAGCCCCATGATGAGGAGCTTCGGCGACAGCTCCTTGCCCGTCTGGAACGCCGGGCAGACGTCCTGGCAGCGGCCGCACTCGGTGCACGAGACGGTGTCGAGCATCTGCTTCCAGGTCATGTCGGCGACCGTGCCGACGCCGAAGCGCAGGTCCTCCTCGGCCTGGCCGTCGGAGAAGTCGAGCGGCTCCAGCCGGCCGCGGCCGCGCGTGCGCCCGAAGTAGACGTTGAACCCGGCCGTCGCGATGTGCAGGTGCTTCGAGTACGGCAGGTAGACCATGAAGCCGAGGATGATCGTGACGTGCGCCCACACCAGGACGCGTTCCAGCACCTCCGTGCCGTCGCCGTCGCCGAACAGGTTCGAGACGGCGTTCGACACCGGCGACCATGACGCCGGGTACTCGTTCAGGCCGAGCGCGATCCGCGAGGCGTGCCAGCAGACCAGCGTCGCCACGATGCCGGCGATCGCGAGCAGGATCAGGTCGGCCTCGCGCAGGTGGCTGCCGTCGAACCGGCGCGGCCGCTGGACCTTGCGGATCGCGAATGCGGCCAGCACGCCGACCAGCACCATCGTTGCGAAGCCGTCGACCAGCAGCGCGAACCAGCCCTGCTCGCCGAGCCACGGGATGGTGGTGGTCTTCGAGACGATGCCGATCAGCGCCATCACGATCGTCGGCAGCAGCACGACGAAGCCCCAGAAGATGAACGCGTGCATGAGGCCGGGCACGAGGCGCTGGAAGAGCTTGCGCTGTCCGGCCACGATCACGACCTCGTTCCGGATCCGTTGCGGCACGTCGTCGAACCGCGGCACGGGCTTGCCGAGCCGGATGATCCGGTAGAGCTGCAGGGCGCGACGCGAGAAGAGGCCGCCGGCGACGACGATCGCGACCGCAAGGACGACGCCGGCGATCACGTCAGGCGCCCCGCCGCCGCCGGATCTCGGCTGCGATCGCGGGCACGACCTCGTGCAGGTCGCCGATCACGGCGTAGTCGGCGACCGACATGATCGACGCGTCTCGGTCCGTGTTCACGGCCAGGATGCGCTTCGCGCCCTTGCAGCCGGCGATGTGCTGCGTGGCGCCCGAGACGCCGCACGGGATGTAGATCTCCGGCGCGATCTTGTTGCCGGTCTGGCCGACCTGGTCGTTGTGCGAGCGCCAGCCGGCCATCGTCACCGCGCGCGAGCAGCCGACGGCGCCGCCGAGCAGCCCGGCCAGGTCCTCGATGACGCCGAAGCCGTCGGCCGATCCGACGCCCCGGCCACCGGTGACGACGACCTTGGCCTCGGCCAGCGACACGCCGCCGCCGGCGGCGGCGACGCGGTCGCGCACCATCACGACGAGGTCGCCGTCGTCGAGGTCGGCCGCGACCTGCTCGATCGCACCGGGCGATCCGGCAGGATCGGGCGGCACGGTGTGCGGCGCGACGGTCAGCAGCGCACGGTCGCAATGCAGGTGCGCCTCCTCGAACAGGCTCCCGCCCCAGCGGACGCGCGTCAGCGCGATCGGCGAGCCGGGTGTGACGGAGGTGCAGTTGGCGGCCAGCGGCTGGCCCGTGCGGGCAGCGACGCGGGCCAGCACGTCGTTGCCGCGCTCGTTGCCCGCCGCGACGATCGCGGTCGCGCCGATGCGGTCGGCGACGTCCGTCGCGATGCGCGACCAGGCGTCCGGCGCGAAGCCGGTCAGCCCGTCGTGGCGCGCGACGTGGACGACGTCGACACCGAGCTCGGAGGCTCCCTCGTCGGTGCCGATCAGCAGGGCGTGGACCGGCCCGCCGAGCGCTCGCGCGAGCGTGATGGCCTGCAGCGACGCCTCGTCGCCCGGCTGCACCAGCACGAGGTTCATCAGGCAACTCCGATCTGCTCGAGAAGGTCGACGACGGCGCTCGCCGCTTCGGCGCCGGTGCCGAGGATCTCGGCCTGCTTCGCCTTGCCCTCGGGCACCACCAGGCGCACGCGCTCGAGCCGTGCCTGGTTGCGTGCGGGGGCGCTCGCCGTGACGGGCTTCGACTTCGCGCGCATGCGGCCCGGCACCGACGGGTAGCGGGGCAGGTTGAGGCCTTCGAGCACGGTCACGACGGCCGGCAACGGCAGCGTGTACACGTCTCGGCCGCCGCCCGCCTCCTGCTCGCAGCGCACGTTCGCACCGTCGACGACGACCCCCTTCAGTCCCGTCGCACACGGCCGGCCGAGCCCGCGCGCGAGCCGCAGTCCGACCTGGTAGCCGCCCGAGTCGGCCGATTCGTTGCCGAGGAAGACCAGGTCGAAGGGGCCGGACGCGGCCTCGTCGGCGGTGATCGCCTCGTGGATCGCCGTCACCGTCGCCTCGGGATCGAACTCGCCGCCGTCGGTCTCGAGGTGGATGCCGCGCGAGATGCCCATCGCCATCGCGTCGCGCAGCTGCTCGAGTGCCTCGGCCGGGCCGAGCGTCAGCACGACGGACTCGCCGCCGTGCGCCTCGACGAGGCGGATCGCCTCCTCCACGCCGCACTCCTCGTGCGGGCTGATCGTGAACCCGAGGTGCTTCGTCTCGAGCGCCTGCTGGTCGGCGGTCAGGACCATCTTGCCGCCGGTCAGCGGAACGCGCTTCACACAGACCAGGATCTTCATCAGGACCGGATCCTCAGGTTCTCGGGGTCGAACACCGGGCGCGGGCCGACGACGTCGACGGTCACTCCGAAGCGTTCGTCCATGTACTCCACGGCCAGCTCCTGCGAGCCCTCCACGGCGTGCTCGGGCGGCAGGTAGGCGAGCAGGATGTAACGGCCCAGCGACGGTCCGGCGCCGGCGCTGGTGACGTAGGAGCGTCGCCCCTTCGCGTCGGTGATCGGCGTGCCGTCGCGCAGCACGATCGGCTCGCGGCCGAGCGGGTAGCGCTTGATGCCGGAGGCTGAGGTGTGGTCGTCGACGGTCAGGGTGCAGAGGATGGCGGCCGGCTCGGCGTCGCGATGGCGCAGGTGCGCCTCCTTGCCGATGAAGTCCTGCTCCTTCACGCGCACCGCCTGCATTCCGGCCTCGACCACGTCGTACTCGGTCTCGAGCTCGGCGCCGTACGCGCGGTAGCCCTTCTCGAGGCGGCCGGTGGTGCCGTAGACGCCGATGCCGCACGCCGTCAGACCGTGCGGCTGACCGGCCTGCCACAGCACGTCCCAGAGGCGCGCGCCCTGCTCGATCGGGATCGAGAACTCCCAGCCGAGGTCGCCGACGTACGAGATGCGCGACGCGAGCGCGAGCTGGGAGCCGATCTCGATCGTGCGGCACGTGCCGAACTTGAATCCCTCGTGCGAGACGTCGTCGCGGGTGACGGACGCGACGATGTCGCGGGCTCGCGGGCCCCACAGGCCGATCGTCGTCCACGCCGTCGTGACATCGACCAGCGTGGCCGAGCCGTCCTGTGGCAGGTGGTCGCGGAACCACTTCTTGTCGGCCATGCCGTGCGCGCCGCCGGTGACGACGCGGAACAGGTCGTCGGCGAGGCGCATGATCGTGAGGTCGGACTTGAAGCCGCCGTTCGGCGACAGCAGCGGCGTGTAGACGACGCGGCCGACGGGCACGTCCATCTGGCGCGCGGCGATGCGCTGCAGGCCCTCCAGCGCGCCGCTGCCGCCGATGTCGAACACGGCGAACGCGGACAGGTCGAAGAGGCCGGCGTGCTCGCGCATCGCGAGGTGCTCGGCGTTGATGATCGGCGACCACCAGCGTGCGTCCCACTCGTGCTGGCGGAGCTCGATGCCGTAGCGCTCGACGAGCGGCGCGTTCGCCTCGAACCACTGCGGACGCTCCCAGCCGGCGGCCTCGTAGAAGACGGCGCCGAGCGCCTCGTGCCGCGCGTGCATGGGCGACAACCGGATCGGCCGGTCGGAGGCGTACTGCTCGGCCGGGTGGACGATCCCGTACGTCTTCGGGAACGCCTCGAAGGCGCGCGCCTTGGTGTGCGCGCGGGTCTTCTGGTGGTCGTGGAAGCGGCTGATGTCGGACGCGTGGATGTCGATGTGGGACTCGCCGGTGACCATCAGCTCGGCGAGCGACTTGCCGGCGCCCGGTCCCTCCTTGACCCACACCGCGGCGGCCGACCAGAGGCCCTTGACCTCCGGCGTCTCGCCCAGCACGGGCATGCCGTCGGGCGTGAGCGCGATCAGGCCGTTGATGGCGTACTTCACGCCGACCGACTCGTCGCCGACGATCTCGGGCATCAGCTCGAGCGCGTGCTCCATCTGCGGGTCGAAGTCGTCCTGCGTGAAGGGGAACTCGGTGGGCGACAGCGCCGCCTCCTCGACGGAGGGGATCTCCTCCGGATCGTGGAGGATCGAGCGGTGCGCGTACGAGCCGATCTCGAGACCGACGCCGTCCTGGCGCTCGTACATGAAGACGTCCATGTCGCGCACGATCGGGAACTCGATCGCCTTCGTCGAGCGCTCGAACCGCGGCACCGGGCCGACGTCGATCATCTGGTGCACGAGCGGCGTCAGCGGGATCTTGGCACCGGCCAGCTCGGCTACCTTCGGGCTCCACACGCCGCACGCGATCACGACGTGGTCGGCCTCGATCACACCGCGCGACGTGTCGACCGACTGGATCCGCCCGTGCTGCACGTCGAAGCCGTGCACCTCGGTGTTGGCGAACACCGTCAGCCCGCCGGAGGCGATCGCCTTCTCGCGGCAGAGCGTGCCGAACTGCAGCGAGTCGACGACGCCGACGGTCGTGCAGTGGAAGCCGCCGAGCAGGATCGACTCGTCGATGTACGGCACGAGCTCCTTGATCTCGGCCGGCGTCACGAGCCGCGCGCCCTCGATGCCCCACGACTTGGCGGAGGCCATCCGGCGGCGCAGCTCCTCCATCCGCTCCTCGGTGCGGGCGACCTCGATGCCGCCGCACTCGGTGTAGAGGTCCCACGCGCGGTACTGGCGGGAGCTCTCGGCGGTGAGCGCCGTCATCTCCTTGTTGTGGTCGACCGGGAAGACGAAGTTGGAGGCGTGGCCGGTGGAGCCGCCCGGGTTGGGCAGCGGGCCCTTGTCGATCTGGACGACGTCCGTCCAGCCGAGCCGCGTCAGGTGGTAGACGAGGCTGTTGCCGACGATGCCGCAGCCGATCACGACGCAGCGGGCTCGGCTCGGGAGGTCGCTCATGGTCTGGGGCTCCTGGGCGGGGTGTGCAGGGATGGGGATATCACAGGACGACGCGGATCGCCTGCTCGAAGTTGTCGATGTGACGGCGCATCGCGGCCTCGGCGAGGTCGCCGTCGCCGTCGCGGATCGCCTCGAGCAGGTCGCGGTGCTCGCGCACCGCGTCGCCGAGGGTCTCGACGCGGTCGAGGGCGAGGAACCAGATCCGCAGGCTGAGCAGGTAGTGCTCGCCGAGCGCGGCGACGAGAAACGGGTTGTGCGTGCACCGGTACACGTGGCGATGGATGCGCTGGTCGAGGTCGATCAGGCTGCGCTCGTCGCCGTCCGCCTCGTCGAGCTCGGCGATCAGCCGCTCGGTGGTGGCGCGGTCGGCGGTCGTCCGGCGCTGGGCGGCGGCGCGGGCGGCGGGCGGCTCGAGCAGCCGGCGCACCTCGGACAGCCCGGCCAGGTCGCCGGCGTTGACGCCGGCGACCAGCACGCCGCGGCGCGGGAAGATCTCGACGAGCCGCTCGTTGGCGAGCGTCCGCAGCGCCTCGCGGACCGGCGTCCGTCCGAGGCCGGTGCGCTCCATCAGGTCGCGCTCGTTGATGGCCGCCCCGGGTGCCAGCTCGAGGGTCACGATCATCTCGCGCAGCCGGTAGTAGGCCTGGTCGGAGAGCGATGTGGCGGTGTCCGCCTCGGGCTGGTGCACATGCCGCACGACGAGAATATATCAGCGATATGTCAGCGGCCTCAGATGGACGCAGGGTAGGAGCGTCCGTTCCGTCCACACGAGGCGGACTCGGAGACGTGCAGCTCCTACGCAGCAGTCACCTCTCGCAAGCGCTGAAACGCCTCATCTTCTACCACCACCTACCGCTGTTGACTCCATCCAAAAACCGGGAGGATGCGGAGTGAGTTCCCGGCAACGATCGGCCATCGCGACACCGTTTCGCGCGTCGTCTGCCTCGTTTCCTTTCGGTCCGTGCAGCCTTCGGGCGGCGTTCGTCACGGAAGGCGCACCAGACCCGCACCGGACTGTGCCGCGTTGGCCGTTTTGGTGCCAGGCACCAAAACGGTCGCGGCGGCACGCTTCTGTGCGAGTCTCGCGCGCGTCCGGGCACGAACCGCCGAAAGGCGCGTGCGTGCGGGCCCGGGCCGTGGGGTCCGTGCAGCACTGACCGCTCGCCGCCGAGTCTGCGATCCGCCGCGTCGCGGATCCGGATGGGGTATGCACCTGCCCCTTGAGACGTCCCCCTGACGCCTCCGCGCTGGCGGCTGTTCACGGCCTCCGACGAAGGCTGCAGGTCGCAACGGCTGCACCCGCGCTCGCCTGGCGTCTGCGATCCGACGCGGCTGCTCGGTCGGCCTGAGTGGACGCCGACTCGGAGCGTTCGTTCCGTGCCCTCGAGCAGCCTCGGCAGCGTGTAGCTCCTACGCAGCAGCCACCTATCGCAAGCGCCGAAACGCTCCTTCTTCTGCCCCACCTACGGCCAATGACTCCATCCGTAGACGGGGACGAGCACGACGAGTGCCGGAGACGGGATCCGCACGCGGCGATCGTGCCACACTGGCGGCCGATGGTGGTGGCGACACGATCGATCGCGCTCCTGTTCTTCGCGTCGTACATCGCGCGCATCCCGGTGACCGCGATCTCGCTCGCGCTGATCCTGGTACTGCGCGAGAGCGGCCGTGGCTACGGCCTGGCCGGCCTCGCGACAGGCGCATACGTGGTCGGCCTGTCCGTCACGGCGCCGCTGACGGGCCGCCTGGCCGACCGCTTCGGGGCGCCCCGCGTGTTCCTGATCGGCGCGCCGCTCTGCGGCATCGGCCTGATCGGCCTCGTGGCCGGCGCCGACTCGCTGCCGGTGCTCGCGCTGCTCGGGCTCGCGGCCCTCGCCGGTGGCGCGTTGCCGCCCCTCGGCGCCCTCACGCGCGGCCTCATGACGCCGCTGCTGGACGAGGCGCAGCGGGCCCGCATCTTCGCCATCGACGCGACCGCGCAGGAGCTCTGCTTCATGGGCGGGCCGCTGGTGCTCGCCGGCCTGGTCGCGATCGGCAGCGCCTCCCAGGCGCTCGTCGTCATCGCGGGCCTGCTCGCGGCCGGGGCCGTGCTGTACTGGTCGGTCGCCCGTCAGCTGCCGCGCGCTCCGCACGCAGCGAAGGAGCACCGCGGTCCGGCGCCGTTCCGGAGCCCCGGGCTGCGCGCGCTGCTGGCCGTGACGGTCCTCGTCGGCGCCATGTTCGGTGCGATCGAGCTGTCGATCGCCGCGGCCCTCGAGGATGCCGGTGACCGCGACCTGGCCGGCATGTTCCTCGCGATCTGGTCGGCGGGGAGCCTGGCCGGTGGCCTGATTGCCGTGCGCTGGCCGGGCCACAACCTGGAGCGGCGCCAGATCGTCGCGCTGGTGGCCGCCGCGGGCACGGCGTTCGTGCTCGTCCCCGCCGCCGGCGCACCGGTCGCGCTCGCGGCCGTGCTGTTCGCCCAGGGCGTCACGCAAGCCCCGCTGATGGCGGTCGGCTACGCGCTCGTCCCGCGCCTCGTCGAGGGCCGGCTGTCGGAGGCCTTCGCGTGGCTGACGTCGGCCGTCGTGGGCGGCATCGCGGTCGGTACGACGCTGGCCGGCGCCGCATCGGAGCACGCCGGAGCGGGTGCCGGCTTCCTGATCGGCGCCTGCGCGCCGCTCGTCGCCCTCGCGCTGGCACTCGCGTTCCTGCGCTCCGCACGATGATGCTACGTTCGCGGACATGAGTGCCCACCCCTGGATGGCCAACTCGACGGCCGCTGCGAAGCAATCGATGCTCGACGCGATCGGCGCTGCCTCGATCGACGAGCTGTTCGAGCAGATCCCGACCGATCACCGCACCACCCGACCGCTCGACCTCGAGCCGTCGCTGAAGAACGAGACGGCATTGAAGCGCCACCTGCTGGAGCTCCTCGGGCGCAACCGCGACTGCGAGTCGACGCTCTCGTTCCTCGGCGCGGGTTGCTGGCAGCACCACGTGCCCGCCGTGTGCGACGAGATCGCGCAGCGCTCCGAGTTCACCACCGCCGTCTGGGGCACGGCGCAGTCCGACAAGGGCCGCAATCAGGCGTGGTTCGAGTTCACGAGCCAGCTCGCCGAGCTGATCGACATGGACTTCGTCGGCCTCCCGGTCTACACGTGGGGCGCCGCGGGTGGCCACGCACTGCGCATGGCCGCGCGGATGACGGGTCGCAACGAGGTGCTCTACCCGGCCTCCATGGACCCCGAGCGCCTGGCCGTCTTCCGCACCTACTGCGAGCCGCCGGAGATGCCACGCCACATCACGCTGACCGAGGTCGCCATCCGCGCCGACGGCCGCGTCGACGTCGACGACCTGGCGGCGAAGATCTCCGACGCCACCGCCGCGGTCTACTTCGATAACCCGAACTTTCTGGGCGTGATCGAGACGCAGGGCACCCAGATCGGCGACCTGGCGAGCGGTGCCGGAGCCGAGCTGATCGTTGGCGTCGACCCGATCTCGCTGGGCGTGCTGACTCCGCCCTCCACGTACGGCGCCGACATCGTGGTCGGCTCGCTGCAGCCGCTCGGCGTCCACATGAACGGCGGCGGCGGCACCGGCGGGTTCATCGCGACCCGTGACGAGGAGCGGTATGCGCGGCAGTTCCCGACGCTCTGCCTGTCGGCATTCCCGACGTCGGAGCCGGGCGAGCTCGGGTTCGGTATCGCGCTGTTCGAGCAGACGTCGTACGGCTCCCGCGAGGCGGGCCGCGACTGGACCGGCAACTCCGTCTACCTGTGGGCCACCGTCGCCTCCACCTACATGGCGCTGATGGGTCCCGAGGGCATGCGCGATGTGGGGGAGGCGTGCCTGGCGCGCAGCCACGCTGCAGCGCGCCGGCTGGCGTCCATTCCCGGCGTCGAGATCGTCTATCCGGATGGCTTCTTCAAGGAGTTCGTCGTCCGGTTCGACGGCACCGGCCGCAGCGTCGCCGAGATCAACCGCGGCCTGCTCGAGCGCGGCATCTTCGGGGGCAAGGACCTCTCTGGCGATCTGCCGTGGCTCGGCCAGAGCGCGCTCTACTGCGTGACCGAGGTGCACACGTCCGAGGACATCGAGCGTCTCCGCGAGGCGCTCCTGGAGGTGACCCGATGAGAGAGAACTACCAGGCCGCCCGCTGGGACGAGCCGCTCATCATGGAGCTCGGCGCGCCCGGCCGCCGGGGTGCGATCGTGGCCGGCCCCGACGACGCCGAAGGCGCCGCCCTGGTGCCGGAGAGCATGCGCCGCGCAGCGCCGCCCGAGCTGCCGGAGCTGTCGGAGCACGACGTGCTGCGCCACTACCTGCACCTCGCGCAGGAGACGCTCGGCATGCTCGGCGTCTCGCTGTTCGGCACCTGCACCGTGAAGTACAACCCGCGCGTGTCGGAGCAGCTCGTTGCCCGGCCGCAGATCGCCGAGCTGCACCCGTACCAGGACCCGAACACGCTCCAGGGCGTGCTCGAGATCGTGTACCGGATGGACCGGATCCTGCAGGAGGTGTCCGGGCTCGACCAGTTCGTGTTCCAGCCCGGCGGCGGCGCCAACGCGGCGTACACCCATGCCTGCGTGAGCCGTGCCTACCACCAGTCGCGCGGCGAGCTCGAGACGCGCCGCGAGGTGATCACCACGATCCAGTCGCACCCGTGCAACCCGGCCACCGCGGCGGCCGCCGGCTTCGACGTGATCACGCTGCCGATCGAGGAGAACGGGTACCCGTCGCTGGACGCGCTGAAGGCGGTCGTCTCGGAGCGCACCGCCGCGCTGATGGTCGGCAACCCCGACGACATGGGCATCTACAACCCGGAGATCAAGGAGTGGGTGCGGCTCGTGCACGAGGCGGGCGGCCTCGCGTTCTACGACCACGCCAACTTCAACGGCGTGATGGGCAAGCTGCGGGCGCGCGAGATCGGCTTCGACGCCTGCATGTACATGCTCCACAAGACGTTCGGCGCGCCCAAGACGGGTGGCGGCGGGCCGGCCGTCGGCGCGTACGGCTGCACCGCCGAGCTGGCGCCGTTCCTGCCCGTCCCCGTGGTCGCGTTCGACGGCACGCGCTATACGATGGACTCCGACCGGCCGCTCTCGATCGGCAAGATCCGCGAGTTCATGGGCAACCTGCCGGTCGTCGTGCGCGCCTACGCCTGGTCGCGCGGCATGGGCGCCGACGGCATCAACGAGGCGTCCGACCTGTCGGTGCTTGCCAACAACTACATGGCGAGCCGCATGACCGGCATCCGCGGCGTCACCATCTCGCACCCGCACATCACGACGCATCGCATGGAGATGACGCGCTACAGCCTCGAGCAGCTGCGCGAGGACACCGGCGTCGGCATCGGCGACGTGGCCAACCGGATGGCCGACTTCGGCATCGACGGGCCGTGGATGAGCCACCACCCGTGGCTGATCCCCGAGCCCCTCACCCCGGAGGCCGGCGAGCTGTGGTCGCGCGAGGATCTCGACGAGTGGATCGACGTGCTCGAACGGGTCTGCGCCGAGGCCTACGCCGACCCCGACTTCGTCAGGTCGGCGCCGCACCGCCAGGTGATCCACCAGGTCGACATGTCCGGTGGCGAGGATCCTGAGCGGTGGGCGACCACGTGGCGGGCGTACAAGCGCAAGCACGGCATTCCGTCGCGCGCGCAGACGGTGCAATAGGATGCGGGCGGCCGCAGTTCGGGCCGCATGTCGACTGACTCAGGGGAATCCGTGATCCAGACGCTCGAGGAGCTCGAACGGGCGATCCCGTTCGCGCGCCGGCACATCGGTCCGTCGCCTGACGACCAGGCGCGGATGCTCGCCTTTCTCGGCTACGAGAGCCTCGACGACCTTGCCGAGGCCTCCGTGCCCGACTCGATCATCCTCTCGAAGCCGCTCGACGTCCCGCACGCGCTTCCCGAGATCGACGTGCTCGCCGTCCTGCGCGAGATGGGGTCGCGCAACCGCGTGATGACCTCGATGATCGGGCTGGGCTACTACGGCACCCACACGCCGCAGGTCGTGCTGCGCAAGGTGCTCGAGAACCCGGCCTGGTACACGGCCTACACGCCGTACCAGCCGGAGATCTCGCAGGGCCGGCTGGAGGCGCTGCTGAACTTCCAGACGATGGTCTCCGACCTGACGGGTCTTCCGACCGCGAACGCGTCGCTGCTCGACGAGGCCACCGCCGCGGCCGAGGCGATGACCGTCGCGCGGCGCGCGTCGAAGGTCGAGTCGCACCGGTTCGTGGTCGACGCCGACGTGTTCCCGCAGACGCTCGGCGTGATCCAGACGCGTGCGGAGCCGATCGGCATCGAGGTCGTCGTCGCCGACCTGTCGGAGGGGCTGCCCGAGGGCGACTTCTTCGGCGTGCTCGCCCAGTACCCGAGCGCATCCGGGCACATCCTCGACCTGCACGGCGTGATCTCCGACGCCCACGATCGCGGCGCGATCGCCTGCGTCGGTGCCGACATCCTGTCGCTCGTCCTCCTGAAGCCACCGGGCGAGATGGGCGCCGACGTCGTCTACGGCTCGACGCAGCGCTTCGGCGTGCCAGTCGCCTTCGGCGGCCCGCACGCCGGCTACATGGCGGTCCGCCACGGCCTCGAGCGGACGCTGCCCGGCCGCCTGGTCGGCGTCTCGATCGACGCCGACGGCGCGCCCGCCATGCGCCTCGCGCTGCAGACCCGCGAGCAGCACATCCGCCGCGAGAAGGCCACGTCGAATATCTGCACGGCACAGGTGCTGCTGGCCGTGATGGCATCGATGTACGCCGTGTACCACGGCCGCGAGGGCCTCGAGCTGATCGCGCGGCGCGTGCACCGAATGGCCGCGATCATGGCCGAGGGCATCCGCCGCGGCGGGCTCTCGCTGGTGCACGACCAGTTCTTCGACACCATCCAGGTGCGCGTGCCGTTCCACGCCGACGCGGTGCTGGCGGCCGCGCGGCAGCATGGCGTGAACCTGTGGCGCGTCGACGCCGACACCGTCGCGATCGCGTGCGACGAGGTCACGGAGCGCGCGCAGGTCGAGGCCGTCTGGGCGGCGTTCCGCGTGCGCGGCTCGATCGACGAGCTCGATGCGTCCACGCATGACGCGCTGCCCGGCGCACTGCTGCGCAAGAGCGCGTTCCTGACGCATCCCGTGTTCTCCGAGCACCGGTCCGAGACGCAGATGCTGCGGTACCTGCGCAAGCTGTCGGGCCGCGACGTCGCGCTCGACCGCTCGATGATCCCGCTCGGCTCGTGCACGATGAAGCTGAACGCGACCACCGAGATGCAGGCCGTCACGTGGCCCGAGTTCGCGACCATCCACCCGTTCGTGCCGCTCGACCAGGCCGACGGCTACCTGTCGCTGATCAACGACCTGGAGCGCTGGCTGGTGGCCATCACCGGCTACGACGCCGTCTCGCTGCAGCCGAACGCCGGCTCGCAGGGCGAGTTCGCCGGGCTGCTTGCGATCCGCGGCTACCACCGCTCCCGCGGCGACGTCGATCGCGACGTCTGCCTGATCCCGTCCAGCGCGCACGGCACGAACGCCGCCAGCGCCGTGATGTGCGGCATGCGCGTCGTCGTCGTCGCGACCGATCCGCACGGCAACGTCGATATGGCCGACCTCGAGGCGAAGATCGCCGAGCACGCCGAGCACCTCGCCGCGCTGATGATCACGTACCCGTCGACGTTCGGCGTCTACGAGGAGACGGTCTCCGACATCTGCGAGATGATCCACCAGGCCGGCGGCCAGGTGTACGTCGACGGCGCCAACATGAACGCGCTCGTGGGTCTCGCGCAGCCCGGCAAGTTCGGCGCCGACGTCTCGCACCTGAACCTGCACAAGACGTTCTGCATCCCGCACGGTGGCGGCGGCCCCGGCATCGGACCGGTCGGCGTCCGCAGCCACCTGCGGCCGTTCCTGCCCAACCACCCGCTGCAGCCGGCCGCCGGTCCCGCCACCGGGCCGGGCCCCGTCTCGGCGGCCCCGTGGGGATCGGCCGGCATCCTGCCGATCTCGTGGGCCTACATCCGTCTGATGGGCCCTGACGGGCTCCGCCAGGCGACGCAGGTCGCGATCCTGAACGCCAACTACATCGCGAAGCGCCTCACCGACCACTTCCCCGTGCTCTACACCGGCCGCAACGACCGCGTCGCGCACGAGTGCATCCTCGACCTGCGCACGATCACGAAGGAGACGGGCGTCACCGTCGACGATGTCGCGAAGCGGCTGGTCGACTTCGGGTTTCATGCGCCGACGATGAGCTTCCCGGTGCCCGGCACCCTGATGGTCGAGCCGACGGAGTCGGAGGACCTCGGCGAGATCGACCGGTTCTGCGACGCGATGATCCAGATCCGCAACGAGATCACGCGCGTCGAGCAGGGCGAGTGGCCGACCGACGACAACCCGCTCACGAACGCGCCGCACACCGCGCAGATGCTGGTCGGCGACTGGCCGCACCCGTACACCCGCGAGGAGGCCTGCTACCCGGTCGCCACGCTGTGGCAGGCCAAGTACTGGCCGCCCGTGCGCCGCATCGACGGGCCGTACGGCGACCGTCACCTGATGTGCACGTGCCCGCCGATCGAGGTGCTCGCCGCAGCCGATTGACGTCGCGGTGTCACATCTCGGCGTGCTGCGGGCTCTTCCGTGCATGATCGACGTCGTGGAACGCGAGGACCGGGCGGCCGGCACCTATATCGAGCGGCTGTTCGCGCAGCACGAACGCCGGCTCGGCCAGTTCCTCGTCCACGTGGTGCGCGACCGCGCGCTCGCGGAGGACCTGCTGCAGGAGACGTTCCTGGCCGCCTGGCGCGCGCGGGACGATCTGGGTGAGGTCGTCAACGCGGAGGCCTGGCTGTTCGGTATTGCCCGCCACCGCGCGCTGCGGGCCCTGCGCGGGGCGCAGCGCCTGCGCCGCGCGCTGGAGCGCGTCGCGGCGTCGCCGGCGTCCGGCGCCGGCGAGGGCTCCGAAGCCGCCGTCGACGTGCTGGCGCTCGTGCACCGCGTGCTGTCGCCGGAGGATCGCGCGCTGATCGTGCTCCGCTACGTGCACGGGTTCGATGCCCCCGAGCTCGCCGAGATGACGGGCCGCTCACCCGCGGCCATCCGCAAGCGCCTGGAACGGGCGCGGACGATGCTGCTGCAGGAGGTCGAGCGATGATGATCCACGACGCCGAGGACCAGCGCATCGAGGAGCTGCTCGCTCCGCTGGCGGATATCCCGCCCGTGCCCCACCGCGGGCATCGCGCCGCGGCGCCCCACCGATGGCTGCGACCGGTGCTGGTCGCAAGCGGCTGCCTGGTGGCGATCGGCGTCACGGGCGCCGCGATCGTCACGTCGGGCGGCAACCAGGCCCCGGCGCCCGTGGCCGGCACGACCGCGCCGGTCACCACCCTTCCTGCGACGCACGATCTTGGCGTCTGGTTCATGAAGGATGCCGCGCTGACCCGGGTCGCGGTGCCCGACTCCACCGGCGGGCCCGGAGCGGAGCGCCGCGCGCTCGAAACCCTACTGGCCGGGCCGCCCGCCGGCTACGAGTCGGACGTCGCCTCCGGCACGAAGCTCGAGTCGATCGACATCGCCGACACGATCGCCACCATCAAGCTCTCCGGCCGGACCCCGGTCGACCGCGGGCTGGAGCAGATCGTCGCCACGCTAACGGACTTCGAAAACGTCAACTGGGTGCGGTTCGGCGTAGAGGAGGGTCTCGTCGATCGGACGCTCGCATCCGGAGCGGTGGATGCGGCGCCGCCGATCGAGCTCGTGCGAGCCCAGCTCTCAGGTGGTGCGATCCACTTGGCCGGCACCGCGGACACGTTCGAGGCGAATGTCCAGCTCCGCCTCATGCAGGGGACGAAGGAGCTCGCCCACACGTTCGTCACGGCCACCTGCGGCACCGGCTGCCGGGGTTCGTTCGAGGGCGACCTGGACGTACCGGCCGGCGTCGGCGCCGATCAGGTCACGGGCGGCGTCACGACCGCCTACGACCCTCTCCGGCTCGAGGCGTACACGCTCTCAGCCGAGGACGGGTCGGAGCGTGACGTGGTCGGGATCCTGGTGACCGAGAACTGACCGCGGCACCGAGCGCACTCTTCGAGGCTCAGCAGCTTCCGGCTGCGCCGGGCCGTCTTGCGCCTGGCCGGGCTGCGCCGGGCGGGCCGGCGCTTGGTGCCGCGGATTTCGGGTGGGGTATTCGGTACTGGGAGTAGCGCTGGTGAGGCGTTCGGCGGCTTGCGATGAGTGGTGTCTGCGCCGCAGCCCGGAGCAATGCGCCGGTCGGCCTGGCACCGGCGCCCCGCGAACAGCGCTCCGACCCGGAACCAATCTCGGGCCGAACGAGCAGCCGTCGCGGATCGCAGACGCAAGGCGTACGCGGGTGCAGGCGTGCCTGCGTGCAGCCTTCGTCGGTCGCCGTGAAGAGCCGCAAGCGCGGAGGCGACAGGGGGACGTCTCAAATGGCAGGTGATGACCCCATCCGTATCCGGGACGCGGCGCCTGGCCGACACGCCGCAGCTACCCAGCCGCCTGCCGCGCCACCAACCCCAGCATCACCGTCGTCAGGCGCGCCGCCGTCAGGGCGCCGATGCCCGCCTGGTCGCGTTCGGCCATGAACTCGACCAGGTTGCCGCCGGCGATCCGGCCGCGGCCGGCGGCGCCGGTGATCAGGTCGACGGCCTGGAAGTACGTCAGCCCGCCCGGTGCGGGCCCGATCGTGGCCGGCATGATGGCCGGGTCGAACGCGTCGACGTCGAACGCCACGAACACGTCGGAGCCCTCCGGGATCAGCTCCAGCACCGGTGCGACGCCGTGCGCGTGCAGATCGCGGGCCGACACGAACCGCACGCCGGCCTCCAGCGCGTCCTGGTAGTCCCCGACGCG
>JBBQFB010000020.1:0-28024 GCA_038321545.1 Gaiellales bacterium
CGGCGCACGCCCGCGGAGAACGTCTTCCGCTACCGGGTGGCCTACTTCGGGCTCGACGTCGACCGGCTCGACCAGCTGAACCGCCTCGGCCTGGTCGGCTACGGGCGACGGCGGCCGGTGACGATCCGCGACGCCGACTACCTCGCCGGCGACCGCCCGCTGGCCGATGCGATCAGGGCCTACGTGCGGTCGCGCGGGCACGAGCCGCCGGACGGCCCGATCCGCCTCGTCACCAGCCTGCGACTCGCGGGCTACGTGTTCAACCCCGTCTCGTTCTGGTACCTGGCCGGCGCCGACGGCCGGACGCAGATGGTCGTCGCCGAGGTCAACAACACCTTCGGCGAGCGGCGACCGTATCTGCTGGAGCCCTCGAACGAGGTCTCGGGCACCCGTCTGCGCAGCCACGTGCACCCCAAGGAGCTGCACGTGTCGCCGTTCTTCGGCATGGACCAGACGTACCGCTTCTTCCTGTCCGAGCCGGGCGAGCGCCTCTACGCGCGCATCGACGTCGAGCAGGACGGCGGCCGCCCGTTCATCGCCACGCTGACCGGCCGCGGCAGGCCGCTGACCGATCTCGCGCTCCTCCACACGCTGGCCCGCAACCCGCTGCTGTCGGGTCGCGTCACCGGCCTCATCCACTGGCAGGCAATCCGACTCTGGTTGAAGGGAGTCCCCGTGTTCCGCAAGCCGCCGTTCGCCCCCGGACAGGGGTCGGCCCGATGACCATCGCCGCGCGCCGCTCGACCGCGCTGCGCCAACTGCCGCGGCCCTCGGCCGGGCCGCTCGCGGCCGTGGCCGAGCGCGTGATCCTGAAGGGGCTCGGGCTGATGACGCTCGGCAGCCTGGTGCTGTTGCTGCCCGACGGCACCACGCACCGGTTCGGCGACCCCGGTGCGGAGGATGCGGCGACGCTCCGGATCGTCCGCGACGACTTCTTCCGGCGGCTCGCGCTGCGCGGCCGCGTCGGCTTCGGCGAGGCCTACGTGGCCGGCGACTTTGAGACCGACGACCTGCCGGGGCTGATCGGTCTGCTGGGCCGCAACATCGAGCTGGCCCGCGACCGCGACCCGCTCAGGAAGATCACGAAGATCACCAGCCTGCGCCCGCGCATCCACCTGCCGAACACGCACCGCCGCGCCGAGCGCAAGATCCACTACCACTACGACCTCGGCAACGAGTTCTACCGGCTGTTCCTCGACGAGTCGCTGACCTACTCGTGCGCGATCTTCGAGCACCCGGGGCAGAGCCTCGCCGACGCCCAGCAGGCCAAGTACCGGCGCATCTGCGACCGTCTCGGCCTGGGCTCCGGCGACCACGTGCTCGAGATCGGCTGCGGCTGGGGCGGGTTCGCCATCCACGCGGCCCGCGAGCGCGGCTGCCGCGTCACCGGCGTGACGATCTCGCGGGAGCAGCACGACGAGGCCGTCCGGCGCGTCCACGAGGCCGGCCTGGACGACCGCATCACGATCGAGTACCGCGACTTCCGGGAGATCGAGGGCACCTACTCGAACGTCGTCTCGATCGAGATGTTCGAGGCCATCGGCGAGGCGCTGTACGAGCCGTACTTCGCGACGATCGACCGCGTGCTCGCGCCCGGCGGCCGTGCGCTGGTGCAGTCGATCGCGTTGCCCGAGCAGCGGTACGCCACCTACCGGCGCACGCGCGACTTCATCCAGGCGTACATCTTCCCCGGCGGGCACCTGCCCTCGCTCGAGGTGATGGCGCGCTCGATGGGCCGCTCCTCGCGCCTCCACGTCCAGGGCCTCGAGGAGATCGGGCCGCACTACGCCGACACGCTCCGGCTCTGGCGCGAGGCGTTTCACGCGCGCCTCGACGAGGTGCGCGCGCTCGGCTACGACGAGCGGTTCGTGCGCATCTGGGACTACTACCTGTCGTTCTGTGAGGCCGGCTTCCGGGAGCGGATCCTGCGGGACGTGCAGGTGGTGCTCGCCCGGCCCGGCCGGTAGGTGCTTTCAGGCAGACTGCCGCCCGTGCTGGACGCCGCGATCGAGACGCTGGGGCTCACGGAGCTCGCGGCACTGCAGGAGGAGCGGTTGCAGGCCCAGTGGTCCTACGTCCGGGATCGCTCGGCCCTCTACCGCGGACGCCTGCCCGAGCGGATCTCGCTGGACGCGCTGCGCGGCGTCGGGTTCACCGACAAGGAGGAGCTGCGCGCGAGCCAGGAAGCTGCCCCGCCGTTCGGCGACTACGTGGCGACGGACCTGGCCGACGTGATCCGTCTGCACCGCACGAGCGGCATGTCCGGCAGCGGCATGAACCTCGGCTACACGGCACGCGACGCGGCAGTCACGGCGGCGGTCGGCGCGCGGGGCATGCGGGCAGCCGGGCTGCGTCCGGGCGACCGTGTCGTCCACTGCCTCAACTACCAGCTGTGGACCGGCGGCGTCACCGACCACCTGATCCTCGAGGCGGCCGGCGCGACCGTCGTCCCGTTCGGCGTCGGCAACACGCGCGCGCTGATCGAGGCGATCCGCGAGCTCGGCGTGAACGCCATCTCGTGCACGCCGTCGTACCCTGCGCTGCTCGCCAAGGTGCTGCGAGAGGAGACGTCGCTGACGCCGCGCGACCTCGGTCTGCGGATCGCGCTGTTCGGCGGCGAGGCGGGCCTCGACAACGCCGACTTCCGCCGCGGCCTCGAGGAGACGTGGGGCTTTCAGGTGCGCAACGCGAACTTCGGGCTGTCCGAGGTGCTGTCGATCCTCGGCTCACAGTGCGAGGAGACGACCGACCTGCACTTCCACGCGAGCGACGTCGTGTTCGCCGAGATCGTCGACCCGGTCACGCTGGAGCGACTGCCGATCGCGGAGGGGTCGAGCGGCGAGCTGGTCTGCACGCACCTCGCTCGCGAATGCCAGCCGCTGGTGCGCTACCGCTGCCGCGACACGGTGACGGTGACCGGCACCGGCCCGTGCGCCTGCGGGCGCACCGCGTGGCGGTTCCGCATCGCCGGACGCACCGACGACATGTTCAACGTGCGCGGTGTGAACGTCTTCCCGACGGCCGTGCGGGCCGTCGTCGCCCGGCTTCCCGAGCTGCTGTCGGGCCACCTGCGCATCGACCTGCGAGGCCCCGGCCCGTACGACCGCATCGAGCTGCGCGCCGAGGCCGCCGACGGCCTGCCGGCGACGCGCCTCGCCGAGGCGAAGGCCGTGCTCGACGAGCAGCTGAAGCGCGCCATCGGCGCCGGCGCCGACGGGACCATCGTCCCGTACGAGGCGCTTGGCCGGACGGATCACAAGACCAGCTACGTGGAGCGCCACCCATGACGTACGTCCAGCTCGAGCGTCGCGACGCGGTCGCGATCGTCACCCTCGATCGCCCCGACCGCCTGAACGCCATCTCCGGTGCGCTGCTGGCCGACCTGCACGACGCACTGCTGGACGCGAACGCCGACCCGGAGATCGGCGCGATCGTGCTGACCGGTGCCGGCCGCGCCTTCTGTGCGGGTGACGACCTGAAGGAGTTCACGGAGCAGGCGCTCGATGCCCGCGCGCACATCGAGGCGATCCAGCAGATCACGCGCGACCTGATGCTGAACCGCAAGCCCGTCGTCGGAGCGCTGCACGGCTACGCGGTCGGCGGCGGCTTCGAGTGGCTGCTGAACTGCGACCTCGTGGTGGCGGCCGACGATCTGGTGGCGTTCTTCCCCGAGATGGCGATCGGCCAGTTCGTGACCGGCGCCGTGACGTACCTGCTGCCGCTCGCGGTCGGCCACCAGCGTGCGATGGAGCTACTGCTGCTGGGCGAGCGCCAGAGCGCGGACGACCTGAAGGCGCTGGGCCTCGTGAACCGCGTGGTGCCCCGTGCCGAGCTGGTCGAGGCGGCGGTCGCGTGGGCAATGGAGATCACGCAGAAGAACGGCTGGAGCGTCCGCCGCCTGAAGCGGATGATCAACGAGGAGCTGCAGGGCCAGCTGCTGCGCGCCCTCGAGCTCGAGACCGCGGCGACGGTCGAGGCGTTCACGCGCCCCGAGGCGAGAGCGGCCGCCGAGAAGTTCCGCGAACGAAGCTAGGCGGGCACCGAGTTCACGTTGTGTCTGCGAGACGAGACGGCAGCCAGCTATCGCAAGCGCCGAAACGACTCATCTTCTCCATCCACCTAACGCTGATGACTGCATCCAAGCGCCGCGCCGACGATTCCCGCGTCGGCCCCCAGCTCGGCCTCGACGATGTCGAGCTTCGCCGTGTCCCGCGAGAACAGGCGGCGGCGCATTTCCGGCTCCCACAGGCCGCTGTAGCCCCGCTCCAGGCCGAGCCCGCCGCCGAGCACGATCGCCTCCGGGTCGACGGCGTCGACGACGGCCGCCAGAGCCCCGGCCAGCTCGGACGCCGCGCGCTGGACAATCGGCTCGCAGGCCGGATCCCACAGCACGTCCCGCGCGCTGGCGCGACCCGCCGCCTCCTGCAGCCCACGGCCCGACGCGAGCAGCTCCGCCGGCGGGTTCCCCGTCACGATCGCGTTGCCGCGCGCTCCCGCCCACGGCCGCCCGTCGATCACGAGACAGTGCGAGATGCCCGTCGAGATGGTCACGTAGAGGAAGCTCGTGCGGCCCCGACCCGCCCCGAACCGCGCCTCGGCGAGTGCCGCCGCACGCACGTCGGACTCGACCGTGCACGGCACCGCGAAGGCGTCGGCCAGGTGCCGGTCGCGCCAGTCGATCGTGTATGCGCTCGTCGTCCGGCCGGCCAGGTCGACCAGCTCGCAGACACCGAGCCCGATCCGGTCCGGCGTCAGCTCGGCCGCGCATCGCACGAGGTCGGCCAGCACGGCGTCGGCTCCTCGCTCCGGCCCGGTCGGCCACACGCGGCGCTCCGACACCTCGCCGGTCGCGACGTCGACGATGCCCGCAGCGAGCTTCGTGCCACCGACGTCGATCCCGAGAACCCTCACGCGTAGGAGGGTGCCACGCCGAACACCGCGCGCGCCGTCTCGGCGCCGTAGTTGCGGTACTCGTGGCGCGCGCCGGCCGGCACGAAGCAGGCGTCGTCGCGACGCAGCTCGAACACCCGCGTCTCGTCGCCGTGCCAGGCCCGCACGTGCAGCACGCCGGCCGTCACGTACAGCACCTCGTCGCCGCCGTGCACGTGCGTGACGGCGGTCTCGCCGGCCTGCACCTCGAGGTGCCCCGCCGTCAGGTGCTCCGTCGAGCACGCCAGGCCGACGAGCGCTCCCAGGTCGCGGCGCCACACCAGGTCGGCATCGCGCACGGGGTGCAGCGTCCGTGTTCGTGGTGCGCCCGGCACGAGCGTGCCGAGCAGCGCGTCGTCGCCGTACCGCGACTCCTCCAGGTACGGCCGCGTGCGTGCGTAGGCCCCGGAGGAGCCGGTAGAAGGCGGCGGCGAGAAGAACTCGACCACCTTCAGCGGCTTGCCGTCACACGCGAACGCGTGGTGCCAGGTGTCCTTGCGGAAGAACACGCTGCCACCGGCCGGGATGCGCTCCACCTCGCCCGTCTCGGGGTTCGCGATCGCCATCGTGCCCTCGAGCACGTACAGCCACTCGTCGGCGCCGAACACGGTCAGGAACTCGCGCGAGTGACGGAATGCGCCGTTGACCGGCAGGCCGAACACGAGGCAGTGCACCTTGTCGGTCGACGCGTAGATCCAGTCGGCCACCTCGCCGGCCTCGGCATCGCCCCAGATGTGGCGCGTCACCGACGTGTACGGGATCGCGGTCGGACCGTCGAACGTCGGCCGCGGGCTCGGGCTGTAGGTCGTCACAGCGTTGACCTCGGATCGTGGATGCGGCGGTGGTCGTCGGCGGTGACCGGCAGCGACGCGTAGTCGGGCGCCGGGAACGGGCTCGTGATTTCGCGCGTCCGGCCGTCGGCGCCGGCGGCCTGGGCGGCCAGCATGATCTCGAGCGCGTGGTAGCCGTGCTCGGGGCGGATCAGCGGCTCGCTCCCTGAGGCGATGCAGTGGACGAGGTGCCGCAGGCCATCCGTCCAGGGCCAGGCGGGATCGGTCTCGCCGTGGATCTCCCACGCGCCGAACCCGTTGCGCCACAGCTCGTATCCCTCGGGCGCCCAGTCGTCGCCGAGCAGCTGCAGCACGCCCGTCGTGCCGTACAGCTCGACGGCGGGAGAGCGGTACCTCTGCATCGTGAAGCCGGTCGTCACGACGGCCAGTCTGCCGTCGCCGAAGTCGATCAGCACGTGCGCGTTGTCCTCGGCCTCGACCTGCACCATCTCGCCCGCGATGTCGCGGGTCGGGATCGCGACGCCGGTCATCGCCGTTACGCGCCGGGCCGGGCCGAAGATGCCGCACAGCGCAACGACGTTGTAGACGCCGAGGTCGAACAGCGCGCCGCCGCCCTTGCGGTAGAACCACGCCGCCCAGTCGGGGCCGGACCAGCCGTAGCGGGCGCGCCCTGAGACGACCGAACCGATCTCGCCGGCCTGCACGCGCGCGTGGATGGCGCGGTAGGTGGGTGAGAGCAGGATGTGCGGCGCCGGCAGCAGGTGACCGGGCGATCGCCTCGCCAGCTCGACCAGCTCCGCGGCCTCCTCCAGCGAGGTCGCCACCGGCTTCTCGACCAGCACGTGCCGGCCGGCCTCGAGCGCCGCCCTGGCAAGCGGCCCGTGCTCGTTCATCGACGTCAGCACGACCACCAGGTCGACGTCCGGATGTCCGATCACGTCGCCCGGGCCGGTCAGCGACGGATCGAGGCCGAGCCGGTTGCCGGCCGCCCGGCGCTTGTCGGCGTTCGGGTCGTAGATGGCCGCGACGTGCGCGTCGCCCGCCAGCGCGAGCTTCTCCAGCAGCGACATGTACGGGCCCCAGAAGACGGAGCCGAGCCCGATCACGCCGACGCCGACACTCATTTCCGGCGCGCCGTCTGGTAGTAGGCGGCCTCCCACGACGGGTGGTCGGCGTCGCGGCCGCCGGTGATCGCGAGCGCCGCCGCGAAGGCGGTGATGGCCGGCAGCGCCGTGATCGGCGCCAGCCGGCGGTCGGCCTCGTCGCCGCCGGGCAGCCGGACGACGGTCGCCCCCCGTGAGGCGCAGAGGCGCTCGGCCTCGTCCAGCAGCGGGTCGTCGCGCGTGGCCAGGCTGAGCACCAGCTGTCCCTCGCCAAGCGCGAACATGGCGGTGGTGGCGCCCTCGCGGGTCTCGCAGCCCTCGGTCGGCACCATCGCGACCTCCTTGAGGAACAGCGCGCCCTCGAGTGCCGCCGCCCACGCCGGTCCCGATCCGAACACCACCGCGGCGCTTGGCACCGGGTGCGCGGCGTGCTGCTCCATGAACACCTCGGTGGCGGCGATGGCGCGCTCGACCGCCGCCGGCGCGTCGGCCAGCGCCGTCGCGAGACCGTCGTCACCGGTCACGCGCGACCACACCGCCAGCGCCGTCGCGACACCGCCGCAGAAGGCCTGCGTGTGCGTCAGCGCGCGCTGGTTCAGCACGGTCTGCACCGCGCGGCCGTCGGCCAGTTTCCCGAGCGACGAATCGGGCTTCGCCGTGACGCACGCCACGGGGCGCGGCGCGCCCTGCTCGACGGCGTCGATGACGTCGCGGAACTCGCCCGAGGACGACACGGCGAGCAGCCGGTCGCCGGTGCGCCAGTTGAAGCGCCCGCCGGCCACCAGACCGCCCGGGATCGCCGCGATCGGCGGCCCGTCGGCACCGTCCAGCGAGGCCAGCCACAGGGCCTGCGCCACGTAGTAGGCTGCGCCGTTCCCCGTGGCCACGACACGGGTCGCGCCGCGCAGCGCGTCGGCCGCACTGTCGAACCCGTCGGCCTTCTGCAACGTCTGCCGCAGCGCCTCCGGAACCTCGTTCAGATCGCGCCACAGCTCGGTTTCGCGCCAGGTCTTGGACACGTCGGCGACAGTACCACACCGGACCACTTGCAGGCAGGCCCCATACAGGTCATACTCGCCGCCGATGCTGGCACTCGGCGAGTCGCCGCAACCGCTCTACCTGCGCGTCTACCGGCTGATCGCGGACGAGATCGCGAGCGGCAGCCTCGGGCCGGGTGACCGGCTGCCATCGGAGCGGGAGCTCACGGAGCGCCTCGGCGTCTCGCGGGCCACGGTGCGGCGCGCGCTCGGCGAGCTCGCCACGGATGGACTGGTGGAGGCCTCCGCCGGCCGCGGCTCGTTCGTCTCGACCGGCCCGCTGGTCGAGCCGCCGAACGCGCTGCTGTCGTTCACCGAGCTCGGCAACCGCCACGGCCTGCGGGCGACGGCGCGCGTGCTGCGGCTCGAGACGCGGCCCGCCACCATCGAGGAGGCCGAGCAGTTCGGCATCGCGCCGGGCTCGGAGCTGGTCGAGCTCGAGCGCCTGCGGCTGCTGGACGCGGTGCCGGTCGCCGTCGACGCCACCCGGTTCCCGCTCGCGCGTGTGCCGGGTGCGCTCACCACGGACTTCTCGATCGCGTCGCTCTACGACGTGCTCGAGGAATCCGGATTTCCGCCCGTCCGGGCGGCCTACACCGTCGAGGCCCTTCCCGCACCGGAGCGGGAGGGCGCGCTGCTCGGTATCGAGGTGGGCGAGCCCACGCTCGTCGCCGAAACGGCAGCGTACGATCCCAGCGACCGGCTCGTCGAGCTGGCACGGACGCACTACCGGGCAGACCGGTACCGCTTCCGCGCCACGCTCGTGCGCCGGCGGTAAACGGAGGAGGAGGAATGGGTATGAGGAGAGGGACGATGGCGGCGCTGATCGCGCTGCTGGTTGCACTCGTGGTGGCCGCCTGCGGCGGTACGCCGGGTGCGGATACGAGCGCGACGACGGCGGCTGCCCCGGCTGCGTCGGACACCACCGCGACGGCGGCGGCGACCGACACGGCGGCGGGGCCGACGGTGCAGACCGACGGGTTCGATTCGCTCGGCCCGGTCGAGCTGAACGTGTGGTCGTACGACAACCAGGATCCGGGTCTGATGCCCGTCATCCAGGACCTGACGAAGCAGTTCATGGCGAAGTACCCGAACGTCAAGATCAACATCGAGTTCAAGGACTTCAACAGCCTCGTCGACACCGTCAACCGCGCGCTCGCGTCGGACAACGGGCCCGACATCACCGAGGGCAACCAGGGCTACCAGATCGACGCGGCCGAGGTGAAGGCAAAGCTGATCATCCCGCTCGACCCCTACGTCAAGGCGTATGGCTGGGACAAGTGGTGGGGCCCGGACACGAACCAGATCTTCCAGTGGACCGAGGACGGCAAGACGTTCGGCCAGGGCCCGACCTGGGGCATCGCGCAGACCGGCCAGAACGTCGGCCTCTACGTCAACAAGAAGAAGCTCACCGATCTCGGTCTGACGATCCCGGCCACGTTCGCCGAGTTCGACACGATGCTCGCCGACGCCAAGGCGAAGCTCGGGGCCGACCCGATCTTCGAGTTCGGCAACAAGGAGGGCTACGGCACGATCCACTTCATCGGCGGCCTGCAGGGCGCGTACGGCGACGCCCAGCCGCTCCGTGACTGGATCTACCACGCCGACGGCGCGACCTTCGAGACGCCGCAGAACATCCAGGCCCTGACGAAGCTGGCCGAGTGGAGCAAGGACGGCTACTTCAACAAGGACTACAACGCGGTCGGCTACGACCAGGCCGCTGCCGAGTTCGCCAAGGGCAAGGGCCTGTTCTTCGTCGGCGGCAACTGGGAGACGGCCATCATCAAGAAGGGCCTCGGCGCTGACGCCGGCATGATCAACATGCCGCCCGGCGACTCGGGCAAGCACGTCGGCGTCGGCGCGACGTCCGGCCCGTGGCACATCTCGGCGAAGACCAAGTACCCGGATGTGGCCGCTGCGTGGCTGAACTACATCCACTCCTCACCCGAGGCCGTGGACATGATGTACAAGGCGCTGCAGATCCCGGCCATCGCCGGCACGACGCCGCCCGCCGACGACCCGTTCCTCGGCGAGGTGACCGCGTCGTGGCAGCAACTGGTGAGCGACGGCGGCCTGACGCTGTACGCCGACTGGGCGTCGCCGTCGATGTACGACACGCTCGCCAAGTACTACCAGGAGGCCATGGCCGGTAAGACGTCCCCGGAGGACGCGGCCAAGGCGATCCAGGCCGACTGGACGAAGTTCGACGCCGAGCTGAAGGCCGGTTGAGCGCCGAACCTGTCGAGCTCGATCCGACCGCCCGCCCCGGGAGCCATGTCTCCCGGGGCGGCGCGCCGCGTCGCCGTCGGACGGGCCGGGCGCCGGGCGAGCCGCGTAACGTCGCGTGGCTCTACATCCTGCCCGGCCTCGCCTTCTTCGTCCTGTTCACGTTCTTCCCGCTGCTGCACGCGGCGTGGCTGTCGCTCTACCAGTGGGACGGTCTCACCGTCGGCAAGTTCGTCGGTCTCGACAACTACTCGCAGGCGCTGTCCGACCCCGACGTGCGCACCGCCTTCGGGCACGCGCTGATCCTGATCATCTGGTACTCGCTGGTGCCGGTCGTGCTCGGGCTGGCGCTGACAGGTTTCCTGACCCGGTACACCGTCCGGGGCTTCACGTTCTTCCGCACGGTGCTGTTCCTGCCGCAGACCATTGCCGGCGTGGTGATCGCGCAGGCGTTCGTGTGGTTCTACGCGGACGAGGGCCCGTTCAACGCGGTCCTGAAGCTCGTCGCGCCCGACGACTGGGCGCGCGGCTGGCTGGGCGAGTTCGGCTGGGCTCTGCGCGCCATCGGCTCGATCGGAACCTGGGTCACGTTCGGGCTCTGCATGGTGCTGTTCGTGGCCGGCGTCCAGAAGATTCCGACATCGCTGTATGACGCCGCGCGCGTCGACGGAGCGGGCGCGTTCCGCGAGTTCATCACGGTCACGCTGCCGGGCCTCCGCTACGAGCTGGTGGTGGCCTTCGTGCTGACGACCATCAACGCGCTGCGATCGTTCGACATCGTCTACAACGCCACCAAGGGCGGACCGGGCGACGAGACGTACGTGCCGGCGCTGCTGATGTACCTGAACGCGTTCAAGTACAACGACGTCGGGTACGCGTGCGCCATCGCCGTCACGCTGGCCCTGGTGATCTTCGTGCTCGCGACCGCGGTCAACCTGCTCGCCGATCGCGGTACCAGCTGATGCGCGCGTCCACGTTCGAGCGCACCACCACCTACGCGGTGCTGGCGGCCTTCGCGATCGCCGTCATCTACCCGATCCTGTCGATCGTGTTCCTCGCGTTCCACCGCAAGGAGGACCTGGTCACGGGCTTCGCGCTGCCGAACAGCTTCGACCTGCACAGCTTCTCGGTGGCGTGGGACCTGGGCGACTTCTCGACCGGGTTCAAGTCGAGCTTCATCGTCGCGGCGACGGTCACCGCCGTCTCGGCCATCCTCTCGGTCGGCACCGGCTACGCGTTCGGGACGATGTCGTTCCGCGGCGACCGGTGGGTGTTCTCGCTGCTGCTGCTGGGGATCATCTTCCCGTACGAGGCGACCGTGATCCCGCTCTACTACGACTTCCAGAGCGTCGGCCTGCTGAACACGTACTGGGCGCTGATCCTGCCGCAGATCGGGCAGTCGGTCTCGTTCGGCACGTTCTGGATGCGAGCCTTCTTCCGCTCGTCGCCGCGCTCGCTGATCGAGGCCGCGCGCATCGACGGCGCGTCCAGCTTCGGCGTGCTGTGGCGGGTGCTGCTGCCGCAGGCCCGGCCCGCGATCACGACCCTGTGCGCGCTGGTGTTCGTCTACACGTGGAACGAGTTCCTACTCGCCCTGGTGCTGATCCAGGATCCCGCCCGGCAGACCGCACCGCTGGGCCTCTCGTTCTTCGCCGGCACCGCGCGGGCCGGCGACCCGACCGCCGTCGCGGCGGCCGCGGTGCTCGTCGCGCTCCCCATCATCATCGTCTACGTCTTCCTCCAGCGGCACTTCATCCGGGGCATGCTGGCGGGAGCTGTCAAGGAATAGATGGCTCGCATCAAGATCGCCTACCTGGGCGGCGGCTCCACCCGCGCCGCCGGCACCATGGCCTCGTTCCTCCACACGGGCGAGGACTTCGACGGCTCGGAGGTCGTCCTGATCGACCTCGACGCCGGACGGCTCGACCTCATCCGCCGGCTCGCCGAGCGGATGGCGAAGGCGCGCGGGCTCGACATCACGATCACCGCGACGACCGACCGGCGGGCGGGCCTGACCGATGTCGACGCCGTCCTGTCGAGCTTCCGGCCCGGCGGGTTCGAGGCGCGGGTGCACGACGAGCGGATCCCGCTCTCGCAGGGCGTGATCGGCCAGGAGACGCAGGGCGCGGGCGGGTTCTTCATGGCGCTGCGGTCGATCAACGTGCTGCAGCAGGTGGCGGCCGAGCTGGCCGAGGTCGCGCCGCACGCGAAGGTCTTCAACTACACGAACCCCGTCAACATCGTGGCGCAGGCGTGGACGCGCAACAGCGACATCCCGCTGGTGTCGCTGTGCGAGGGGCCGATCATCTTCCCGCGCGAGCTGGCGCGCGACCTCGGGCTCGACGAGGAGCTCGTACAGGGCCACATGGTCGGCCTCAACCATGGCTGCTGGTCGTACGACGCCACCTACGACGGGCGCGACTTCATCGAGGTGATCGCCGAGCGGCTCCAGGGCGACCCGTTGCCGCGGCCGGTCGAGCGCCTCGCCCAGCTGGCCGTGACCATGGGATCCGTCCCGGCCGACTACTTCAAGTACTACTACTTCGAGGACGAGGTGCTGGCCGAGCTACGGGCCAAGCCGACCACCCGCGCCGAGGACATCCTGTCGTGGGCGCCCGGCTACTGGGACCACTACGCCGAGCAGGTGACGGTCGCCGAGCCGAACCTCGACCCGGCCCGGTCGCGCGGCGGCATCCACGAGCTCGAGCTCGCGATCGACGTCATGGACGCCGTGTTCAACGGCAAGGACGAGATCCACCCGGTCAACGTGCCGAACCGCGGCGGCGTGCTGCCGGGGCTGCCGGAGGACCTCGTCGTCGAGGTGTACGGCCGCACGGTCAACGGCTGGATCGAGCCGCAGCCGGCTCCCCCGCTGCCGCGCCACGTGCTCGGGCTGATCGAGGCGCTCGGTGAGTACGAGTTCCTGGCGGCCGCCGCGGCGTGGTCGGGCGATCGCCGCGACGCCGTCCGCGCGCTGGCGGCGAACCCGCTGGTGCGCACGCTGCCGCGCGCCGAGAATCTGTACGCCGAGCTCGCCCACGCGCACCGCGCGCACCTGCCGGGGCGGCTCGCGGCATGAGGCTGCCCGACGCCGCCGGATACCGGATCGACCACCTCGCCCTCGGCGAGCTGTCCTTCGACGCCGGCGTGCTGCTGCCCGACGACGCCATCACGGTGCCGGTCACGGCGACGCTGCTGCGTGGCAACGGCACGACGGTGCTGATCGACTGCGGGTCGGGCATCTACGACCCCGACCTGCCCGGCACCGAGCTGCTCGAGTCGGCGTTGTCCGAGCTCGGCGTTTCGGCGGATGACGTCGACGCCGTCGTGCTCACGCACATGGATGGCGACCACGCCGGAGGGGCGCTCGTCGGCACGTGGCCGGACGACGTGCACGCTGCGTTCAAGCGCGTCGTGATCCTCGACGAGGCGATCGACTGGTGGCGCGCGCGCACCGACGCGAACCTCGGTACGGGCCTGGTGGCGGCACTGGAGCGCGACGGCGTGCTCGAACGCGTCGCGTCGGGCTACGAGTTCGCGCCGCACCTGTGGCTCGAGTCGGCGCCCGGTCACCGTCCGGGGCACGCAGCGGTCTGGGTCGGCGACGACTTCGTCCACGGCGGCGACATCCTCCACGTCGTCGAGCACGTCGCGAATCCGACGTGGGACGCCTACTACGACACCGACGTCGCGCTCGCGCTGCAGACCCGGCAGGCCTGGGTCGACCGGCTGATCGAAACCGGAACTCCGGTGCTCTTCGCGCACATCGCCGCCCGCGGCCGGATCGTCTCCGGTCCCGCGTGGCAGCCCGAGCAATGAGCCTCGTCCTCGGCGTCGACGGCGGCAACACGAAGACGGTGGCGCTGGTCGCGCAGGCCGACGGCACGGTCGTCGGCGCCGGACGCGCCGGTTGCGCCGACATCTACGGCGCCGCGTCGCCGGAGGCCGCCATCGACGCGATCGCGGGCGCGGCGCGAGAGGCGCTCGACGCCGCCGGCGCGACTGGCGAAGACCTTGCGGCCGCGGTGTTCTGCCTGGCCGGTGCGGACTGGCCCGAGGACTTCGAGCTGCACCGCCGCGAGCTGACTACGAGGCTGTCGCTGCGCCGCCCGTCGACGGTCTACAACGATGCGATCGCGACCCTGCGGGCCGGCACGCCCGACGCTGTCGGCGTCGCCGCGGTGGTGGGCACGGGAGGCGCGATCGCCGGCCGCAACGCGCACGGCGAGGCGTGGCATCTCGGCTTCTGGCCGGACGGCATGGCGGCGGGCGGGATCGCGCGGGCCGCGCTCCGCGCCGTCTACCGCAACGGCCTCGGCCATGACGTGCCGACGACGCTGACCGCGCGAGCGTGCGCGCTGTACGGCGTGCCCGACGCGTTCGAGCTGCTGCACCTCTTCAGCCGCCGGGGGCCGAAGCCGGCCGCCGTCGCGCTGGTGCCGGTGGTGTTCGAGGAGGCGGCCGCGGGTGACGAGGTGGCGCGCGCGATCATCGAGACCGACGCGTCGCGGTTTGCCGACGCGGTGCGCACGACGGCGTCCCGTCTCGGGCTGGAGGCACCGTACCCGCTGGTACTGGCGGGCGGCGTCCTGCGCCATCCGGCTGCCGCACTGCACGCTGATGCGATCGCCCGCGGCGTACCCGATGCGGTCGTCGTGCGGGCGATGTGGGAGCCGGCCGCGGGAGCCCTGCTGCTGGCGTGCGACGAGGTCGGCTTCGATCCGTCTCCGGTGCGTCTCCGGGAGACGCTGCCGGTGGAGGCCTTCTGGGCCACGCGCTCGGATCCGTAGGGCTGATCGAAGGACTACCTGACCAACGGATGCCACAGAGCGCACGGTCCGCACGTTTGCCGGACGCATCCGTACAGGTCGCGCGACCTGCGCGCCTTCCGGCACGAAGCGTTCTGGGGTCTGACCCCCGTGGCCGGGCGTTTCGGGGTCAGACCCCGCGCACGGAAGGCGCGCGAAAGACGCGCGGGACCGTCACGCGCGGCGGGCTGTCACAAGCCTCCGCCGCAGGACGCTAGGTCCGGTCGACCGCGAACGGCACGACCCAGTCCGGTACCCGGCCGGTGGTGACGATCTCGGCGATGGCGCGACCCGTCGCCGGTCCGAGCGTGAAGCCGAGCATGCCGTGTCCCGCGGCGACGTAGAGACCCGACTCGCCCGGCACTTCGCCGATCAGCGGCAGGCTGTCGGGCGTCGCCGGGCGGAACCCTGCCCAGCCGGTCGCCTCCCAGCCGGGCTCCGGCCGCCAGTCGCGGAGGAAGGGCAGCGTGTCGTCCATCAGCTGCCGGATCCGGGCCGGATGCACGTCGCCATCGGTGCGGCCGAGCTCGAAGAAGCCTGCGATGCGCAGACCGGCGTTCAGCGCCGACAGGCCGAGCTTCGGCTCGCACAGATAGAGCGCCGAGGACGGCGCGGTGCCCGATCCGCGTGCCGTGATGGAGTAGCCCTTCGCACCCACGATCGGCAGCCGGAGACCGAACGGCGCGAGCAGTCGCGGTACCGCAGTGCCGGCCGCGACCACGACCGCCTCGGCCGTCAGCGAGCCGGTTCCGGCGCGCACGTGCCAGCCGCTGCCGGAGCGGGCGATGGCCGTCACGGGAGCGTGCTCCACCATCTTGCCGACGCGGGCCGCGAGGCCGCGCACGAGGCTCTCGGGGTCGACGTGGCGGTCGATCGTCATCCGCGTCGCCGCCCCGACCGCGTCGCCCAGGGCGGGTTCGAGCGCGCGTGCCTGGTCGCCGTCGAGGTGGACGAGATCGCCCTCGAACCCGTACCGTGCGAGCTCCGCGAAGGTGTCGTCGAACCAGTGGAACGCGGAGCGGTCGCGGGCCACCGCGACGATGCCGTCGGCGTGCATCTCGAACTCGACCCCGGCAGCCCGGTAGGCGTCCAGCTCGGTCAGCGTGCGCCGCGTCATCTCGAGCAGCGCCTTGATGCCCGCGCTGAACTGCTCTGGCCGTGCGGCCTTCCGGAAGCTCCACAGCCACCGCAGCCAGGCGGTGTCGAGCGACGGCCTGATCACGAGCGCGCCGCGCGGGTCGAGCGCCGACCGCAGGCCGCTGGTGAGGATGCCCGGCGCAGCCAGCGGCGTCGCGAGGCTCGGCGTGATCCAGCCGGCGTTGCCTTTCGACGCGCCGCCCGCGACGACGCCGGACTCGACGACGACCACGTCGCAGCCGGCGGCGGTGAGGGCGTACGCGCACGCCATCCCGATCACCCCGCCGCCGATCACGACCACCGTCTTCGCCATCGCGTAGACGGTAGCGGTCAGGACCCGGCGCGCGCCAGCGAGAATCGCCGGGCGGTCGACGCGGTGGCGACCACGCCGATCAGGCCGATCGTGAAGCCGCACAGCGCGAGGCCGACGACGCCGTCCCAGCCGAACACCCGCCACGCGAGTCCCGGCGCGTATCCGCCGAGGGCACCGGCCAGGTAATAGGTGCTGTAGTAAACGGCGCTGGCGGCACCGCGGTCGGTGCGCGTCGACTCGGCGACGCCGAGCTGCGTGGCCGTCACGCCGGCGAAGTTCGCGACGGCGAACAGCGCGAGGCCGGCGACGAGCGCGGGCAGGGCCGGAACCAGTGTCAGGCCGAGCCCGATGGCAGACAGGCCGAGCGCCACGGCGGCCACCCTGCGCCACCCGGCGCGTCCGGCGATGCGTCCGGCCGACGGCCCGATCCCCCCCGCCAGCCACAGCACGAAGATCAGGCTGGCGGCGGTGGGCGAGAGCGAGAAGGGCGGTCCCTGCAGCCGGTAGTCGACGTACGAGAACGCCGCCACGAACCCGAAGAAGAGGCCCGATCCGGCCAGGGTCGCGCCGGCCAGCGTACGGTTGCGCAGCAGCGCCGCGAGCGTCGCCCGGTCGATCCGCTGCTGCGAGGGGAGCGCGGCGTCGGGCGGCAGCGACCGGCGCATCACGATCGTCGCGGCCAGCGGCAGCAGCGTCAGCACGGCGAGCCCGACGCGCCAGCCGAACCCGGCCGTCACGAGCGCGACGCCGAGACGGCCGACCAGCCCGCCGACCACGAGCGCCGCCAGGTACAGCCCCATCGCGCGGGTGCCGAGCCGCGGGACGAACACCTCGGCGATGTACGGCACGCCGACCGTCAGCAGCCCCGGCATGCAGAGGCCCTGGACGGCTCGCACCACCAGCAGCACCTCGAACGTCGGCGCCAGTGCGAGCAGCGCGGTCGGCACGATCAGCAGCGCGCTCGCGAGCACCAACGACCGCCGCCGGCCGATGCGATCCGAGGCCGGGCCCCACAACCAGGCGCCGCACGCCAGCGAGACGATCAGCACCGAGATCGAGAGGCCGCTGGCGGCGGCGCTGACCCCGAACGACCGCCCGAGCTCGGGCAGGATGGCCTGCGTCGAGTACATCGTCGCGAACATCGAGGCCGCGCCGAAGAGGAACGATCCCATGCCGCCCAGCGCGAACCGGCTGCGGATCGTGGGACCGAGAGCGAAGACCACGATCGCACCGTACGGCCTCCCCGGTGATATCTCCAATACCAATTGACGAAGTCAGTGATACCGTTTTCGTCTCAGTGCTGGACCTGCGCCGTCTCCGCTCGTTCGTCGTCGTGGCCGAGGAGCTGCACTTCGGCCGGGCGGCGCAGCGCCTGCACATCGCGCAGCCGCCGCTGTCGCAGCAGATCCGGCTGCTGGAACGCGATCTGGGCGCCCAGCTGTTCAACCGGAACCGGCGCCGGGTCGAGCTGACGGCCGCGGGCCGGCTGCTGCTCGTTCACGCCCGGCCGCTGCTGGAGCAGGCCGAACGGGTCGAGTCGCTGGTCGCTCTGGCGGGCGCCGGGAAGGCGGGGTTCCTGGCGATCGGGTTCGTCGCGTCGGCCGCCTACGAGGCGATGCCGGCCGCCGTTCGGGCCTTTCGCGAGCAGCAGCCGGCGGTGGAGCTGCGGCTCGAGGAAGGCCATTCCGCCGAGCTGCTCGCCGATCTGAACGCCGGTCGCATCGACGTCGCCTTCGTCCGGCGGCCGGTGGTGGACCGTCGCCTCGTCGTCGACGCGCTGGCCGACGAGCGGCTGGTCGTCGCCCTGCCCGCCGACCATCCGTCGGCCGGTGCACCGGCGCTTGCGGTCGGCGCGCTCGCGGGCGAGGGTTTCGTGATGGTCTCCCGGCGCGTCGGCGCGGGCTACCGCGACGACGTCGAAGGCGTCTGCCGCGAGGGCGGCTTCGTGCCCCGCGTGGCGCAGGAGGCGAGCGACATGCACACCATCGTCGCGCTGGTGGGTGCCGGCATCGGCGTCGCACTGGTGCCGTCGAGCGTCGCCGCCGTAGGGCGTGCCGGTGTGGCGTACGTGCCGCTCGTCGATGCGACCGCGCGGCTGGGCCTCGACCTCGTGGCCCGGCGGGACGACTCCTCGCCGCTGGTCGATCGCTTCCGCGAGGTGGCGCGCTCCGTCAGCCGCGGCTAGTCGCCCAGCTCGCGGCGCCGGCGGACGACGTACTCGTCCAGCTCCGCCAGGCGGCCCTCGTCGAGCGGTGGTCGCTCGTACCGCTCCAGCGTCTTGCGGGCCATCTCGCCCGCGCGCTCGGCCGCGTCCTGCCCTCCGTCGCGCAGCCAGCGCTGGTAGTTCGCCGTGGAGAACACCATCGGCCGGTAGAAGCACGTCCGGAACCGTTCCAGCGTGTGCGTCGCCCCGAGGAAGTGCCCGGCGTGCCCGACCTCGGCGTGGGCGTCGAACGCGAGGCTCTCAGGCGTTACCTCGAGCGGCGTGAACTCGACCTGCAGGATCCGCAGCGCCTCGATGTCGAGCAGATATTTCGCGTAGCTGGCGACGAGCCCCGACTCGAGCCAGCCGGCCGAGTGCAGCAGGAAGTTCGCGCCGGCCAGGAACGCGGGCAACATCGTGTTGAGGCCCTCGAACAGCGCCTGCGCGTCGGGCCGCTGGCTGGAGGTGAGCGCACCGCCGCCCGACCGCCACGGGAGCCCGAAGCGTCGTGCCAGCTGTCCGGAGGCGAGCAGTCCAATCGCCGACTCGGGCCCGCCGAAGCCTGGCGAGCCGGACTGCATGTCAGTGTGCGAGAGGAACGACCCGAGCAGCACCGGCGCACCTGGCCGCACCAGCTGCACGTAGGCGACGCCTGCCAGCTGCTCGGCGGTCTGCTGCACGAGCGCCGCCGGGATCGACACGGGCGACATGGCGCCCATCAGCAGGAACGGTGTCACGACGGTGACCTGTCCGCGCTCGGCGAGGGCTTCCATCACCTCGAGCATGGCCACGTCGTAGCGCAGCGGCGAGTTGACGTTCGCGACGCCGTAGACGGCAGGCGCGCGCTGGAGCTCGTCCTCGCCGCCGTAGACGATGGCCGACATCGCGAGCGAGTCGCGCGTCTTGTCGCCGCTGAACAGCGCCGCCATGCCCACCTTGTCGGTCAGCGTCAGCTGGGCGTACGCCATGTCGAGGTGCCGGGAGTCGTGCGGAAGGTCGGTCGGCTCGCACGGGATCAGCCCGGTCGTGTCGATCTCGTCGAAGGTGTGCCCGAGCTGCACGAACCGCTCCAGGTCGGCGATCGTGCCGTCACGGCGGGCGGCGCCGTCGAGCACGAACGGCGCGCCCGCCACCCCGCCGAACACCATGTGGTCACCACCGAACACGATGTCGCGCGCCGGGTTGCGAGCCCGGACGGCGAACTCGCGGGGCGCCTTCGCAACCTGCTCGAGCAGGAAGTCCGGGTCGAACCGGACGACGCCGTCCTCGGACACGTCCTGCCCGGCGGCGCGGAACCGGGTCTGCGCCTCGGGCAGGTCGAAGCGGATCCCGATCTCCGATACCAGCCGCCGCCAGCCGCCCTCGAGCGTGGCCATCGCCTCGGTGGACAGCACGTCGTAGCGGGGCATGCGGTTCACGAACACCGCTGCAGTATGCGTTGGCGCGGCCTCCGCGATCCGACGGCCGAACGCAACGACCGGCGCGCGCTTCCTCGCGCCCCGCGCGCGCACCGTGTCGTGTCGCGCGATCCGCGCGTCTTCCGCGCGCCGTTCGATGCAGGGACAGACCCCATAACTTGCGCGTACGGGGTCTGACGCCACGCGCCGGACGCGCGCCAAAGCGCGCGGGAGTGTCACGCGGCTATCCTCGGCTCCGTCCCCGAGCGCAGGAGCCGAACACCGATGCAGGATCGTGTCGCCCTCGTCACCGGTGCCGGCCGCGGCATCGGCCGCAGCACCGCCGCCCTGCTCGCGCAACGCGGCGCGCGCGTGATGGCCGTGGCGCGGACCGAGGCCGAGCTGGTGTCGCTGGCCGCCGAGCAGCCGGGCATCGAGTGGATGACCGCCTCGCTGCACACGCCCGAGGGCTGCGCCCACGTGATCGCCGAGACCCGGCGCCGGCTCGGCCCGATCGCGATCGTCGTCAACAACGCCGGTGCCGGCTCGGCCGACGACGGCGCGCTCTGGGAGCAGGACTACGACGCGTTCCGCCTGACGATGGCCGTCAACCTCGAGGCGCCGTTCCTCCTCTCCCAGGAGGCGAGCCGGGACATGCGCGAGGCCGGCTGGGGCCGGATCGTGATGGTCTCCTCCACCGCCGGCCAGATCGGGTCGCCGAAGAACATCTCCTACACGACCTCCAAGCACGCGCTGCTCGGGCTGATGCGCGCGGCCGCGCAGGACGTCGGCACGTTCGGCGCCACCTGCAACGCGGTGCTGCCGGGCTGGGTGCACACCGCGATGGCCGACCGGTCGGCCGAGCGTCACGCGGAGCGCAAGGGCCAGTCGACGGACGAGATCTGGGCGTGGCGCGACGCCCTCTACCCGCGCGGCAAGGCCCTCGAGCCGGTCGAGATCGCCGAGGTGATCGCGTTCCTCTGCACCGATGCGGCCAGCGGCATCAACGGCGAGGCGCTGACGGTGGCGGCCGGCGCGCTGGAGTAGCGCGCTACGCGGCGGCGGACTCGCGGAAGGTCGCGGCGTGCGGCCCCTCGCGGAAGTCGGCGAACGACTGCGTCCACGTCGATCCCGGCCAGTGGTAGCTGACGGTGCCGGCGGCCGGCCGGTACTCGGCCGTGTACAGCGTGCCGAACCCGCGCGAGTACTCCGTCGAGTACAGCGGCGGTCCCATGAAGGCCGCCACCAGGCGCTCGGGCGTCATCGCGGGATCGGCGATCAGCGCGGCGGCGTGCCGCTCGCGCTCGACGGTGCGGGTGAAGCGCGCGTGCTCCTCCCACTCCACGTCGACCTGGTGGTTGGTGGCGACCGCCTCGGCGCGCCACACGGGCGGACGATCGGGCGAGACCAGCGCGGTGGCCGCCTCGCCGGCGCCGTCGACCAGCGTCAAGTTGTGCGCCAGGTTGACGGGCACGCGCTCGAGCGCCTCGCGCGCCTCGGCCACCGTGGCGCACGTCTCGAGCAGGTAGCGGACGACGACCGGGATGCCGAACCCGTCGCCGAGCACGCGCCGGCCACCGAACGTCAGCGACACGACCAGGCCGGCGTCGTTCATGCCGTCCAGCAGTCCCCACAGGCAGTCGCTCATGCCGATCACGCGGTGCCTGCCCCATGCCGTGGCCTGAACGACGCCCTCGAACCGGGACGGCGCGTAGTCGTAGTTGCGCACCAGCACCGGATCGGGTCCGGCGATGGCGGCCTGCGAGCAGCCCGAGAGGTACGGCGGCGGACGGTACAGCGACAGCATCCGGGCCGCCACGTCGCCGCCACCGGCCAGGTCGACGAGCCGGTCGTAGACGTCCACCAGCTCGGGCATGCACGTGCGCAACATGCGGCGCGCGGTCACGTAGCTGGGCCGTGCGGCGTCACCCTCCTTGAGGTACCACTGGCGGTAGACGGGCCACGACGCCTCGAAGAAGGCGCGCCACCGGGGGCCGGGCTCGGGCTCGGCGAACGCGTGGAACGTGAACGGGATGGTCTCGGCCATACGGATCGCACCTTACCGATGCGGTCTCACAGCATCTTGAAGCCGAACGGCTCCGGCGCAGGAATCTCGACGGGCTGGTCGTCGTCGATCGGCTCGCTCCGGAACTGGCCCTTGATGCCCTCGATCCAGCCGCGAGCGCGGTCGCCGAGCTCGTGATCGTCGTCCATGAAGCGGCCCCGTGTGACGATGATGCCGAGGTCGGCACCCGGGTACCGGTAGCCGCCGGCGTCCGCGATCCGCAGGTAGAACGCCTCCCGCTCGTTCGACACCGTGTGCCAGTCGGTGTCGCGTCGCACGTAGGTGATCGACCCGTTGTCGGCCATCCGCCAGATGCCGGACGGCGGCGCCTCGACGATCCGCTCGACGTCGTCCTCGACCTGCTTGAGGATGAACTGGCTCCACGCATCGCTGTTCTGCGCGCGCGCCCAGCGCGTGTTCAGCTCCTCGACGTCGATCTCGTACTCGACATCCATGTACTCCAGCAGGTGAAACAGGAACAACGGCATGTCGCCGTACGCGACGGCCGTCACGTTCGTCATCGAGCTGGCGCCGGTGACGCGCGGGTTCAGCTCGCCCAGGTACAGCTCGCCGCTGGCGGCGTCGACCAGGAAGTCGAGCTCGAAGTAGCCGCGATAGCCCTCCTGCCGGAGGCGGTCGCCCATCTGCTGCGTATACCGCCGCGCGAGCTCGCGGTGGTGGTCGGAGAAGAACTCGCTGCCGACCTCGTTGCCGCACCAACCGCCGCCGTACGGGGTCAGCTCGGGGAAGCCCGCCAGCTCCGTCATGACGGGTCCGACGAGCGTGCCGTGGCGCGTCACGACGCCTTCGACGGCCGCCTCGCGCGGGTCGATGCGCCGCATCACCTTGATCGGCTGGCCGACGATCTTGTCCCGGTCCGCGTCCCAGTCGTCCTCGGAGGCGATGAAGAACGTCGTCTGGCCGGAGTCGCCGTAGGGCGTCTGCACCACCAGGTCGCGGCCGAGTCCGCCGGCCTCGGCGAGGGCGGTCAGCTCGGTGTAGTCGTCGGCCCGGCCGAGCACGTTCGGCACGCTCGGCACGCCCGCCTCGTTGCCGAGCTGCGTGGTCACGATCTTGGAGTCGAGGCGGTTGCGCAGCTCGGCGCTCGGAAATGCAAGGGTGAGGCCGAGCGCCTCGAGGTTCTCCTCCGTCTCGGTGTCGAACATCAGGAAGCACGCCTTGCCGCGGCCGCCCCGGTGCTCGACGAGGTCGGCCACCTCCTTGTGCCCGAGCAGGTGGTTGACGATCTCCTCGATCGACTGGAACTCGTGGTACCCGCGCTCACCGGGCACGAAGATGTTCGGGTGCGTGCCGTCGAACGAGTCGTACCAGTTGACGAACGTGAAGTTGCGCACCCAGCGGTCGATGCCGAGCAGGTTGAACGCGGTCGCCGAGACGAAGTAGATCGGCGTCTCGTTCTTGCGGAAGAACGACCGGATCTCGGAGATGCCGCGCAGCACCTGGTCGGGCTCCGCACGGGCGGGCGGCGGCTCGGCGATCGGCGCCGCGACCAGCGGCGCCGCGGTCCCGGCCGGCGGCCTCCGGCGTCGGACGACCACGCCTGCCGCCACGGCGACGGCGACCATGACGAGCAACACGAGGCCAATCTCCATGGGCGCGATAGTACGCGGCTTGTGGGATTGCGCTCAACCTCCGGGCGCAGGTTGCCGATGGGGACGCGTGCGCGCGCCGTGGACGAGACGCCGGCAGCCCCTCCCTGTTCCCGGGCCGACTGCGGACGCGCCACCCCTTCCGGAGGCTCCTGCCGAGCGAGAGGCGCCCGCCGGCCTGGTCGGCGAGCAGGTCTTCCGCGCCCGGCTCGACGAGGAGTTCGCCCGCGCCGAGCGGCATGGCCGCCCGCTCGCCGTGATCGTCTTCGGCGTCGACGCCGAGGCTGCCCGCGACCCCGGCCTGGTCGAGCGGATGCGCGCGGCGCTGCGGCCCGGCTCGCTGCTGGCACGGCTGGACGACACCGAGCTCGCGCTGCTGGTGCCCGAGGCGGACGGCATGGACGGCTACGCCGCCGCCGAGCGCCTGCGCCGCGCTGTTGGACCGGCCTGCGCGGTCGCGGCCGGCGTCTGCGATCTCGAGCAGGCGCTGGCACCGGACGATCTGCTGCGGCTCGCGCGCGCGTCGCTCCAGCAGGCGCTCGCCGACGGCGGCAACCGCATCTGGCGCTACTCGACGCAGGTGGCGGCGGAGGTGGGCGTCGAGAGCCCCTTGCGCTCGCAGTCGCTGGCCGGCATCCGGGCGCTCGCTCGCGCGATCGACCACAAGGACTCGGCCACGATCGGCCACTCGGACGGCGTCGCCGCGATGGCCGGCGCGCTGGCCGCCGAGCTCGGCTGGCCGACCCCCGAGATCGAGCGGCTGGAGCTGGCCGCGATCGTCCACGACGTCGGCAAGATGGGCGTGCCCGACGCAACGCTGCTGAAGCCGACCCTGTTGACCCCGGCGGAGCACTCGCACGTGCAGCTGCACGCCGCGCTCGGCGCCCAGATCGCGGCCGAGGTGCTGGCCGCCGACCAGGTCGCCTGGGTGCGCTCGCACCACGAGCGGATCGACGGCACCGGCTATCCGGACGGCCTCGCCGGCGACGCGATCCCGCTCGGCGCCCGCATCATCGCCGTGGCCGACGCGTGGGACGTGATGACGGCGGGCCGGCCGTACGCTGCCGCGCTCGACACCGAGGACGCGCTTGCGGAGTGCCTGCGCGTGGTCGGTACGCAGCTCGACGTCCTGGTCGTGGATGCCCTCGTGCGGGTGCTGCAGGCGCGGCATCGCGACGAGCGCGACATCGCGTAGACCACCGTGCGGATCTAAGCTGCCCGCATGGCAGAACTCGCGATCCTCGGCGGCCAGCCGCTGCGCTCCCGCCCGTACCCGTCGTGGCCGATGTGGGATGACAGCGAGCGGGAGAACCTGATCTCGACGCTCGAGTCGGGCGCGTGGTGGTCGGGCGACGGCGATCGCGCCCAGCGCTTCGCCGACGACTTCGCCGCGTTCCAGGGCGCCCGCCACGGTCTGCCGATGACCAACGGCACGCACACCATCGAGGCCGCGCTGGCTGCGCTCGGGGTGGGTGCCGGCGACGAGGTGCTGGTGCCCGCGATCACGTTCGTGGCGTCGGCCACGGCGATCATGTCGGTCGGCGCCGAGCCCGTGATCGTCGACGTCGACGCCGACACGCTGTGCATCGACGCCGCGCTCGCAGAGGCCGCGATCACGCCGCGCACGAAGGCGATCGTGGCCGTCCACTGCGGCGGGTGCGTGGCCGATCTGGACGCGCTCACCGATCTCTGCGACCGCCGGCAGCTGCACCTGGTCGAGGACTGCGCGCACGCCCACGGCTCGTCGTGGCGCGGGCGCGGCGTCGGCTCGTGGGGCGCGTTCGGCTCGTTCTCGATGCAGGGGTCGAAGCTGATCACGGCCGGCGAGGGCGGCTGCCTGCTGACCAACGATGCCGGGCTCGAGAACGCCGCCTGGGAGTTCCACAACTGTGGCCGCGAGCGCGGCAAGTGGTTCTACCACCACCGCACCGCCGGCTCGAACATGCGCATGACCGAGTGGCAGGGCGCGGTCCTGCAGGCCCAGCTGGCGCGGTTTCCGGAACAGCACCGGATCCGGAACGCCAACGCGATCGTGCTGAACGCGGCGCTGGCCGAGATTCCCGGCATCCGCCCGCAGCCGCGGGACGAACGGATGGACGCGAACGGCAACTACTGCTTCATCTTCCACTACGCCGCGAGCGAGTTCGCCGGCGTGTCGCTGCGCGAGTTCGAGGCAGCGCTCGAGGCCGAGGGGATCCCGATGGGCGTCTCCTACCCGTCACTCGGCGACCTCGAGCTGTTCTCGTCCGACGAGCGTCCGGCGGTGCCGGTCGCGGTCACCGCCGCCGCCACCACCGTGTGGCTCGAGCACCGGATGCTGCTCGCGCGCCGTGAGTCGGTGCTCGACGTGGCACGCGCGGTCGAGAAGGTGCACCAGAACGCGGAGCGGCTCGCCGCTCGCTCTGCGACCGTAGAGGCATGAACGCCACCGCCACCGTCGAGGTCATCGAGCACCTCTGGATCCCGCTCGCCGACGGTACGCGGCTGGCCGCTCGCGCGTGGCTGCCCGCCGGCGCCCGCGAGCATCCGGTGCCGGCGATCTTCGAGTACCTGCCCTACCGGTTGACGGAGGGCACGGCGGTCTGGGACCACGCGCAGCACACGTTCTTCGCACAGAACGGGTACGCCGGCGTGCGCGTCGACATCCGCGGTTCGGGCAACTCCGACGGTCCGATCATGGACGAGTACTGCGCACAGGAACAGGCTGACGCGCTGGAGGTGCTGCGCTGGATCGCCGCGCAGGAGTGGTGCGACGGCGCGATCGGCATGATCGGCACCTCCTGGGGTGGCTTCAACGGACTGCAGATCGCGGCGCTCGCACCGCCCGAGCTGCAGGCCGTCGTGACGAACTTCGCGAGCGACGACCGCTACGGCGACGACGTGCACTACCGCGGCGGGTGCGTGCTCGGCATGGACATGCTGCACTGGTCGGTCTCGATGATGAGCTTCCTGGCGCAGCCGCCGGCGCCGTGGGTGGTGGGCGACTCCTGGAGGCAGCGGTGGCTCGACCGGCTCGAGACGATGCAGCCGCTGGGCGAGATCTGGCTCTCGCACCAGCGTCGCGACGCCTACTGGCAGCACGGATCGGTGCGCGACGACTACTCCGCCATCACGGCCCCCGTGATGGCGATCGGCGGCTGGACGGACGGCTACACCGATGCCGTGATGCGCCTGCTCGAGGGACTCGACGGCCCGCGCCGCGGCGTGATCGGCCCGTGGGGCCACAACGACACCGAGGCGGGCGTGCCCGGCCCGGGCGCCGGCGTGTTGCGTGAGGTCATGCACTGGTTCGATCGCTGGCTGAAGGGCATCGCGAACGGCGCGGAGGACCAGCCGATGCTGGCCGCGTACCTGCAGGACCGCATCGTCCCGGCCGGCCGCTGCGCCGTCCGCCCCGGCCGCTGGGTGACCGAGCAGACGTGGCCGTCGCCCGCCGTGCAGGTGCGGTCGATCCCGTTTGCCGGCGCGGGCGTCGTGAAGGGCCTGCAGGCGTGCGGGCTCGACTCCGGCGCGTGGTGCGCCGACGGCGGTTCCGACGACCTGCCGCTCGACCAGCGCGCCGACGACGGGATGTCGTTCTGCGTCGAGATCGAGCCGCTGGACGAGTCGATCGAGCTGCTCGGCTTCGCGCAGGTGTCGTTCACGGTGGAGTCCGACCAGCCGCTCGCGCTGGTGGTCGCGCGCCTCTGCGACGTCGCGCCGGAGGGCGCCTCGCTGCTGGTGACGCGCGGCATGCTCAACCTCGCGCAACGCTCCTCGCGCGCCGATCCGGAACCGCTCGTTCCGGGCCAGCCGGAGCGCGTCACGATCGTCCTCGATAGCATCGGCCACCGGTTCGGCGAGGGTCGCAGGCTGCGGATCGGGTTCTCGCCGACCTACTGGCCGCTCGCCTGGCCGTCGCCGCGCGCCGCGACGCTGCGCATCTCCGACGTCGTGCTCGAGCTGCCGCTGCGCTCCCGCACCGACGAGATCGCGACGCCGTTCGGCCCGCCCGAGTTCGGACCGCAGCTGGCGGTCGAGAACCTCACGCCGGGCGTCGGCTCGCGGCGCATCGAGCGCGACCTCGCGTCCAACTCCGCGACGCTGGTGTTCGACTGGGACATGGGTGGCCGCAAGCGCCACGTGGCGACGCGGATCGAGGCGGAGGACACGTCCACGGCCCGCTACTCGATCGTCGAGGGAGACCCGCTGTCGGCACGCGTCGTCGTCGAGAACACGTCAGCCATCGGCCGTGACGACTGGCAGATGGTCGCGCACGTGCGGGGCGAGATGACGTCCGACGCCGACTCGTTCCACCTCGTCCACGACCTCACCGTCCGCGAGGGCGACGACGAGGTGTTCTCACGGAGCTATCGCGCGTCGATCCCGCGCGATCACGTGTAGACGGGCTGCGCGCGGCGCGCCG
>JBBQFB010000021.1:0-27618 GCA_038321545.1 Gaiellales bacterium
GCAGAACTCCTCAAACTCGGCACGCTCCGCGCCTTCTGGTGGACCGTCGCAAGCACGCTCGCGTTCGTGCCCGCCAGCATCGCGCTCGCCATGCAAGGCGGATCGGGAAGCGCGAGCATCGACAGCACAGAAGGCTTCCGCAACGTCATCGCGGCGGCCTCTTCGGGCGGGGTCCTGATGATCATCATCGGCATCCTGCTGATGGCCGGAGAGTTTCGCTTCAACACCGCCACCTCGATGTTCCTGATCACGCCCCAGCGGCGGCGCGCCGTGACCGCGAAGCTCGCCGCCGCCGGCCTCGTCGGCCTCGCGGTTGGCGTCGTCGCCTCGTTGCTCACACTCGCCGTCGCCCTGCCCTGGCTCAACAGCAGGCACGTCGACCTCGGCACCCACCGCACCGACATCGCGGTCGTGATCCTGGGCGGAACGGCGGCGACCGCGTTGGGAGCACTGGTCGGCGTTGGCATCGGCGCGCTGATCCGGAACCAGACTCTCGCCATCACCGCCACGCTCATCTGGACGCTCGTCATCGAGAGCATGCTGACGGTCGTCGCGCCCGGCGTCGGCCGCTGGTTCCCGGGCGGTGCCGCCAGCGCCATGAGCGGCGTCAGATCCGCCGGCGGAGAGCTGCTGCCGATCTGGGCTGCCACGCTGCTGTTCGCCGCGTACGGGCTGGCGTTCGCGATCGTCGGCACGCGCTTCGTCGTCCGCCGCGACATCACGTGATCTGCACCACAGATTCGGAAGCGTGCTGACGGCGCTCGCGATCAGCGGGCTGGTGACGCGCTTCCGCTCAGCTGAAGGTGAACAGGTCGGTCAGGTCGCTGAGCCGGTCGTCGCCGTCGCGCGGAGGCGCCGGAGCGCCGTTCGCCTCGTAGTTCTCGCCGGTCGGCGTGGCGGTGTCGAACCGGTGGTTCCGCGAGGCGAGGGTGGGCAGGTTGAAGACGTGCTCGACGAACTTCAGCGTCGAGACGTGGTCGGCCGGCTTCGCAGACGTGACGATGCCGCGCCGCGCGAACGGCGAGACGACGAACAGCGGCACGCGCACGCCCAGCCCGTACGCATCGATCTGCGGCGGCGGAACGTGGTCGAAGAAGCCGCCGTGCTCGTCGTACGTGAGCAGGTACGCGGCATGCGGCCAGGCCGACGATTCGCGGAGCGCCGTGATCAGCTCCTGCTGGTGCCGCATGCCGACACCGACATCGGCGGGCGTGTGCTCGTCGTAGCCCATGGTGGAGCTCGTGATGATCCACGAGACCTGCGGGAGACGCCCGTTCCTCAGGTCTCGTAGGTAGTCCGCCTTCGTGGCGGTGGTGCGCGAGTGGTGCGCCCACCGGCTCCAGAAGACGGCGACGTTGTTGCTGTCGCCCTTGCCGACGTCGTCGAAGCCGTCGGAGTAGATCCTCCAGCTCACGCCGGCCTCGTCGAGCAGGTCGAGGATGATCGGCCAGGTGTCGGACTCGAACTTCCCGTAGCCCCAGAGGCCGTTCGTGGTGATCCCGCCGGAGGTGCCCGACATCAGGTAGTACCGGTTCGGCAGGGTCGGGCCGCCGAGGGAGCAGAAGTAGTTCGCGCACAGCGCGGAGTCGTCCAGCAGGCTGTAGTAGAACGGGATCGACCGCGCGGTGTAGTACGGCAGCGCGATCTTCCCGTCACCCAGCTTGCTCTGCGCGTTGACGTAGAACCCGTCCATCGCGCCGTCGTTCACCTGCTCCCGCGCGTCGCCGAAACCATGCCGTGGGCCGGCCGTGCTCAGCTTCGTTATCTCGAACGGAGCGTGCCGGCCGCCGGCCGCGTCGGGCTGCGTGTAGCCATCGGGCGGCCCGAACCCCGCGGCCTGCGCCTGGGCCGAGTAGCCGAAGTAGTGATCGAAGGAGCGGTTCTCCAGGCAGCAGATGACGACGTGCTGGATCGGTCCGTCGCCGCCCTGGGACTGCCTGCTGCAGGAAGCCGTCCACACGGCTCCGCCGGCCAGGGCCACGCCCGCGGTTCCTGCGCGGACGAGGAAGTCTCGACGCGAGTACTCGTCGCGTTCCCGCGGCCTGCCGGCGCCCGTCGCGTCGTTCGCCATGCCAGGAAGCTACCGCACCGACGCGATCTCACTTCGACGATTCCCGCGGGGTTTCCCGCGGGGCACTAGGCTGTCGGCGTTCGCCCCTCGGCCCAGGAGCACCGCATGTCTGCGTGGAAGCTGCCGCTCGACCTTCCCCACCGCACGATCGGGCGCGCCGGCGGCTACACCTTTGTCGGCGGCGCCGGCGATCTCGACGAGCACGGGCAGATCCGCCACCCCGACGATCTCGCGGCGCAGATCACCGGCGCGATCGAGAACATCGGCGCGGCGCTCGACTCCGAGGGCTCGACGCTCGCCGACGTGATCCGCATCAAGGCCTTCTACGGCAGCGGCAGCGGCGCCGGCGAGTGGGACGTGATCGCCGCGATCAGCAACGCGATCGGTGGCGATCCGCCGCCCGCGATCACCGCCAACCCGGTGCCGCAGCAGCCGTGGCCGGGCCAGCTCGTCCAGCTGCAGGCAATCGCGTCGCGGAACTGGCGGGCGCATCCGATGACCCGCGCCATCACCGAGGTCGTCCCCGCGTCGCATACCGCCGCGTTCGCGCTCCCCAGGGTGACTGCCGGGCTGCGCGCCGGCGAGTTCCTGGCCGTTCCCGGGCGGACAGCCGGCCACGACGGCGCCGAGCCGGCAGCCGACCCGGTAGCCCAGACCGACGTGATCATGGAGCGGATCGGCCGCACGCTGACCGGGCTCGGCGCCGGGTTCCAGGACGCGATCAAGATGGAGGGCCACTACTTCGGTTCGACCTACGACGAGTGGGCGCCGCTCGCCAATGCCCGCGCGCGGCACTTCAGGGAGCCCGGCCCCGTCGCGACCGTCGTCCCGTGCCACGAGCTCTGGCCCGCCGGCACGCGCACCAAGGTCGAGGTACTCGGCCTGCGCGACCACTGGAACGGGTTCGACAAGTACGTCCCGCGCGAGGACCGCTGGCCGAAGGCCGTCTGGGATTGGCCCATCCCCCTGCCGTACCGCCAGGGGATTCGCATGCGCGACATGATCTGGACCGGCGGCCAGGTGGCCTACGAGCCCGACTCCAACAGCGGCCGCACGATGTTCCCGGGCGAGCTGCTGGCGCAGACGCAGTTCACGATGCGGCTGGTGGAGGACGTCGTGCGCGCGTTCGGCGCCACCGCGTCCGACCTCGCACTGCTGGTCTGTTACTTCACGTCCGACGGCAGCGTGGCCACGACCCGCGCCGTCGCCGAGCTCCTCACGGCCTGCAGCGGCGGCGTGCTGCCGCCGATCACCCTCGTGCCGCAACCGTCCATGCACGACGAGGAGATGCTGGTCGAGATCTGGGGCGTCGCGCAGTCCCCCTAGGACGTCTCGTGCAGGTACGCGGCGCGCTCCGCGACCGTCAGGTTGCGCGTCACACGGCCGCGGGCAAGCTTCACGAGTGACGGCAGCGCGCCGCACACCTCGCACCGGTAGCGATCGAGCGTGTCGGAGGCCAGCAGCAGCTCGGTCCCGTCGGCCGAGAACGAGGCCGATGCGAGGTTGGCCGGCTGCGCGGGCGTCGCGCGTGCCCGCGGGCGGATCACCGCCACCGTGTGGCCGGTGACGCGATCCCAGATCCTGGCCGTCCGATCGAAGGACGCGGTCACGAGCAGCTCGGAGTCGGGATGGAACCGCACGCTCTCGATGATGCTCGCGTGCCCGGCCAGCTCGGCCACCTCCTTCCCGGACTCCAGGTTCCAGACGTAGGCCTTGTCGTCGAAGCCCGCTGCGCCCGCGACCCACCTGCCGTCCGGGCTGATGTCGACCGGCGCTCCCTGCGGCATCCGCGCCGTCGGCCGCGGCAGGTCGAGCGTGTGGACGATTCGCTTCCCGCGGACGTCCCACACGCGGATCGTCCAGTCGTCCGCGCCCGACGCGAGCATGCTGCCGTCATCGCTCCAGTCGAACCCGCGCACGGTGCCGTAGCCGTTCGTGCCCGGCCGGTCGTGCTCGTAGCCGCCGACCACCCGGCCCGACGCAACGTCGAAGATCCGCACCTGGCCGTCCGACCTCGCGGGGTCGGCGGAGATGTTGTCGGTGCCGACCGCGACCAGCCCGCCGTCCGGGTCGAACGCCGCGATTAACGGCGCGAGCCGGGTGCCGCTCAGCCTCGCGAGCCGGGTGCCGGATCTCAGGTCGACCACGAAGGCGGCCGGATCCTGTTGCTGCGCCGGATCCGCCGGCGACGCGGCCCGCGCAACCCCGAGGCGGCCGGCGTCGTCGATGCCCGCGATCAGCACCAGCCCATCGGGAACGGCGGCGGGGACGGACTTCTCCGTGCCCGTGAGATCGACCAGCATCGGCGTCGGCGCGTCCGCCCCGGCGTCGCCCAGCGCGAGCATCCAGTGCCCGTCGCCGCTGATCGCCGTCGCGCCGGTCGTATCCGCCAGTGACGGTCCGGTCCGGGGAATCACGTCACGCGCCGCCGACCACTCGCGCACGGTGCGATCGGCGCTGGCCGAGAGCACGAGCTTCCCGCCGGGCGGTACTGCGAGCGCGCGCACCTCGCCGCGGTGTCCGCGCAGGTCGGCGATCTGGCCGCCGCTGGCCGCGTCCCAGAGCCGCACCGACTCGTCCTCGCTCCCCGTTGCGAGCTCGTCGTCGCCGATCCACGTGATCACGTTCACCGGTCCCTCATGGCCGGACAGGACGGCGTCGACAGAACCCGACGACGCATCCCAGATGCGTCCGCTGCCGTCGTTGCCGGCACCGGCGAGGCGCGTTCCGTCCGGGCTCCACGCGAGGTCGTTCACCCCGTGCGTCTCCGCGATCTTCTGCAACAGGGCGCCCTCGCGCGACCAGATGATCGTCTCGCCGGTGAACGTCACCGAGTCGAAGCCGGTCGTGGCGAGGCGCTGCCCGTCGGGGCTCCAAACCGGAGACGAGACGACGGTGTCCGCGCTGTGACCGGTGAGCGTGATGAGACGGCGGCCGGTCGCCGGGTCGTAGAGGGCCGCATCGCCGCCCTGCCCCGCGAACGCGATCAGCGACCCGTCTGCGCTCCACGCGAACCCGTCGGCGAACGCCGTCTGCGGCAGGTCGACGACCGGCTGCTCGGTGCGCACGTCCCAGATGCGGGCGTCGGCAACGAAGGCGCTCTGCACGATCCGCACCGAGTCGGGGCTCCACTCCCACGTCTGCGGCCGGTAGTCCCGCGGATCGACGAGCGTCGCCACCGGCGCGCCCGTGCGAGGGTCCCACACGTGCACGGTCGCGCCATCCGTGGCAGCTCCCACCATCGTGCCGTCGGGGCTGAAGTGCACCTGCACCAGCGCGAAGCCCTTCGGCTCGCGGATCGTGGCTACGGGCTTCCCGCTCGGTACCTCCCACGTCCGCAGCGTCCCGTCTTCCGACGTCGTCGCGGCGAGCGTGCCGTCCGGCGAGAGGTCGAGGTCCTCGATCGCACCCGTGTGCCCGTTGAAGCTCGCTCGCACGCGCGAGGCGAGCAGCGACTGGCGCAGGGCGTCGCGCGCCTGGTCGGTGCCGCGCACGCCGGCCGCACGCTGCGCGAGCAGCACGCTCAGCTCGGGGTCGTCGCCGAGGTTGAGCAGCGAGGCCGCCGACAGCTCTCGCGACTGGGCGGTCGTGCGCTGGTCGCGCGCCTGGTTGCGCTGGGTGAGCGCCAGGACCGCGAGGGCGGCCGTGATCACGACCGCTCCGAGCGAGAGCGCCGCGACCATCCGCAGGCGACGCGTCGACCCTCGTCGGCCGGCGAGGATGAACTCGTAGTGCAGCGGCGCGGGCGGCGGATCCTTCTGCTCGGCACCACCCCGGGTCAGCCAGCGCTCCGCCGCCTGCAGCTCCGCCCCGCGCAGCAGCAGGCTCGCATCTCGTCCGCCCCGATCCCAGCGCTCCGCATCCCCCAGGTAGCGGGTGTGCGCCTTGACCCAGTCGAGATCGGCGGTGAGCGCCCCCACCAGCTCGACCGCGACGTCGGCGACCGAGCGCCCCTCGGCGGGAATCCAGTTGACCCGGCCCACCGCCTCGGGCGCCGTCGCGTGGCCGATGTCGCCCAGCTGGATGCCGATGATGCGCTTGTGCAGCTCCGCGGCATGCATCGCCTCCCGCCGGCAGACCTCGGATGCCACCGAGTCGGCGGAGACGATGAACACGAACGCCTGCGCATCGCGGATGCCCTCCGAGATGCGCTCGTACCAGTCGGCCGTGTACGGGATGTCCGTCCAGTCGACCCACACCTCTTGCCCGTGGCTCTCGAGCGCGGCGTGCAGGTCTTCGACGAAGGCCTTGTCCCGGCGCGAGTAGGAGATGAACAGATCGGTCACGGGACTGTCTCCCAGGCTAACCCAGGGTCGGGCGCCGCGCCGGTTCCGACGCTCGCTCGGGGCAGACCCTCTAGTCTCGCTGGATGGCGAACATCCCTGCTTCGAGCGTTCCGGAACAACGCCGCCGCCGGCTCGCTCCGCACCCGCGAACGTCGCTCTCCCGCACGGCCTCCTGATCTCGATCGAGGCGATCGCGGCGCTGCCCGGCGAGGGTTGACTCAGACGTTCGTGGGGCTCGGCAGCGGCGGCCGCTGGCCGGTGTCGATGATCACGACGCCTCGGGCGCCCTGAACGTCGTGCGAATCGCGCCCAGACCGTCGATCCGGACCTCGACCACATCGTCGGCCGTGAGGTAGCGCTCCACGGCGGCACCCACGCCGCCGGGCGTGCCCGTGGCGATGATGTCGCCCGGCTCCAGCTCGACGATGGTCGACAGGTCGGCGACCAGCGTGGCGAGGTCGAACACCAGGTCGCCGAGCGGCGCCTCCTGCCGCACCTCGCCGTTGACGGTCGTCGTCAGCACGCGGTCGCCGAGGTCGCCCAGCTCGTCCAGCGTGGTGATCCACGGCCCGACGGGCGTCGACGACTGCCACGCCTTGCCTGCGAACCACTGCAGGGTGCGGCGCTGGAAGTCGCGCATGCTGACGTCGTTCAAGATCGTCAGGCCCGCGACGTGGTCGAGCGCCCGCTCGACCGGGACGTCGCGGCCGGCGGTGCCGATCACGATCGCGAGCTCGCCCTCGTAGTCGACCTTCTCGCTGGCGCGCGGGAGCACGACCTCGGCGAACGGATCGGTGAGCGACCGCGGCAGCTTCGAGAACAGCGTCGGACTGGTCGGCAGCTCGCGGCCCATCTCGAGGATGTGGGCCCGGTAGTTGAGGCCGACGCAGACGATCGCGCCGGGCGCGAGGATCGGACGCAGCAGATCACCTTCCGCAACCGCGATGGCGTCGCCCGCCGCGGCCGCCCGCACGGCTGCCGCGAGTCCGTCGGCACCGGCGCGGAGCAGCTCGCCGACATCGCCGTGGCCCGTCAGGATCACGGCCCCCACGTCGCCGCGCATCACGGCAGCACGCGGACCGTCAGGGGTCCGCACCGTCGCGAGCCGCACCCTAGTGTCGCCTCACGGCCGCGGGCGCGGAAATTCGGTCGAGCGAATGCATCATCGCGAGAGTCTGCCATGCCTGAACCGCTCCCCGGGCACGCCGAGCGCCGGTAGGATCTGCGCCGTGTCCGCGCCAGCCAAAACCCTGCTGATGTCCGGCGGAAGCCGCGGGATCGGGCTCGCGATCGCGTTGCGCCTCGCCCGCGACGGCGCGAACGTCGTCCTGCTCGCGAAGACCGACCAGCCCGATCCGCGCCTGAACGGCACCATCCACACCGCGGTAGCCGCGATCGAGGAGGCCGGCGGACGGGCCGTTCCGGTCGTCGGCGACGTCCGAAACGACGACGACGTTGCACGCGCGGTAGCCGCTGCGGTCGACACCTTCGGCGGCATCGACATCGTCGTCAACAACGCCAGCGCCGTCGATATCCGGAAGACCTCCGAGATCGCGATGAAGCGCTACGACCTGATGCAGGACATCAACGTCCGCGGCACCTTCCTGCTCTCGAAGACGGCAATCCCGCATCTGCGCGAGTCGCCGAACCCGCACATCCTGACGCTCTCCCCACCGCTGCGCCTCGACCCGCACTGGCCCGGCGAGCACCTGGCCTACACGCTGTCGAAGTACGGCATGAGCCTCTGCACGCTGGGCCTCGCGGAGGAGCTGAAGGAGGACGGTATCGCGGCCAACTCGCTGTGGCCGCGCACGCTGATCGCCACCGACGCGATTCGCAACCTCCTCGGCGGCGAGGAGGCGATGGCGGGCGCACGCTCCCCGAAGATCGTCGCTGACGCCGCCCACGCGATCTTCCAGCGCCCGGCGCGAGAGTGCACCGGCAACTTCTTCATGGACGACGAGGTGCTCGCCGAGGCGGGCATCGTCGACCTCGAGCCGTACCGGCTCGGGGCGGGTGAGCTGCTCCCCGACATCTTCCTCTAGTCGTGTTCGCCGAGGTGATCGACCCGTCTCGTAAACGTTTTCGTATCTCGTAAATGATCTCGTCCGTGCAGCGGTCGGGTCACGAACCGGCGGTAGCGCCAATCGCGCGTCTGGACCGCGGTACGTTCAGAGGGTGGGCCCGGTCGCCGAGACGGTCGCTCCCGCGCGCTGGCGCGGGACGCGATGGCTGATCAGCTGGCTCGTCATCGTCGCCGCGCTGATCGCCGGGACGGTTGGCGGGGCCACGCTTGCGCTGCGCGCGTTCGGCGGCAGCACCGCGCATCTGGCGCTCGGCACCGTCACGATCAAGGTCGAGGCGAGCAGGTCGGGGCGGGCGGAGCTCTACATGCCGTTGGTCGACTGGGAGGTCGTCGCGCGGCCGTACCGGGCGCCGGTCACCATCCGCGCCGAGGTCACCGCCGTCGATCGCGAGCAGGCCCTCGCCGCGCTGCGCTCGGGCGCCGACGCGACGCGCAAGGTCGAGCAGGCACGGGCGCAGGTGCCGCCGATGGTGCGCGGCGCCGTGCGGCACGCGCTGCTGGTCGCGGCGCTGGGCGGGCTCGCGGGCGCGCTCCTCGCGGGGTGCGTGCTGTCGGTTGCGTTCGGCCGGCGCCGGCTCGTGCTGTTGAGCGTTCCGGCCGGCCTGGTCGCGAGCGCGGCGCTGGTCGTTCCGGTCGGCTGGAGCCTCGCCCACGTGGACTACCGGGCATTTGAGCACCCGACGTTCCACGCTCACGGCAACGAGCTGCCGCGGCTGCTGGCGTTCTCCGCGCAGCTGACCGACGCGTCGAAGGGCTACACCGCGTCGTACGACACGGCGCTGACGGGCCTCGTGAACCTCGTCAGCGTGGTCTCGGAGCCGATCACGCCGCCGACCGCGGTGCACGAGTTCGTGGTCGGCTCCGACATCCACTCCAACTCCCTGCCGCTGCGGGCCTTCGGCCGGTACGCGAAGGGCAAGCCGATCTTTCTGGTCGGCGACTTCAGCCAGCTGGGTACGGCGTACGAAGCCCCGATCGCCGACGACGTCGCGGCGCTCGGTCCGACCATCGTCGCGGTCAGCGGCAACCACGACACGCTGCCGCTGATGCAGCGGTTGGCCGAGCGCGGCGTGCTGGTGTTGCGCAACGACGGCACGCTCGACCGCAGCGGCCGGCTCGTGCCCGGCCCCGTCGTGACGGTGGCCGGCATGACGGTGGCGGGGTACTCCGACCCGCTGGAGTCGCCCACGGCGACGTTCGGCGTGCATCCGCTCGAGCTGCAGGGCGACGGCTTCACGTCGGCCGGCCAGCGGCTGGCCGAGTGGTTCGACGCCCTCCGCCCCCGTCCGCGAATCGTGCTCGTCCACCAGCACGGCCTGGCGCACGCGCTGCTCGACCACGTCGCGACGCAGGCCGGCCAGACATCCGTCGTGATCCTCACCGGTCACGACCACCTGCAGCACATGGAACGGGTCGGGAAGAGTCTCCTGGTCGACGGCGGCACCCTCGGCGCAGGCGGGCTGTTCTCGGTCGGCGAGGCGTCGGCCGGGTTCATCGACCTGCGCCTGGACGCGTCGTTCGCGCCCGTCTCTTCCGACATGGTGCAGATCGAGCCGGTCTCGGGCGACGGCTCGGCACGGCGCGTGGTGTTCGACCCGCGGGACCCGCGCCTGCGGGTGCGGTGGGACTCGGTTCCTGCCGCGCCGGCGCCGGAGACGCCCGTCGAGGGCGACGCGGCCGCCGGCGCGGTCGAGCGCTTCCGGTAGATCGAGCGCTTCGCCGGGCGGTGGCCGCGCTACTCGAACGGCGCGGAATCGCCGTCGCCGACAGCTCCGTCGTCGGCCATCTCCAGGACCTCGCCGGCATCCGCCGTCCGGTGCCGGTAGGCGTCGGCGCCACACGACGGGCACGGATCCTGGCTGACTGGCCGGCCTTCACCGCACGACGTGCAGCGCACGGTGATCGTGAAGTCGGCGTCCACGCGTCAAGTCTCGCACGCCCACGCCGTGTCCGGCCTCGCGAGGCTCGGGGCATTGCAGAAGCCGTGATTCGCCCAGATCGCGTTGGCGATACTCGTGAGGGTCTGACCCCGGAAACGGCAAATCGGGGGTCAGACCCCAATCATCGAACACGCGCGGAAGGCGCGCAGATCGCGCGACCGGGTCGGATGCGTGCGTGCTTCCGGAGGATGCATGCGCGTTCTGGCGCACACAAATTGTTTGACCAAAGTCAAGTAATTGCCGAACGCCCTCCCCTGCCAGTAGGGTGACGCGATGCGCGTCTGCGTCATCGGAGCCGGCTTCGCCGGACTGGCCGCCGCCGCCCACCTTGCGGCGGCCGGAGCGGACGTCGTCCTGCTCGAGGCACGCGACCGGGTCGGTGGCCGGATCTGGTCCGACCGCCTACCGAGCGGCGCCCTCATCGAGCGCGGTGGCGAGTTCATCACCGGCGGCTACACCGAGACGGAGGCGACGTGCGCGCGGCTCGGTCTCGAGCTCGTCGGGATGGGGATCCGGTACCCCCACCGCGCGCTCCGGCCCGACCCCGGCATCGACCGCACCGAGGCGCTCGCGGCCGCAGCCGCCGTCGAGGTCGCCGCTGCGGATCGCCCCGACAAGCCGGCGCTCGCCATGCTGGAGGAGGTCGTCACGGACCCTGCGATCCGCGAGCTGTTCGCCGCCCGCGTCCAGTCTTCACACGCGCACCCGATCGACGACCTCGACGCCGGGTACCTGGCGAGCGTCTCCAAGCTGCTCGCCAACGACGAGGCACGCCGTGTGATGGGCGGCAACCAGCAGATCGCCGACCGCCTGGCCGAACGGCTCGGTGCCGCCGTCCGTCTGCGGACGCCGGCTCGCGCAATCGCGCACGACGAGGCCGGCGTGCGCGTGCGCACCGACGCGGGCGAGGTCGCGGCAGATGTCGCCGTCGTCGCGATTCCCCACCCGCTGCTCGCGGCCCTGCCGATCACGCCGGCGCTCCCCACAGAGCTTGCCGCCGCGCTCGGCACGCTGCGGATGTCGGTCGCCGCGAAGCTCTCGGCGCCGCTCGCCGAGCCGGTCGCCCCGGACGCGATCATGTCCGTCCCCGCTCGCTTCTGGGCGTACGTGACACCGTGCGATCAGCTGGGCGGGGCATCCGTCTCCTCCTGGGCGGGGGCCGCGCCGGTGGTCGATGCGCTCGGCGCGGACGACGGCACCGAGACCTGGCTCGCCGCGATCCGCGCCCTCTGGCCCGAGCTGCCGGCCATCGCCGGCGAGGCGTGCGTGACCTCGTGGCGCACCGATCCGTGGTCGCTCGGTGCGTACTCCGTGCGACGCGCCGCCGGCGACGATGCGCTGCAGCGACTGCTGTCCACGCCGGTCGGCCGGATCTCGTTCGCCGGCGAGCACACGGCCGGCGACGGCTGGGCCGCGACGCTGGAGGGAGCGTTGCGCAGCGGTGGCCGCGTGGCCGCCGAGCTGATGGCTACCAGTCCAGCGGCTCCGGCGACATGAAGCGGCGCAACACGTTGCCGGTGATACGGGCAACGTTGTTGTCGTAGCGGTTGTGCGACAGGCTGCCCGTCCACGCGATCGAGCCCGTCGAGAACACCGCGCCACCGCCCGACTGGCAGAAGTAGACGATGTCCGAGCGCACGTCGGGATCTTCGCTGCCACGCAGGCCCGGTGGCGTCTCGAAGATCTCCTCCGAGCAGTGGTTGTAGTTGTCCGACAGCGGTGTGGAGGTTGCCACCAGCAACGCGTCTGGCGGCGTGCCGAGCGCGAGGTCGTAGCGGTCGACCTCGTAGCCGGCTGCGCCGTCGGCCACGATGCCGAAGTCGCCGATCACCTCGTCCTCGCCGACGCCCTCGAAGATGAAGGCGGCACGCGGGTCGAAGCTGTCGGGCATCCGCAGGTAGGGCGAGGACCGATCGAAGCCCTGCGCCGTGAACCCGACGCCGAACAGCCGCTGCGGCGGGCGTCCCTTGTTGCGCCAGAGGGCGCCGAGCTCGCCGTTGGTCGCGAGGTAGTACTCGCCCGCCGGCGCCTGGTGCGGTCTCGTGCCCGCCTCGGAGCGCCGCACCTCCATCACGTACGGCTTCTCCGGGTGGTACGAGACGATCCAGTAGAACCCGTTGCCGCCCAGGTACATCACGCGGCCGCCGCCGGCGACGTACTCCTCGATGGCGTCAAGCTCCGGCAGTGACACGTACTCCGGGTGGCTCCCGGTCAGCACCACGCGGTACGGCTCGAGCAGGCCGGCGCCCTCACGGTCGAGGTCCTCGTCCGTGATCACATCGAACGCGATGTCGTGAGCAGCCATCCAGTCGGTGATGCACAGATCGGCCGGGAACTGCCAGAACGAGTTGACGCCCATCCACGCCCGGTAGCGCGGGTCGAGGGTGATGATCGGCCGGCGGCGCGACGAGTACAGCACGCCCGAACCATCCGAGTGCACCTCGTAGTTCGAGCCGCCGAAGTCGTAGTGACGCTGCAGCTCGAGGTCGTGTCGCGAGACGATCGGCGTGTGCCCCATCAGCAGCTCGGCACCCGCCACGTCGAACTGCAGACGGTCATTCGCGTACGCGAGGTACGCCCCGGTGGGCAGCAGCATCGCGACCGTGTTCCGCGCGCTGTCCGGCCCCGGCCGGACGACGAACGGGACGTGGCTCTCCGTCGCTCCGTCACGCAGTCGGACCGCGTAGACACCGCTCGCGAGGTCATCCGGCAGGTCGACGCCGAACGCCTCCGGCCACTGCGCATCGTCGAGGTCGTCGTCGTGGAGGTGGATCGCGCCGTACTCGTCCGGGGCGTGCCGGAAGTTCGGCTCGCGGCCCGTCCAGTTGTGCCCCGTGACGGCGCGCGTGGGGCTGTTCACGCAGACGCCGTCGAGCCCGTTGCCCGACACATCGACGACGGTGTCGAGCAGGGAACCGTCGGGGCGGTTCGAGCGCCCGAAGTCCCACGCCGCGAGCGGCGGCGCGTCCGCGGTGCCACGTGCGGCCGAAAACACCCGCGGGTTCCCGATCTTGCCGTTGAAGTGACCGACGCACTCGGGGAACCCGGCGTTCCCCGTCGAACCCGCGCCGATCCGGAACGGCACGGTGGCGGCCGATGGGACGAACGGCACGAGGAGCCGCCCGGAGTCGCCGCGCGCGTGCGAGGTGCCCGGCAGCAGGTGCGCGCCGACCGACGCCGTCGTCGGCTCGCACAGCAGAGTCGCCTCGCCGGTTGCCGCATCGAACGACGCGACGACGCGGTACCAGGCACGCGCCTCGACCCGCGGATCGGTCGTCAGGACCGCGCGACGGCCGGCGCCGTCGCCGAACACCACGGCCACGGTGCCGGCCTCGAGCGTGATGGCGTAGCCGGCGCCACGACCATCGTCCCATGCGCCGATCACGAACTGCGGCGACCTCTCCGGCGTCGTCGCCTGGAACGTGAGCTCGATCGTCCACGACGCGAGGCCGGCCAGGCGGCCGGCGTCGTCGACCGTCACGTAGGAGCCGGTGTTCGGCTCGTGGAAGGCACCGTCGTAGTCACCGTTCGCAGCCGATTCGAGCTCGGTCTCGAGGAATCCGGGGCCCTGCGGCCCCTCGTATCCGTGCCGCAGGCGCACGAGGTGTGCCGCGTAGCGCTCGATCTGCTCGCAGCTGACGTGGATCGGCACCCGCTCGCCCGGCTGGAAGCTGAACTTCGACGTGTAGCCGAAGATCGCCGGGGCCGGCTCGACGAACTCGTCAGCCAAGCTGCAGCGCCTCGACGCGCTGGAGGAAGATCGCGTGGAGCGCTGCGTGGCACGACGTGAACTCGTCAGCCTCGACGATCAGCGGCCGCGTCCGGTCGGCCCGCGTGACCCGCGCGATCCGCCACCGCCGATCGGTCTCGACCGTGAGCAGCACCTGCTTGCCTTCGATGTCGGCGCGCCGCATGAAGGTCAGCACCCGTGTGAGGCTGTCGGAGTGCGGCCCGAGCGGTCGGGCGGCGTGCTCGGCCACGAGGCCGTCGTTGATGAGCCCCCGGACACGCTCACGCGCGACCCGGTGGAAGCGTTCGCGCACGATCTCTGCCCGATCGGTCGTCCCGCCCTCCCGCTCTCGGCCTCGACGGTCACACACCGTTCCGGCCGTGTCAACGTCGATGCCACCGCGGAGTCTCGCGGGGCACAGCCCATGACGACCGGGTGATCCGTCAGACCCGCCGCACCGCCCGGCGGTAGGACTGGCGGCGTACGCTCAGCCGGCGTCGCGAACGGTGCGCGCCACCGCTCGCTGCTGGTCGAACGCCGCGCGCCGCTCTCGCAGCTCCTCCGGTGTCAGGCGCTCGACGTTGCTGTAGTCGAGCTTCCAGGAGACGTCATCGCTCCACCTGACCGGCGACTGCACGGTCGTCCGTGGCCCCGACGCCGACTCGAGCAGCGCCAGTGCGAGCTGGAGCGTGCTGGCCTGCGAAGCCGCGTCGTGGGGACGCCCGGCGGCATTGCCGAGCGGCAGGTCGGAGAAGACGAACCGCGGCACACCGACGTACTCGACGAGGTCCTTCGCACAGCCCATCACGACGGTCGCGATGCCGTGCTCCTCGAGTGTCCGCGCGGCCAGGCTGACCGACTGGTGGCAGACCGGGCAATTGGCGACCAGGATGGCCGCGTCCACGCGGTCGGCCAGGCAGCGCGTGGCGAGCTCCGGGCAGTCCACGTCGAGCGTCGTCCCATGGCTGCGGTTCGTCGGCAGTCCGTGGAAGCGCGGCGCCACCTCGCCGATCCGGCCGGCAGCCGCACTGAGGCGCAGCTCGGCCAGCGGGAAGTACGCGGCTTGATCCTCGCCGGTGGTGTGGTCGCGATCGATCGCGAGGTGCGAGATGCGGAGGTCGGGATCACGGTTGGCGTCCAGCGAGTAGACGTCGTAGAACTTCGCGGCCGCGTTGTACGGCGCGCCCGACCCCTGATCGCCCTTGTCGGGCCGGAACGGCGCGGCGGTCGTGACCAGGGCAACGCGAGACGCGGCCAGCGCGCGACGCGGCGGCTGGAACGGCACGTCGGCGTAGTGCGCCCAGAGGTAGGGCGCGCCGTAGCCCAGCGCCTCGTAGTAGGTCCGGATCCGCTCCAGGTACGGGATCGGGACGTCGTCCTGCGCCGCGAACCCGAATCTGCGCTCGCGCTCGTCCGCCATCCCCGCCAATGCTACGGCTTCGCACGCCGTGCAGACGGGCTGCCGTCAGCCGGCCTCAGCCTGGCACGCCGCGCACAGACCGATAGCCGCAGACCCGATGCGCGCGGGGCGGTGATCGCCTCGTCGACCGAGCCGACGCTGAGCGACGGCGTGGACGAGGTCTGTGTCACGGAGCGGCCTTCACGCGGCGGGCCTGCAGCGTGTAGGAGTGCGGCAGCCGGTCGGGGCGGTCCTTCAGCTGCATCTCGCCACCACCGATATCGACCATCTGACCGGGTATGGCGTCCCACGGGACGGACTGGTGCTCCTCCAGCATGGTCAGCTCCAGGCCGGCATCCAGCAGTGCGGTGACGATCTCGCCCAGGCCGTGGTTCCACTCGTTGGTCACGTTGTGCGCGAACTCGGCGTCGGTCTCGACGTAGGTGCCGGCCTCGTCCCAGACCGACGGCTCCTCACGCTCGAAGTAGGGGAAGTCGATCACCAGCAGCTGATCGGGACGGGCGTCGGCCAGCGACCACAGCACCGGATGCGCCTCGCGGATGTGCAGACGCCCACCGGGGCGCAGCAGCGCCGCGACGACCTGTGCCCAGCGCCGGATGTCGGGCAGCCAGCCGAGCGCGCCGACGCCGGTGTAGACCAGGTCGAAGCGCTCGCCGCCGAGGGCCTCGACTGCGCGGTACAGCTCCGACTCGACGAAGGTCGCCTCGACGCCGGCGGCCACCGCCAGCGCGCGCGCCTGCTCGAGCGCGGGCGCAGACAGATCGAGGCCGGTGACGCGCGCCCCGAGCCGCCCCAGCGACACGCTGTCGGTGCCGATGTGGCACTGCAGGTGGACGGTGTCGAGGCCCGAGATGTCGCCCAGCCGAGGCACGTCGAACCGCACGACCTCGCTGAGGTGCTCCGGATCCTCCGAGAAGCGCGCCAGGCCGTAGCTCGGTGACGCGGCGTGCGCCGCGACGCGGTCGTCCCAGTACGCGCCGTTGACTTCGCGATAGTCGGCCATACGGGGAAGGAAAGCAGGAGCTAGGAGGCCACGCCGCAGAACCGCATCGCCGCGACGGCGAGCGCCTGCGCGCACGACACCAGATCGGCGATCGGGACGCGCTCCCCCGTCGTGTGCGCGAGCCGGATGTCGCCCGGCCCGAGGCAGATCGCGGGAATGCCCGCCTCAGCCGTCAGGGTCGCGCCGTCGTGCCAGTTGTCGAGACCGGCCAGCTTGCCGCGGCGTCCGACCGCGGCCACGGCGCCGAGCGCCGCCTCCACGATCGGATCGTCGGCAGGCACCTCGGCCGGCGGCACGGCGCCCGTCACCCACTCGATGGTCGGGGGATGCGCGGCCAGCCAGGGGTCGGAGGCGGCGGCACGGGCGATCCAGTCGCAGAACTCCCGCTCGACGCGCGAGCCGTAGCCCCGCTCGTCGGCCTGGTCGGGCAGGAACTCGATGTGGCAGTCGAGCCGGCAGCTGGCCGGGTACGAGACCAGCCACTCACCGCCGGCGATGATGGTCGGCACGCAGTCGGCCGGCGACAGGTACGGGTGCCGCGGACGGAGCGCCCATTCCTCCCGCAGCCGCCGCACCGCTTCGAGCAGGATGGCCATCTTCTCGATCGCGTTCACCGCCCCACCCTGGTCGGGATGCAGCGGCGCGATGCCGGCATGGCCCGCGCGTCCCTCCACGGTGATCCGGGGCAGCAGGCTGCCCCGGCACGCGATCCACACGTCGAACCCGCTCGGCTCGGGAACGATCGCGCCGTCCGCCACCAGCGCGTGCGCCATCGCGAGTCCGCCGGCACCGGTGGACTCCTCCTCCGTCACGGTGTTCACGACCAGGTCGCCGGCCAGCGACACGCCGAGTCCCGCGAGCACCTCTGCCGCGAACACCATGCAGGCCACGCCCCCCTTCATGTCGCACGTGCCGCGGCCATGGACCTGCCCGTCGGCGACGACGGCCGCGAACGGGTCGTACCGCCACTGCTCGCGCGGCTCGACGGAGACCACGTCGACGTGGCCGTTGAACAGCAGCGTCCGCCCCGAACCGGCGCCGGCGAACCGTGCCGCCAGCTGGGGCCGGCCCGCGAACGAGAAGCCCGCCGGCACCATCGGGTGCCCGGCCAGCACCGTCATGTCGGGCTCCCACACGTCGACCGACGCGCCCGCGGCGCGCAACCGGTCGGCCAGCATGGACTGCAGCGCTACCTCGTCGCGCGGCGCGTCGCCGACCGTGTGCGTCGTCGTGTCGAACCGGATCAGGGACTGCAGCAGCTCGACCAGCTCCGGCTCACGGCGGGCGATCTCGGCGCAGACCTGTTCCTCGGCGGGGCTCATCGACAACATGGTGGCCGATCGGGCTGCGGCCCGGCAGAATCTCCACCATGAGCCATGCCCGCGAGGTGCTCGAACACGCCCTGCCGGGGCTGACGGTCCACAGCCCGACGATGGCCGACGTGGCAGCCGCGACGGCCGTCATCGCCGCGTGCGAGGCCCATGCGCACGGCCTCGCGGAGATCGTGGAGGACGAGATCGCCGAGTCGTGGTCGCGGCCGACGATCGACCTCGCGAGCGACGTCGTGCTGGTGCGGGACGGCGACGCCGTGGTGGCGGTCGCGGAGACGTATCGCGGGCGCGGAGAAGGCTACGTGGTCCCGTCAGCCCGCGATCGCGGCGTCGGCACGGCTCTCGTCGAGTGGTGGACGGCTCGCGCCGGCGAGCACGGCCACGCCCTCGCCGGGCAGACCGTGAGCGATGACGACGCGAGCGCCGTCGCCCTCATGCAGGGCCTCGGCTGCACGACGGGTCACACCTCGTGGATCCTCCAGTACCCGCTCGGCGACGACCCGCCAGCGCCCGCGCGTCCACCTGACGGCGTCCGAATCCGGCTGCTGGAACCGGGCGAGGAGCGCGAGCTGTTCCATCTGATCGACGACGCATTCGCTCACTGGGAGGGTCGCGAACGGGGCATCTACGCGGACTGGGCGGCATCCACGGTCGCCTCGGCGAGCTGGGAGCCGTGGCGGGGGGTCGTCGCCGTCACGGACGACGAGCTGGTGGGCGGCGCCCTGCTCCGCCAGTTTCCGGGCGAGGGCTGGATCGACCAGATCGCGGTCAAGGGCCCCTACCAGGGGCACGGGATCGGCCGCGCGCTGCTGCAGCACACGTTCGGCTTCTTCTACGGCCGTGCTCCGGCCGTCGGCCTGTCGACCGACTCGCGCACCGGTGTGCTCGATCTCTACCTGCACGTGGGCATGGCCGTGCGGCGCTCGTACCGACGCTGGTCGCGGCCCACCGGCGTGAGACTGCCCGGATGACGATCACGATCCTGGACGGTGGCATGGGTCGCCAGCTCGCTCGCATGGGCGCCCCGTTTCGCCAGCCGGAGTGGTCGGCGCTGGCGCTCCTCGAGGGCCCCGACTGGGTGGCCCGCGCGCACCGCTCGTTCATCCAGGCCGGCGCCGACGTGATCACGACGAACGCCTACGCGGTGGTGCCTTTCCACATCGGCGAGGAGCGGTTCGCCGAGCGCGGCCGCGAGCTCGCCGCGCTCGCGGGCCGGCTGGCGCGTGAGGAGGCCGATGCGGCCGGCCGCCCGGTCCGCGTCGCGGGATCGTTGCCGCCGCTGTTCGGCTCATATCGTCCCGACCTGTTCGCACCGGAGCGCGCGCCGGCGCTGTTCGCCGAGCTGGTCGCGGGCCAGGCGCCGTACGTCGACCTGTGGCTGGCCGAGACGCAGAGCTCGATCGCCGAGGCGGCGGCAGCTGCAGCCGCCGTCGCCGGCGACGACCGCCCGCTGTGGATCTCGTTCACGCTCGACGACCGCCCCCACGTCTCGCCCCGGCTGCGGTCGGGCGAGGGGGTCGCGGCCGCCGCGGCGGCAGCGGTCGAGCTGGGCGCCGAGGCGGTGCTGTTCAACTGCTCGCAGCCGGAGCGGATGGCGGGGGCGATCGCCGCCGCGCGGGCGGCCGCGCCGGACCTGCCGATCGGCGCCTACGCGAACGCGTTCCCGGAGATTCCCGACGACCACGAGGCCAACGACGCGCTGTTCGGGATCCGCACCGATCTCGGTCCGGACGGCTACTGCGCCTTCGCGAAGGCGTGGGTGGACGCCGGCGCGACCCTGATCGGCGGCTGCTGCGGTGTGGGGCCCGAGCAGATCGCGGCGCTGTCCGAACGCCTGCGCTGAGCGGCGCTCAGGTGCGGCGGTAGAGCACGACCGCCAGCGGCGCGAACACGCCCAGGATCGCGACGATCCACAGCACGGCCGGCACGACGTCGGCCGTCGAGGAATCCAGCATCAGCCCGCGCACGGCGTCGCAGACCCGGGTCAGCGGCTGCTGGTCGGCGAACGACTGCAGCCAGTCGGGCATCGTCGCGGTGCGCGTGAAGATCGAGCTTGCGAACACGAACGGGAAGAGCGGGATGAAACCCGCGGTGGCCGCCGCCTCGGGATCCTTCACGAGCAGCGCGAGGCACGCGAACAGCCACGACATCGCGAACCCGAGCGAGAGCACCAGCAGCACCCCGCCGGCGATGTAGAACAGGTTGGCTGACGGCCGGAACCCGACCAGGAAACCGACCAGCAGCACCATCGTGACGACCACCATGGCCCGCGCGAGGTCGGCGAGCGTGCGGCCTCCGAGGAACGCGGCGCGCGCCATCGGCAGCGAGCGGAAGCGGTCGACCATGCCGCGCTTCAGGTCGTCGGCCAGCCCGATCGCGGTCGACGAGGAGCCGAACGCCGCGGTCTGGACGAGGATGCCCGGCACGAGGTAGTCGACGTAGTCGAAGCCCGGCGTCGGGATCGAGCCGCCGAACACGTAGGTGAAGAGCAGCACGAACATGACGGGCTGGATCGTCGCGAACACGATCAGCTGCGGCGTCCGCCGGATGCGCAGGATGTTGCGCCAGGCGACCACGCCGGAGTCGCGGGCGATGCTCACTCGACCACTTCCGCCGCGTGGCCCGTGAGCGAGAGGAAGACGTCGTCGAGCGACGGGCGCCGGAGCGCGATGTCGACGACGCCGACGCTCTCCTCGTCGAGCGCACGCACGACGGCCAGCATCGTCGACGCACCGCCGGCGGCGTGCACGCTCAGCCGGCGCGCCTCCTCGTCCACGACCGGCCGGTCGACGCACAGCGGCGCGACCAGCTCGGCCGCTCGCGACAGGTGCGCGGCGTCGGCGAGCACGATCTCGATCACGTCGGCGCCGAGCCGCGTCTTCAGCTCGTCGGAGGTGCCACGTGCGATCACGAGGCCGTGGTCGATCACGACGATGTGGTCGGCGAGCTGGTCGGCCTCCTCGAGGTACTGCGTCGTCAGCAGCAGCGTCGCGCCGTCGCGGACGCGGTCGCGCAGGAACTCCCACAGCTCGAGCCGCGTGCGCGGGTCGAGCCCGGTGGTGGGCTCGTCGAGCAGCAGCACGCGCGGCTCGCCGACCAGGCTGGCGCCGAGGTCGAGCCGGCGCCGCATGCCACCGGAGTAGCCGCGGACGAGCCGGTCGGCGGCATCGGCAAGGCCGAGCCGCTCCAGCGCCTCGGACGCGCGCCGGCGCGCGTCACGTCGGCGGAGGCCGTATAGCAGCCCGACCACCTCGAGGTTCTCGCGGCCGGTGAGCTGGTCGTCCACGGCGGCGAACTGCCCGGCGAGACCGATCAGCTCACGCACCTTCTGCGCGTCGCGCACGACGTCGTGACCGTCGACCAGCGCGGTCCCGGCATCGGGCTTCAGCAGCGTCGCGAGGATGCGGACGAGCGTCGTCTTGCCTGCACCGTTCGGTCCCAGGAGGCCCTGGATGGTCCCCTCGGGGACGTCCAGGTCGACGCCGGCGAGGGCGTGCGTCTCGCCGAACGACTTCATCACCCCGTTGATCTCGACGATTGGCATCGCGGGACTCTACCGTCCCGCCGGTGCGTGCCCGACGGGACGGTGGAGGAGTTTCACGAGGCGCTAGACCTCGTCGTCCGCGAGGAGCCGGTAGAGGCGCTTGCGCGCGTCCCGGAGCGTCTCCTTCGCGGTCTCGATCTGGGCCTTCGTGCCGGTCTGAGCGACCTGGCGTGTGGCGGCCATGAGACCGAAGGCCAGCTCGCGGAGCCCGACGAGATCGTCGTCGGCCTCCTCGGCGGCCTGCTCCCACGGGAGGGCGCCGGAACGCGCTTCGGCGGCCGTGCGACCCTCATCCGTGAGCTCGTAGACGCGCTTTCCCTCGCTCTCATCCGAGCGGACGAGACCCTCGTCCGTCAGCTGCTGGAGCGTCGGGTAGACGCTGCCCGGGCTCGGCGTCCAGGCGCCCTCGGATCGCTCGGCGATCTCGCGGATGATCTGGTAGCCGTGCTTGGGCGCCTCGCCGAGGAGGGCGAGGATGGCGGCGCGGATGTCACCGCGACCGGCACGGCGCCCGGCACCGAAGTGACCGGGGCCGGCGTGCCAGGGCCCGCCGCGATGGCGACGGTGTCCTCCGCCGCCGTGCATGGCGCGGAGTCCCCGGAACCCGGGGCGGCACCCCGGGTTGGCATGGATGGAGTACTCAGTCATAGGTTGGTTCCTTTCATGTCTCGACTGCTTACGATGCGTAACGATATATCGTTAACTATCGGAAGGCAAGTACGAATTTCGCAGACCCGGTCTACGGCAGTCGCCAGTCCACGGGATCCGCGCCCTGGACGACGAGCATCTCGTTCGCGCGACTGAAGGGCCTTGAGCCGAAGAAACCGCTCGACGCCGACAGCGGGCTCGGGTGCGCGCTCTCGATGCAGGGCGTGTCGCCGAGCAGCGGACGGAGCGCGCGGGCGTCGCGGCCCCAGAGGATCGCGACCAGCGGCAGGTTCCGCGCGACGAGTGCCCGGATCGCCTGGTCGGTGACGGCCTCCCAGCCCCGGTTGCGGTGCGAGCCGGGCTGGCCGGGCGCGACGCTGAGCGCGCGGTTCAGCAGCAGCACGCCGGCATCCGCCCACGGCGCCAGGTCGCCGTTCGACGGCGGCGGGTAGCCGAGGTCCTCGCCGTACTCCCGGAAGATGTTGACGAGGCTCTTCGGCAAGGGCCGCACCTCGGGTGCCACCGAGAACGAGAGGCCGACGGCGTGGCCCGGCGTCGGGTACGGATCCTGACCGGTGATCAGCACGCGCACCGCCGCGAGCGGGCTCGCGAACGCCCGCAGGACGTTGCTGCCGGCGGGCAGGAAACCGCGTCCCTCCGCCCGCTCGGCGCGCAGGAAGTCGCCGAGATCGGAGATCGTCCCGGCCACCGGCGCGAGCGCTTCGGCCCATCCCGGACCGAGCACGTCGAGCAGCGAGCGCTGCGGCGCGTTCACGCCGGTGATCGTACTCCGAGCGCTCTCATTTTCGTCTCACGCGGCCATGGGATGATGCGGCCATGCAGGGATCGGTAGCGGTGGTCGGCAACGGTGTGGCGGGCTTCGCGTGCGCCTCCCGGCTGGCCGAGAACGGCGTCGACGTGCGCATGATCGGCCCCGGCCTGCCGCACGACCGCCCGCCGCTCTCCAAGCGTGCGCTGGCGACGGGCCGGCTGCCGTTGCTGGCCGACGACGAAAAGCTCGCCGCAAAGGGCATCCGCCACGTCGACGGCCTCGTCGTCGACGCCGACCTCGCCGGCCACCGGCTGACCGTGGCGCCCACCGGCGGCGGCGACCCGGTCGAGCTGGTGCCCGAGGCGATCGTGTGGGCGACCGGACTCCGGTACCCGCTGCCGCCCGTGCCCGGCATCGATGTCGCCCACGAGAACTCGACCGGCGCGGGCATGCTGGAGCTGGCCACCCGGGTCGCCGACGAGGGCCGGCGGATCGTGGTGATCGGCGCCGGGCTGATCGGCACGGAGACGGCCGCGACCCTTGCGGCCCGCCACTCCGTGACCCTGGTCGACATGCTCGACCGCCCGCTGGGACGGTTTCTCCCGCGCCTGTCGCAGGCCGCGCTGGACACGCTCGACGGGCTCGGGGTGCGGTTCGTCGGTGGCGCGCAGATCATCGAGATCGACGGCGCCGGCGACGGCCACGTGGTGCGGACGTCCACCCACGGCGACCTCGAGTGCGACGTCGTCGTCTCGGCCGCCGGCTTCCGCACGAGCCTTCCTGCTGCGCTGGCGCCCGACGGGCGCGCGCTCACGATCGACGTGGACGGCGACCTCAGCGTTCCCGGCCTGACCGCGGTGTTCGCGTGCGGTGACTGCATCGCGTTCCCGCACCCGCGCTACGGGCGGCTCACGATCCCGCACTGGGACAACGCGCTCCATAGCGGCCGCCACGCGGCCGACGGCGTGCTCGGCACGAGCGGCGCGTACGCGCGGGATCCCTACTACTTCTCTGATATCGGCCCCCTGCGCATCCAGCAGGTCGGGCTCGCGGCAGACGCCGTCGAGTGGGCCGACGAGGACGATCTCGTCATCGGTCGTGACGCCGCCGGGCGCATCACGGCCGTGCTGTTCCTGAACGCCCCGGCACGCCTGCGTGACGCCCGCGAGTTGCTGGCGGCCGCGACCCGACATGAGAGGTGAGTGACCATGACCGTTCGGCTGATCGTCGACGAGGACGTGTGCATCGGATCCGGCGAGTGTGTTGCCGAGGATCCAGCGGCGATAACGCTGGACGACTCCGGACTGGCCCGCGTGCTGATTCCGGACCTCGACGAGGATCGCGCGGGCCGGATCTGCGACGCCTGCCCGGTCGGCGCGCTGTCCATCCAGCGCTGAGCCGAAGCCGGTGACCGATCGGCCCGCCTTCGCGTGGCAGGCGATGGGCACGACCTGGCGCCTGTTCCACGACGGCGGCCTCGCCTCGTCCGTCGCCGACGAGGTGGCGGCGGCGGTGGAGCGGGACGAGCAGCGCTGGTCGCGATTCCGACCGTCGAGCGAGCTCTCGCACCTGAACCGCTGCGCGGGGATCCCGACCACGGCCTCGCCCGAGACCGTCGAGCTGCTGGCCGTCTGCGACCGCTTCACGCGTGAGACCGACGGCCTGTTCGCGCCGCTGGTCGGCAGCGCGTTGATCGCATGGGGTTACGAGGTCTCGCGTGACGCGCGGGCACCGGGCACCGCGACTAGTCCGGCGCCGCAGCCCGTCCGCTGCGACCCGCTCGTGTTCGATGCAGGGCGCGGCATCGTCGAGGTGCCGCGCGGCACGCTGCTCGACCTCGGCGGGATCGCGAAGGTCTGGAGCTGCGCCCGTGCCGCCGCACTGATCGGCGTGCTCAGCGACGAGCCCGGTCTCCTCGTCGAAGCCGGCGGCGACCTGGTCGCGGCCCGCGGCGACCACGTCGTCGCGATCGAGGATCCGCGCGGCCCCGACCACCCGCCGGCGACGCACGTCGTGCTGCGGGAGGGCGAGGCGATCTGCACGTCGGGCTGGAGCCGCCGGCACTGGACGAACGGCGACGGGACGGACGCGCACCACCTGATCGACCCGGCCACGGGCCGACCGGCGGCGCGGCGGCAGGCAACGGTGATCAGCCACGAGCCGGCCCGCAGCGAGGTGTTCGCAAAGGTGCTGGTGCTGCGGCCGGATCGGATCGCGACGATGCCCGAGGCCGCGCTGGTGGCGGACGCCGACGGCGTGCGGACGACCGAGGCGTGGGCGGCTGCCGTGGCTCCCGCAGCGCACTAGACTGCCGCGATGGGCGTTGACAACGAGCGCGCGGAGCGCGCGGTGCAGGAGCTACTCGAAGCGCTCGGCATCGACCTCACGACCGAGTCGCTCGAGCGTACGCCGGCCCGCGTGGCGAAGATGTACCGGGAGTTCCTGTCGCCGCCGGACTTCACCGTCACGACCTTCCCCAACGAGGGTGCCTACGACGAGCTCGTGATCGTCCGTGACATCTCGTTCTCATCGCTGTGCGAGCACCACCTGCTGCCGTTCACGGGCGTCGCTCACGTCGCGTACCTGCCGGGCGCCCGGATCGTCGGGCTGTCGAAGCTCGCGCGGGTGGTCGAGATGTACGCGCGCCGCCTGCAGGTGCAGGAGCGCATGACGACGCAGATCGCCGACTGGCTGGAGGCCGAGCTCGAGCCGCAGGGCGTCGGTGTGGTGGTCGAGGCGGAGCATCTCTGCATGACGATCCGCGGCGTCCGCAAGCCGGGCGCCCGCACGATCACGTCGTCGGTGCGCGGCATGGTGCGACGCGACCCCCGCACCCGCGCCGAGTTCCTGACGCTCGTACGCGGGACGGGATAGAGGCTTGCCGGGCGGGCCGGTGTACCGTCCGCCTCTGTGACACGCCGGACGACACTCGCGGCGATCGCCGCGGCGACGGTGGCCGGCGTCCTGCTCCGGCTGCACTTCCTGCATGTCCCGCTGAACACCGACGAGGGCGGGTTCGCGGCGATCGCGCGGCTGTGGCGGCAGGGCTACGAGATCTACGGCGACGTCGCGTGGGTCGACCGGCCGCAGGGCCTGCTGGTGCTGTTCCGCCTGGCCGGGCTGACCGGCGGCAGCGAAGCGTTCCGGGTGATGGCCACGATCGCCGCGACGCTCACGCTGGTGGCGGTCGCAGCCGCCGCGTGGGCGGTCGCCGGGCGCGGTCCGGCCGTCGCCGCCGCGGGCCTGTACGCGTTCCTGTCCCCGGCCCCGCACCTGGAAGGGTTCACGGCGAACGGCGAGCTGCTGTCCGGATCGCTGGCCGCCACCGGCGCCGCGATGGCGCTGTGGTGGACGGTGCGCCACAACCTCTGGCTGCTCACGGGGGCGGCGCTGTTCGTGGGATGCGCACCGCTGGTGAAGCAGTCGGCCATCGACGGCATCGTCGTGGTCGCCGCCGCCGCGCTGATGGTGGCCGAGCACCGCTGGCGCAACGCGGCGATCGCCGTGGCCGTCGGCGCGATCCCGGGCGCGGCCGCCGTCATCCACGCCGCGACTGGGACGGCGGGTCTGAGCGAGTGGTGGTACGCGATCGTCGGCTACCGCTCGTCGACCGAGTCCGCCGTCTCGGGCGACCTCGCAGGCCGCGCGAGGCTGCTGCTGGACGCCGTGCCGCCGGCGCTCCAAGACCTCTTGCCGCTGCTCGTGCTGGCGCTGCTGGCGCTGGCCGTGATCGGCGTGCGCCGCGGACGACCGCTGCTGCTCGCGATCTGGCTGGCGGCGGGCGTCCTCGGCTTCCTCGGCGGCGGGCTCTACCACCCGCACTACTGGATCCAGCTGGTGCCGGTGCTGTCCGTGCTGGCCGGCATCGGCCTCGTGCGGCTGCTGGAGATGCCGCTCGCGCTGCGCCTCGCCGTCGCCCTCACGCTGGTGCCGGTGGTCGTCTACTCCGCCGAGATCTACGACACCACCAGCCCCGCGCGCATCTCCGCGCTGACGAGCGACGACTCACGGCTCGCGACGGCCTCCGCCGTCGGACGGCTACTGGCCGCCGAGACGAAGCCGGGCGAGCCGGTCTACGTGATCTGGGCGAACGCCGCGGTCTACTGGTACGCCGACCGGCCGCCGGCGTTCCGCTACCTCTGGTACCTGAACGTGCAACGCATTCCGGGCGCCGCCGACGACGTGCGCGCGGTGCTGACCGGACCGTCGCCGCCCGGTGCGGTCGCCGTCTACCAGGACCCGAACGGCATCGACGGGACGGGCGCCGTCAAGCGGGCGCTGGCCGAGCGGTACACCCTCGTGCGGCGCATCGGCGACGTCCCGGTGTACCGTCTGCGACCGACATGACGCCGCCGCACGAGGTCGAGATCCGCTGGGCCGACCTGGACGGCTTCGGCCACGCCAGCCACCGCGCCTACGTCGACTTCCTCGAGGAGGGGCGCAACGCGTTCCTCGACGGCCTGATCGGCGCCGAGCACCGCGCCACGCTGACGATCCGGCGGCTCGCCGTCGACTACGTCGCGCAGGTCACGCAGGCCGACGACCGGGTGCAGGTCGCCGTGCGCATCGAGTCGGTCGGCGAGGGCTCGGTGACCACGGCGGAGGAGGTTGCGAGCGCGAGCGACGGCCGCGTCGCCGCCCGCGCAATCTGCGTGCTGCAGACCTCGAGCGCCGCGGCGATGGCCGCGCTACACGCCGTCGAGACGCCGGCGCAGCACGGCTGACGTCCCGGCGCACGCCACTGCGGCAGCCGCGACGGCATCGGCGCCGTCGACCAGGGCCGCGGC
>JBBQFB010000022.1:0-26839 GCA_038321545.1 Gaiellales bacterium
CCGTCGGCCAGGCGGAACGCCTTCATGCCCTCGAAGGCCGCCTGGGCGTAGTGGAAGACGGCCGACGACGGATCCAGCTGGATCGGGCCGTACGGCTGCAGCACGCTGCGACCCCACGCACCGTCGGCGTAGTCGATCCGCACCATGTGCTCGCCGAACAGCGTCCCAAAGCCGGGGTTCTCGAGCAGCTGCGCGCGCGTCGGCGCGTCGGCGGGTGTCTCCGTCAGGTTGACGGACAGCGTGGGCGTCTCGGACAACACGGTCTGGGCCATCCCCGGATCGTGCCAGACACACGGGTGGTCGCGGGGCGTCAGGAGAGGCTGAACGCCAGCGCCATCAGCGCGGGCACGACGAACCAGCCGAGCAGCGTCATGACGATCGCCACCGCCGCGATGGTCGTCGCGTCATCCTCGGGCGGCTTGCCGGCCCGTCCGATCGTCTCCCAGAGCGCACGCAGCGGGCCGTCCAGCAGCAGGTGCGCGCGGTGCCGCGCCGTCGCCGCGCCCTGCAGCAACAGGTAGGAGAGGAGGCCGAAGCCGACGAACAGCGCGACGCCGAGCACCACCTGGACCGTGCCGTCGAGCCAGTCGAGACCGCCGATCCCGCGGATCAGGCCGGCCACCAGCGGCAGCGCCGCGATGGTCGAGATGAGCGCCGGGAACGACGCGCCGCGGTAGCCGGCCGAGACGCGCTCGGTCTCGCTGCGCGCCTGCTCGAGCAGGTTGCGCTCCGGCGAGCCGACCATCGCCTGCGCCTCGCGCCGGCTGTAGAGCGTGGTCAGGTGCCGCGCCAGGTCGGACGTGTACGACCGCACGACATACTTCGCGACCAGCTCGGCCGCGTACTCGATCGCGCGCGTGAGGCGCCCGAGACGCAGCACGCGCGGATGGCGCCAGCCGTCGCGGTCGTGGATCTCGAGCGCGCGCATGACGAGCCGGTGCGCGTCGCCGAACCGGTCTGCGTCGGCCAGCGGCGCCGCGTCCGCCAGTTGCGCCACGAGCTTGCCGTCCTCGGCGGACCGGCGGCCGTGGCGCAGCAGCACGGCCTCGGCCGCGCCCTCCGGCCCGTCCGTGAGCAGCCGGCGCGTCCGCTCCAGCTGCTCGACGAGCTCGTCGACCAGGGGTACGTCGGGCTTAGCCGCGGCGGTCGTCCCAGATCACGTAGACCTTGCGCACGGTCTCCGTGACCTCCCACGTCGACGACCAGCCGTCGAGCGTCGGGTAGACGGTGCCGGGGCCGATCTCGACCGGGTCGCCGCCATCGGGGGTGATGGTGCCGCTGCCCTGCACGAAGACCATCAACTCGTTGTAGCCGATCCGGGTGCCGGGAAACGTGCCGGGCGTGCACTCCCAGATGCCCACCTCGAGGTGCTCGTCCTGGTACAGGACCTGTGCCGACTCGGTCGGCGTGCCGGAGATCACGGACGGACGCGGGGTGAACTCGGGGAGCTCGACCGACAGCGCGTCGCGGACGTAACCGGAGAGATCGGGTATCGATGCCATGCCGGTAGCCTACGCCAGCGCGGCGAGGGCGTCGCGCACGGCCACCTTCAGCCCTTCCGACAGCGTCGGGTGCGCGAAGGTCGTGGCCAGCACCGCGTCGAGGCTGCCACCGTCGACGTGGAGCGGCGTCGTCAGCTCGGCCAGCATGTCGCCGCCGTGCGCCGCGACCACCGTCGCGCCGAGCAGCTTCCTCGTCGGCCGGTCGAGCACGACCTTGACGAAGCCCTCCTTCTCGCCCACCGCGCGCGCCTTGCCGAGCTCGCGGATCAGCTTCACGTGCACGTGGACGTCGTGATCGCGGTCCCGCGCCTCCGCCTCGGTCAGGCCCACGCCGGCCACCTCCGGGTCGGTGAACGTGACTCGCGGCATCGCGTCGTAGCGCGGTCGGTTCGCGGCTCCGCGGAGGATGTTCTCCGCGGCCTGCGGCCCGTCGAACGTTGCCGCGTGGGTGAACTGGAACCGCCGGTGCTCGCCGCCGACCGCGTCGCCGATCGCCCAGTAGCCGGGCGCGGTTGTCGCGAGGCCCTCGTTGACGGCGATCCCGCCCATGTCGAGCGCGATGCCGGCCTCCTCCGGGTGCAGCTCGGCAACGGCCGGCTCCCGACCCGTCGCGAGCAACACGTGGTCGACGTCGGCGTGGCCGCCGTCCCACGACAGCCGGACCCCGTCCGCCGTCTTCGAGAGCGACACGCCGGTCGCGCTGGTCACGACCTCGACGTCCTCGGAGACCAGCACCCGTGCGACCAGGTGGCGCGCCTCGGGCTCCTCGCCACGGAGCGGGGCCTCGGCGCGCATGACGAGCGTGACGGCGACACCCAGCCGCTGCATGGCCTGGGCGAACTCGACCGCGATCGGCCCGCCGCCCACGATCCCGAGCGACCGGGGCAGGTCGGGCAGGCGCAACAGCGCGTCGCTGGTCAGGTACGGCACCGACGACGCTCCCGCGATCGGCGTCGCAGCGGGCGCCGCGCCCACTGCCAGAACCGTCGGCACGCCGTCCAGCCCGGCGTCCCGGCCGTCCAGAAGCAGCCGTCCGTTCGAGAAGCTGGCGCGCGCCGGTACCAGCAGCACGCCGTCGTCGCGGGCCACCAGGTCCTCGTAGAACTGGCGGCCGTCGTCCATCACCCGGTGGATGCGGCGCATGACGGCCGGCCCGTCGATACGGACCTGCGCCTCCACGCCGAACTCGGTGCCGCGACGGGCGAGGTGCGCGATCTCCGCAGCCCTGACCAGGGCCTTCGTCGGGATACACCCGACGTTGATTCAGGTGCCGCCGAGCGATGCCGGCTCGACCAGCAGCACGCGGGCCCCGAGCCGCCGGGAACGCACCGTGGTTGAGATTCCGCCCATGCCGCCGCCGATCACCACGAGGTCGGGGGCGAACTCCTTCGCGTCCATTGGCCGGTAGCCTACGCAACCATGAGCCAGGCCGTCCTCGCAACCCCGCGTCGCGCCGCCGGCTGGCTGGCCCGGTTCCTCCCGCACGGCTGGCGGGACTTCTGGCTCCAGTTCATCGTGTTCTGGATCTTCAACCTGAGCTACGAGGGGTCGCGCGGCCTGTCCGACGGCGCCCGGCTGGACGCGCTCGCGAACGGTCAGCGCGTCATCGACGCGGAGAAGTCGCTGCACCTCTACTTCGAGCTCGACCTCCAGAAGTGGGTGCTCGACGCGCCCGGCCTGTTCCTCTCGGTCGCGAACTGGACCTACTTCAACTGCCAGTTCACCGTCTCGTTCGGCTTCCTGCTGTGGGTCTACTTCCGGCGCAACCACGCCTTCTACTTCGTGCGCAACGTGATCCTGTGCGCCGACTTCATCGGCCTGTTCGGCTACCTGGCGATTCCGACCGCCCCGCCCCGGCTGTACCCGCAGTACGGCTTTGTCGACACGCTCACGGGCGAGGTGGTGAGCCACCAGACCGGGATCATCGCCACGTTCGCGAACCCGTACGCGGCCATGCCGAGCCTGCACACCGCGTACGCGCTGACCATCGGCACGACCGCAGTGCTGGTGTGCCGGAGCCTCGTCGCGAAGGTGTTGTGGGTGTTCTACCCGCTGCTGGTCGTGTACTCGATCGTGGCCACCGGCAATCACTTCGTGCTCGACGCCGTGGCCGGCGCGGGCGTGGCCGGGTACGCCCTGCTCGGGTCGCTCGCGATCGCCCGGGGACGTACGCCGCGGCGCGACCGGGCGCCCGTCGGGTTCCTGGCGCCGCGCACCGCCTGACCGCTCGCCGGTCGAAATCGACCGCTCATCGACACCCGCCGGGCTGCGGTCGACCGCCTGCATAGCCTCCAACTCGATGAATGCCCAACTCGAGCGGATCCAGCACGGCTACACCACCGGCGTCAGGCGCATCGTCGCCGACGTCGTGAAGTCGTTCCGGCGGATCCCGCTCTCAGCCAACCAGGTCACAGCAGTCGGGTTCGCCCTCAACGTCGTCGCCGGCGTGCTCATCTACGAGCGCCAGTGGATCGCCGCCGGCTCGGTGTTCCTGATCGGCTCCATCCTCGACATCTTCGACGGCGCGATCGCACGCTCGAAGGGCCAGGACGGGCCGCGCGGCGCCTTCATCGACTCGACCTTCGACCGCGTCGCGGAGGGCGTCGTGCTCGCCGCGATCGCCCTCGTGTTCGCGCGGGACGGCCAGGAGATCGCGCTGATCGCGGTGTTCGTCGCCCTCGTCGGCTCGTTCATGACGTCGTATGCCCGCGCCCGCGCCGAGGCGCTCGGGCTGCACGGCACCTCCGGTCTGATGGCCCGCGCCGAGCGCGTCGTGCTGCTCGGCGCCTCGCTCCTGTTCGCGCCGCTCGGCGTGCTTCCGTGGGGCATCGGCCTACTCGCACTCCTCTCCGCCCTCACGGTCGTCCAGCGCACACGTCACGTGCTTGCGCAAATGGACGACGTGAAATCGTGATTCTCGAAAGGATCAGAACTCGATGAGCTCCACCAACGGCACCACCGCTGTCGGACGCCCCACGGACGGCAAGGTGCGCGTCGCCATCGTCGGCGTCGGTAACTGCGCTTCCTCGCTCGTCCAGGGCGTCGAGTACTACAAGAACGCCTCGGAGACGGACGCCGTCCCCGGGCTGATGCACGTCAACCTCGGCGGGTACCACATCCGCGACATCGAGTTCGTGGCCGCCATCGACATCGACAAGCTGAAGGTCGGCAAGGACCTCTCGGAGGCGATCTTCAGCGGCCAGAACAACACCATCAAGTTCAGCGACGTGCCGAAGACGGGCATCAAGGTCGCCCGCGGCATGACGCACGACGGCCTCGGCAAGTACCTGTCGCAGGTGATCGAGAAGGCGCCCGGCAAGACCGCCGACATCGTCCAGCTCCTGAAGGACTCGAAGGCGGACGTGCTGGTCTCGTACCTGCCGGTCGGCTCCGAGGAGGCGACCAAGTGGTACGTCGAGCAGGCCCTCCAGGCCGGCGTCGCGTACGTGAACTGCATCCCGGTGTTCATCGCCCGCGAGGAGTACTGGCGCGGCCGGTTCGAGAAGGCCGGCCTGCCGATCATCGGCGACGACATCAAGTCGCAGGTCGGCGCCACCATCCTCCACCGCGTGCTCGCCCGGCTGTTCGACGACCGCGGCGTCAAGATCGAGCGCACGTACCAGCTGAACGTCGGCGGCAACACCGACTTCATGAACATGCTGGAGCGCGAGCGGCTCGAGTCCAAGAAGATCTCGAAGACGAACGCCGTCACCTCGCAGCTCGACTACGACCTCGGCGCCGGCAACGTGCACATCGGCCCGTCGGACCACGTGCCGTGGCTCCACGACCGCAAGTGGGCGTACATCCGCGTCGAGGGCACGTCGTTCGGCGACGTCCCGCTGACTGCCGAGGTGAAGCTCGAGGTCTGGGACTCGCCCAACTCTGCGGGCATCGTCATCGACGCCGTCCGGCTGATCAAGCTGGCGCTCGACCACGGCATCTCCGGCGCGCTCGACTATCCGTCTGCGTACCTGATGAAGTCGCCCCCGATCCAGCATCGCGACGAGGCTGCGCGCGACGAGACCGAGCGCTTCATCGACACGCACGCACGCACCGGCGCCGCGGCTGCTCCGAAGGCGAAGGCGGTCAAGGCCGCCAAGGCCAAGGTGACCAAGGCCGCCAAGAGCTGAACCTGCCCTTCCGGACGGGGGTCGCGGCGATGGTCGCGGCCCCCGTTCGTCGTCCTGGGCTCACACCGTGGTGGCGGGCGTGCGAACGGGCGGATCGTCGCCGCGCAGCACCCGCAACGCGAGCGGCCCGTTGCGGACGCCGTCGAGCACGAACCGGCCCTGCTCGTCGGCGTCGATCTCGGACACCGACCCGCCGTGCCGGACCTCGATGCGGGCCGGGCCGGCCGGCGCGAGCTGCCCCTCCAGCCGCGACCCGCGCGGGCCGGGCACGAGCACGAACTCGATCACGAGCTGCGGCGCCTCGAACGCGAGCCGCCGGTCGCCGCTGCCGCGCACGCCGGTCAGCGCCAGGTCAGCGCTGTCGGACAGCAGCTCGGCGAGCTCCTCGTCGACGCTCCGCCAGGTGAACGTCGACCGCGCGGCAGCCAGCACGATGGCCGGCACCGGATCGGGCACGAGCACGGCCCGCAGCTCGTCCATCAGCGCGTCGTCGTCGCTCACGGCTCCACCACCTGCGGCGCGGCCGCCTCGAGGTGCTTGCGCAGCTGCTCGAGGCAGCGCGCCCGCGTCGGTCCGATCGCGCCGATCGGCATGTCGAGGGCCGCGCCGATCTCCTCGTAGCTCGGCGCCTCGTCCATCGAGAGGAGCCGCAGCAGCGCCTGACAGCGCTCACGGAGCAGCGAGAACGCGACCCGCACGGCACCGTCGCGCTCGGTGTCCAGCAGGCCGCGGTCGAGCGGTGCCTCGTCGGACGGCTCGTCCAGCTCGTCGGTGGCCAGCTCGCGGGAGCGGACGCGGATCACGCGCAGCGCCTCGTTGCGGGCCGTCGTCGCGAGCCACGAGCCGACGGCTGCCGGGTCGCGCAGGCGATCGAGGTGCTCGACCAGCCGGAGCCACGTGGTCTGCACCACGTCGGAGGCGTCCGCGTCTTCCAGCCGGTACGAGCGAGCCGTGGCCCACACGAGACCGACGTAGCGGGCAACGAGCGCGTCCCACGCTGCTTGATCGCCGCCGGCAGCGGCCCGGACGAGACCAGACGGATCCATCGCTCTCGCCACACGGTAGCTCAGCCCGCCCCGATGCAGACGAACGTCGCATGCCCGGCGCGCGCCAGGGCGGCGGCCGGTGACGCGCCATCCGCCAGTGCCGAGTGGAGGAGCAGCATCAGCTCGCGCGTCTCGATATCGGGCACCAGCGCGGTCGAGGCGATGACGGCGCGCGTGCCCGCGGCGAGCAGCACCGCGGCGAGTCCGAGCAGCTCGTCGCCCGCCGCGACACCCGTCATGCCCGACTCGCACGACGACAGCACGAGCACGCGCGGCGGCTGACGGAGACGCTGCAGGTCGTACGCCGTGAGCGGGCCGTCGGCCAGGTGCAGGCATGAGAACAGCGGGTTGTCGGCGCGGAACTCGCCGTGGGCGGCGACGTGGGCGAGGCGGGAGCCGTCCAGCGCCGCAAGCGCCTCGTCCGCGGTCGGCTCGATCAGCAGCCGGGTGCCGGGCCGGCCGGCGGCGATGTCGGCGACCTCGGCCTCGGCGGCCCGCAGGCCCGGGCCGGCGATCACGACGTCGTGCCCGTCGCGAGTCGGCTGCGCGGCGGCGCGCGTCCACGAGACCGCCGACGGTGCGACCGCGAACGTGCGGCCGGTGAGCGACGGCAGCACGCCCCAGGCCAGCGAGTGGAGAGCGCCGGTGGGGATGATCACGAGCTCGTGTCCGGCCAGGCCGAGCGGGCCGATCAGCATCGCGTCGAGCATCTCGGCGGCGTGCCGGCGAGCGACGTGCGCCGCCTCGAGCGCGCGTTCCGACCCGCTGCCGATCGCGACGCGGTCGAGCGCGAAGCGCAACGCGGTGATCTCGCGGGCGACGACGGCGACCGGGCCGAGGTCGTGGCGGCGCGTGCGGCCGGCGGTGACGACGAGCGCGACGAGCTGGCCATCCGACACCGCGTACTCCACCAGCGTGCGGTCTCCGAGCAGGCTCCGGTCAAGCCGGCTGGCCGGCGTCGCGGTGCCGCGGAGGTGCCGCAGCCGCCGCCGCACGGCATCCTCGGCAGCGGCCTGTGCACGCCGTAGCTGGCGGGCGTCCTCTCCCGCCAGCACCGCCTCGTTCGCCTCTGCGGCGAGTCGCCGGGCGGTGGCGACGACGCGCGCCAGCTCAAGGTCGTCGGGCGGCCGTACCGGCGGCAGGTCGAGCGCCCGCGCCCGCGTCTCCTCGGCCCAGGCGAACGCCACGGCCGGTGGGCGGTGCGCCAGCGCGAGCCGCAGTCCGAGCGCTGCGAGGTGCTCACCGGAGCGCGCGGCGCCGGCGCGGAGATCGGCCGCGCCCAGCAGCGCGCGGCTGGCGGCCAGGAGGTGCAGCCCGGCGCGAGCCTCGCGCAGCGCTCCACCGACGTCACCCCGAGCGGCGGCAGCCTGCGCACGCGCCTCGCGCAGGCGCAGGCGCTCACGCAGCGTCGGGCCGGAGTGGACCGTCACCTGAGGCGACGGCACGACCCGGGCCAGGGCCAGACGCGCGTCGTCGGCCGCGTCGTGCCAGCCGGCTGCGTCGAGGACCACGATCGCCCGCCGGAGACCCGCGGGCGAGCCGCCCGCACGCGCCGCCTCGAAGCGCGCCAGCGCGGCGAACCGGTCACGGCCCTGGCGGCGGAACGCGCGCTCCGCGACGCGCGCCTCCTCGGCGGCTCCCACGAGATCACCGAACGCCGCGAGCGTCGCCGCGTGGCGCAGGCGGGCATCGGCCAGGGCCAGCGGAAGCCGCGCACGACCCAGCTCCCGCACGGCGCGGGCGGCGGCGGCGCGCGCCTCGTCCAGCAGCCCGGCGCCGAGCAGGATCTCGCACCGGTCGGCCTCTAGGTCGGCACGCGGCACGTCGCCGGCGCGGAACCGCGCCGCCGCCTGGTCGAGCAGCGCCAGCGCTCCGGGCACGTCACCGGCGCGGCCGGCGACCCAGCCCAGGTTGTGCAGCGTGTCGGCGGTGCTGAGCTCCATCCCGAGCTCGTCGAAGAGCGCGGCGGCGCGCTCGAGATCGACGCGGGCGCCGGCGAGGTCGCCGAGGTAGGCGCGGTCGATGCCGCGGTTGTTGAACGCCCGCGCGCGCCACAGCCGGTCGGCGTGCAGGCCGGTGAGCGCCGCGGAGTACGCCGTGACCGCCTCGGCATGTCGGCCGGCCTGCGACAGGATCAGCCCGCGGGTGGCGACGGCGCGGGAGCCAGCGGCACGGTCGGCCTCCCGCAGGGCGGCGGCGGTGCGACCGGCGTGGGCCAGCGACAGCGCGAGCGACCGGCGCGCCTCGTCCTCCCGCGCGGCGAGACCCGCGCGCCGCGCGATCGCAACCGCGCGCCGCAGGTGGGCGAGCGAGCCGTCGACGTCGTTCAGCTCCTGCGCGGCCAGACCCAGCGCCCGCTCGGCGATCGAGCGGGCCTCGGGGTTGCGGCGCGCGGCGTCGCACACCGCGCGCGTCGATGCGCGCCCGGCGTGGATCAGCACTGGCGAGCTCGACGGCTGCGAGCGCGGCCTCGGTCAGCGGGCGATCCAATCCGTGGTGACCGTAGCCGACCCGCCGTCGACGCGCATGTCGATGCGGAGGCCGATCGGGCCGCGCGGGATGTGTTCGGCCTGGAAGCGGCCGTGGTCGTCCGCCTCCGTGATCGTGTCGCCGTGGTTGTGCCGCACGCAGACGACCCCCGCGCGGGCCGGGAGCAGCTGCCCGACGATCAGGCGCCCCTCGGCCTCGTCGATGATCTGGAGCTCGACCGCGAGCGACTCGCACTCGAAGCCGATCAGACGCGGCAGGGCGGCACCGGCGCGAACGCCGGGATCCGTGGGGAGGAGCACGGAGTCATGGCACTCGAGCGCCGGCACCGCCCCCGCCGTACGACGTCCGAAAGCGGAGGCTGCACACGCCGATACCTGGGGGGGCACAGGGTCGGCGGGGAGGAGTGCGGCAAGGCCGTCGGCGTCGATCACGTCAACATGAGCGGCGACATCGGTGCGTGATACATCGCCATAACGAGAACCACGCGCCGACGTTTCCTACAGTGAGACTCGGAGGTACGACATGGGGAAACGCGATCGGCCGGTCCGCAAGGGGATCGAGGTCTGGGACAACGGCGAGGACCTCGTCCTCTACATGCCGGGCGAGATCATCGTCGACAGCGTCGGCGACGCGCACCTGCGCGCCGAGGCCGTGCTGGACGGTGCGATTCGAGAACGACGTGGCGTGAACGACAAGGTCGGGATCGCGCACTACGACATCGACGGCCACGTGCTCGAGCAGGTCGACCGGTTGCGGAAGCAGGGGATCCGGTCGGGTCCGAACCACGTGCTGGCCGGCGAGCCGCGCTACAAGGGCGGGCCCGCGTCGGTCGCAGCGCCGAGCTCGGACCTGGCCGAGCCCTCCGGCGATGCCGGAAGGGACGTCAGGATCGCCGTCCTCGACACGGGATACACCACGGGCCACAAGTGGCTCGACGCCTGCGTGCAGGGTGACGGCGTCGTCGCCGAGCTCCTCGACGATCTGTCCGCGGACGGCGCGCTCGACGACGAGGCCGGGCACGGCACGTTCATCGCCGGCATCATCAACCGCCTCGCTCCAAGCGCGCAGATCACCGCGTGCCAGGTGCTGCTGAGCGATGGCTGGGGCGACGAGGTGACGATCGCGAACGCGATCAGCGACCACGCCGATGCGGACATCCTGAACCTGTCGTTCGGCGCGTACACGCACGGCAACCTGCCGCCGATCGCGCTCGTGAACGTGCTCCGCCGGATCCCGCGCACGTCGGTGGTGATCGCCGCGGCGGGCAACGCGGACACCGACGTTCCGTTCTGGCCGGCGGCGCTGAAGCAGGTCTGGGCCGTCGCCGCCGTCGACGACGCCGGCCAGAGGTCGTGCTACTCGAACTACGGCCACTGGGTCGACTGCGCCGCGCCGGGTGACGACGTCATCAGCACGTTCCCGGACTTCGACCCCGGCGACGGCAACCCGTTCCAGGGCTGGGCCCGCTGGAGCGGCACGAGCTTCGCCGCCCCGTACCTGGCGGGCCTCGTCGCGGCCGAGATGACCGCCGGCGGAGGTCCGGCCTCCTGTGCGATCCACCGGGTGCTCGCAACGGCGACCAGGATCGATCCCGAGATCGGCGCGGTGCTCGCCTAGCCGTCGGATCGGCACGTATCACGGAGACGGGTCGTCGCTCTCCATCGGCGTGACCCCCGATCAAGCCGACTCGCTGTTCCGCACGCTCTCCCCCGGCCTGCGACGCCACTGTCTCCGTCTCGCAGGCAACCAGCCCGACGCCGAGGACCTCGTCCAGGATGCGTTCGCGGCGCTGATCCGGCGCGGCGGTCCCGTCGCGCCGGACGATGCCGCCCGCATGCTCGCGACGTGCGCCCGCAACGCCCACATCAGCCGCTGGCGCAGCGAGCGCCGCAGCATCCCGTACGCCGAGCCGGAGGCCGCGGGCCGCACCGACGTCGCCGCGACCGTGGCCGACCGGCTCGAGCTGGCCGCGGTCGCATCGGCCGTCCGCCGGTTGCCCGAACGGCAGCGGCGCGCGCTCGCCCTCGCGGGTGGCGGACGAAGCTCACGCGAGATCGGGAACGAGATCGGTCTGGGCGCCAATGCCGTGAACCAGCTGCTGCACCGGGCGCGGGCGGGGGTCCGCGCGATGACCGCAGCCTGATCCATCGCCGGCGGATCCGGATACGCTCCCATCTGGATGCGCCTCTGCCTCGTCACGCCCTACGCCTGGGATCGCCCCAGCGAGGCGAACGACCACTGGTCGGCGCTCGCCCGCGCGCTCGCGCAGCGCGGGCACGAGGTCGTGATCCTCGCGCCGGCCCGCAAGCCCGCACTGCTGCTGGAGGGACGCCGCCGTCTCCGTGCCCTCGCGCGCGGCGACGCCTCGGCGCTGACACCGTCGCCGCGCGTGCCGCTGGTGGTCGCGGTCGGGCTAGGTGTCCCCGTCTCGACCGGTGCCGCCGCTCGCAGCGTGCCGATTCCGGTCGCGGTCGCCGCCGGCGTGCGCCTCGCGCTCGTGCGCGGCGGATTCGACGCCGTCGACGTGCTCGACCCGGATCAACCTGGCCCGAGCGCTGTCGCGCTGCGCGAGACGCCGGCGCCGGTCGTCGCAACCTTCTTCCGCGGCGGTCCGTCACTGCGCCGGGCCAAGGGAGCGGAGCGGCTCGCCGCCCGGGCCGACACCGTCGCCGCCGTCTCGCCCGCGGCCGCCGAGGCCGTGCTGCAGCGGTTCGGGCTCCAGGCCGTCGTCACCGGCGTGGCCGTCGACCGGACGCGCTTCACGCACGGCACGGCGACCTCGCCGCCGCTGGTGGCGGTCGAGGCAACCCTCGGCGACGCCGGGGCCCTCCGCGCCCTCTTCCGCGAGCTGGCGCCCACCACCGCCGAGATCGCGCTCCTGCGCTCGGCCGGCAGCGCCGCATTGCGCTCGCTGGTGCCGGCCTCGATGGCGGGACGCGTGCGGCTGCCCGACGCGTCGACGCCCGCCGCGCGGGCCGCCGCGCTGCGTGGTGCCAGCATCTTCATCGCGGCCCGCAACGGCAGCCCGCTGATCGCCCGCGAGGCTGCCGCGTGCGGCATCCCGATCATCGCCGTGGCCGGCAGCCCTGGCTCGTACGGCGTCGAGCACGAGGTGTCCGGGCTGATCGCGCAGGAGGGCCAGCCCGCGCTCGTGGCCGCGTGCGCCGGCCGGCTGCTGGCCGACGAGGCGCTGCGCGGACGCCTGGCGAACGCCGCGCCGCCCGACGGTGCAGGCGACGTGGCCGAGCGCGTGGAGGCGCTCTACACCAAGGCCCCGCGCCCCCGCCGTGCTCCGGTGGAGCCGGACCCTGCACCGCCCATCCTGTGCGATTTCCACATGCACACCGACCACTCGCCGGACTCGGAGACGCCCGTCGCCGACCTCGTGGCGCGCGCGCTGGAGCTCGGCCTTGGAGCGATCGCGGTCACCGACCACAACACGATCGCCGGCGGCCTCGCCGCCCAGGCCTACGTGGCCGAGCACGACCTGCCGCTGCACGTGATCGTCGGGTCCGAGGTGATGACGGCCACCGGCGAGGTGATCGGCCTCTACCTGCAGGAGGAGATCCCGCGCGGTATGCCGTTCGCCGACACCGTCGAGGCGATCCGCGCCCAGGGCGCGATCGTCTACGTCCCGCATCCCTTCGATCGCCTCCACTCGATTCCCGATCCGGCCCTGCTGCGCCGGCTGGCGGACCAGATCGACGTGCTGGAGACGTGCAACGGGCGTCTCTACCGCGAGGCGTACAACCGCGAGGCCGAGCGATTCGCCGAGCGCTACGACCTGCTGGCGGGCGCCGGCTCCGATGCGCACGTGCCCGAGGGCCTCGCCACGGCGTGTGTCGAGTTACCGCCGTTCACCGATGCGGAGTCCCTCCTGCTGGCCCTTGCGCGGGGCACGATCGTTCGCCGGCCGGTCAACCTCGTGTACCTGCAGGGCCTGAAATGGCTGCGCAGCGCAAGGAGCCGCACGCCGGGCGCCGAAAGATAGCCTCGTTCGATGCCGAGCCCGGATGAGATCTACGAGCGCTACCTCGCTCGCGCGATCAGGGAGATGAATACGCTCGGCGACGAGATTTCATCCTGCGCGCGGGTCACGCACCCTGCGCTGGCGCCGGTGCTGGGCTCCGGCCACCCGCTCGCCGACGTGATGCTGCTGAAGTACCGCGCGCAGTCGTCGGAGATCCAGGAGGGCGTCGCGTTCTTCGGCCGGGCGGGCGCCGCGGTGCTGAAGTCCGTCAAGCGGCTCGCAATCGATCCGCTCGTCATCTATGGCACGAACTGCGTAAAGTGCGCCGATGCCCAGCCGGACGAGGCCGCGAACGCGTGCCCGCTGTGGCTCCTGCGCGAGATCGCGATCACCGAGCCGAAGCTCATCGTCGCGATGGGCGACGAGGTGGTCGAAACGCTGAACGACCTGCACATCCCGCTCTCCCAACCGCTCGACCCGTCTCGGGAGGGTGAGATCCAGCAGCTCACCCCGACCGTCGAGGCGCTCGTCGTGCCGGATCTCGATGCCTGCCTGAACGACGAGGAGTCGAAGCGCCGCTTCTGGCAGGCCTTCAAGGCCCTCGGACCGTGGTACGACGCGCTGCCCCCGTACTAGGCCTCGCCGCCGGGTGGTGCGCCTGGACCGTGCTCGGCGCACACCTCGACCGGCCGTCGGACAACGTCGCGCTGCTCGTCGTCGCGCTCGTCGCCATGCCGCTCGGCACCGGCATCGTGATCGCGCTGGCGGCCGGCTTCCACGACAACCGGCCCGCGCTCGCAGTCACGACGGCGGTCGGGCTCGCGATCGCGGTCGGCGGGACGCTCGCCGGCCTGCCGACCCCGGCCGGTCTCGGCAAGATGCTGGCGGCCGGCGCCGTCGGCATGCTGTTCATCCCGCTGCTCGAGCGCGCGTGGCACGTCGCGGTGGTGGCGCTGCTCGTGATCGGCGTAGACACGTACTCGGTGTTTGCCGGGCCGACGAAGCAGCTGCTCGAGTCCGGCGGCGACGTCGTGTCGACGTTCACGGTGCCGTTCACCGCACCCGGCCTGTACGGCGCGGCCGGCATCGGGGTCACCGACTTCCTGTTCCTCGGCCTGTTCTGCGGCGCGGCGATGCACTGGCGGCTGCGCCCCTGGCTGACGCTGCCGCTGTGCGGCCTGTCGTTCTCCGCGTCGATCGCCGTGGCACAGCTGCTCGACCGCTCCGTCCCCGCCCTCCCGCTGCTCTCGCTGGCCTTCGTGCTGCCGAACATCAGCCGCTTCCGGCCCAGCTCGCCCGATCGCCCGTGGGAGCTGCGGACGCTGCCGGCGACGACGGCCAACTCGCGCCGGAACGCCGCGGCGCGGCCCGATCGACGCAGCCTCTGGACGTCGACACAGGACGCGTGCTGGGACCTGCTCGACCCGCTGATCGCTCCCGGCGCCGCCGTCGGGATCGTGGGCGCCGGTAACTGCGACGATCTGCCGCTGACGCGCATCGGCGAGCGGGCGGGCCGCGTCGACCTGCTCGACCTGGACGCGGCCGCGTGTCGCGCGGCGATCGCCCACGAGCCGCGCGCGGTGCGACCGAAGCTGCAGGCCCTGGAGGTGGACGCCAGCGGGGGCCACGCCGACCGTATCTCGGCGGCCATCGCCGCGGGACGCGTCACGCAGATTCCCGGCCCCGACTGGAGCCCCTTCGGCGACGGCCCGTACGACGTCGTGATCGGCGACCTCTTCTACTCGCAGCTGCTCTATCCCGGGCTGCGCGACGCGGGCGTGCCGGACGAGCGGATCATGCTGGCGCTCGCCAACTACGGCCCCGCGCTGACCGGCCTCGTGGTCTCGCGCATGCACGCGAGCGCGCCCGACGGCGTCGTCGTCCACATCCACGACCCGGTCGGCTGGTGGGGCGGGCACGCGCAGCCGTTCACGCTCGACCACGTGCTGGCCGTGGCCGGGCGGTCGGCCGACGACGCGCTCGCCCTGCTGCGGACGGCATCGGGGCCGGAGGGCACGAACCCCCGCGCCGCCCTGATCGCGCTCGGCATCCCGATCCTCCGCACGTCGTTCTGGCGCTGGCCGTTCGGCCACGGCACCGACTACCTGGCATGCGCGACCGTCGCCGCCGTCGCGACGGGGCTTCGTCCGCGGCGGTGAAGATCTGGATGCCGCCGCCTCCGCGGTGTACGCTCTGCGACATGCGAAAGCTGGCAATTGCAGCCCTTCTCGTGCTGCCGCCATCGGCGTCGGCAGCCGGCCCCTGGCTCCACGTCGGGCCGACGGCCTTTCCTGCGATGACGGCCGTGGCAGCGCAGAACAACACGCTGTTCGGGCTCGCCCAGAACGGCGACATCTGGCGCGCCGACGCCGGTGCCGCCTGGGTGCGGCGCACGACGCGGCCGAACCGCGGCACGAGCGTGCTGGTCGCGGCCCCCGGAGCGATCTACATCACCTCGACCGACCCGAACATCCTGTCGCGGTCGACCGACAGCGCGCGCACGTTCGCGCGGTGCGGCCGCGAGGGCCTGCCGAAGGGCGCCGCGTTCGTGGTTGCCACATCCAACGGGCGCGTCGGCGTGGTCCGCGGCCACCGCCTCGCGCTGTCGTCGAATACGTGCCGGACGTGGAAGCGCCCGCGCATCACGGGCCGCGTCCGCACGATCGCGCGGACGGGCACGACCTGGCTGGCGATCGTCGAGCGCACGAACCTGGCGAGAGCCGAGCGGTTCCGGCTGATGGCCTCCACCGATCTCGGCCGCACGTGGCGGGTTCGGGCCAACCGAACGGCGATGACGATCGGCACGCCACCCGGTCTCGGCGTCGCGTCGCTGGTCGCCGACCGGGTCACGCTGAACCGGCTCTGGCTGATCCACGACGGCCGGCTGGCGCGCAGCGACAACGGTGGCCGCACGTGGCGCAACGTGTCGCCGCCGGCGATGCGTGTGACAGCAGTCGTGCCGAGCGCGACGCGCGCCGGCAACGTGCACGTGTTGGGGCTGACCTCGACGCGGCGGCCGATCACCCGCACGTCGGGCAACTCCGGCGCGACGTGGTCCGACATCCCGCCCCCCGTCACGGGCGCCCTGCCGAACGTGCCGCTGCTGCTCGCAACGTCCAGCTCGCGCGCCGCCCTGGCCAGCAGCCAGGGCGTCTGGACGTACGCCTTCTAGGAGCTCGGGACGGCTTCGAACCGCGCGACGCACTCCACGTGCGCCGTGTGCGGAAACATGTCCACCGGACGCACGCGCTCGAGGCGATAGCCGCCCTCGGCGAGCAGCTCCGCATTGCCGGCCAGCGTGGTCGGGTTGCACGACACGTACACGATCCGCTGCGGCTCGAGCTCGAGCACGCGGCGCACCGCCTTCGGCGTGAGGCCGGCGCGCGGCGGGTCGAGCACGACCACGTCGGGGCTCGGCATGCCGGCCTCGAGCAGCGGACGGACGGCCTTCGCGACGTCGCCCTGGATGAACTCGGCGTTCATGACGCCGTTGCGCTCGGCGTTGTCGACCGCCCGCTCGACGGCCTCGGGAACGACCTCGATGCCATACACGTGCCCGGCGTGCGCGGCCAGCGCCAGGGCGATCGAGCCGATGCCCGAGTACAGGTCCCAGACGATCTCGTCGCCGCCGAGGCCCGCCTCCTCGATCGCGATCTCGTAGAGCTTCTCGCACATCTCGGTGTTGGTCTGCAGGAACGCGCCGGACGACACCTTGAGCCGCAGGCCGAGCAGCCGCTCCTCGTACCAGTCGCGCCCGAACACGAGCTTCGTCGCGAGCCCGTGCGTGACTTCCGCGACGCCGCTCGTGGTGGCGTGCAGCAGGCCGACGCAGCCGGGCACGCGCTCGGCCAGCTCGTCGACCAGCCAGGTCGACTGCGGCAGCTCGCCGGGCGCCGTCACGAGCGTCAGCAGCAGCTCGCCGGTGCGATCGGACACGCGGCACACGAGGTGGCGAAGATAGCCGGTGTTGCTCCGGCGATCCCAGATCTCCCCGTTGCTGCGGCGCGCCCAGGACTCGACGACCCGGCGCGCCTCGTTGCCGGCCTCCGACATCAGGAGGCAGGCGCTGACCGGCATGATCTCGTCCCAGCGACCGGCCCGATGGAACCCGAGCGCGGGGCCCTCCTCGGTCTCGCCGAACGAGAATTCGAGCTTGTTGCGGTAGCCGTAGGTGCGGATCGCCGGGACGATCGGATCCTGCACGAAGTCGCTCTGGTGACCGATCCGCTTCAGCACGTCGGCGATCTGCTGCGCCTTCCAGACCTGCTGCGCGGCGTAGTCCAGGTCCTGCCACTTGCAGCCGCCGCAGGCCCCGAAGTGCGGGCATGGCGCCTTCACGCGATCCGGGCCCGGGACGAGCGTCTCGACCGTGGTCGCCTCGCCGTAGGACCGCTTCACCTTGGTGACGCGCGCACGCACGCGGTCGCCCGGCAGCGCACGGTCGACGAACAACACGAAGTCGTCCAGGCGCGCGACACCGCGACCGCCGAACGCGAGGGAGTCCACGAGGACCTCGACCTCGCTGCCTTTCTCGGGTCTTGACATCTACGCCGGAGTGTACGCACGGTGCGCGATCCGCCGTGCCGTCAGCGCGCCCGCGACGCAGAACAGGGACAGCGCCGCGAACATGACGCCGAACCCGCTCTGCTCCGCCAGGAACCCGAACGCGGGCGGCGTGATCGAGCCCATCAGGAACACGACGGTGGATGCCGCGCCGACCGCGACACCGGCCGAGCGCCCGGCCACCTCGCCCGCAATCACGTACACGATGCCGTTGAAGCCGAGCGTGCCGAACGCCAGCAGCACGGCCGCGATCACACCCGGCACGAGGCCCGCGCGGAGCGCGAACGGGAACGGGATCACGGTCGCAGCGCCGAGCAGGCCGAGCGCGGACAGCGTCGCAACGCGCCGCGACCCGCCGGCCCGGTCGGCGGCGAAGCCCCAGACGACGCGGGCGGCGGCGGCACCGAGGTTGAGCGCGGCGAACACGATCGCCGCCTGCGTCTCGGACAGCCCGGCGTCGTGCGCCGCGCTGACCGTGAAGGTGAGCACGCCGCCGAGCGTGGTCACGTACAGCGCGCCGGTCACCATCACCCACCGCAGCGGCACGGGAAACGACGCACGGATGGGCGGCAGGTCGAGCTGGCGCTCGCCAGGGCCGGCGGCGAAGGCGAACAGGAAGCCGAACGCGAGCACCAGCATCGCAGGCCCGCCGAAGGCGAGGCCGAGGCCGCCCAGGTGGTAGAGGATCGGCAGCAGGCCGGCCGCGATGAACCCGCCGACCGGCACCGCCATCTGGCGCAGACCGAGGATCCGGCCGCGCTTCTCGGGCGGGAAGTGGGTCAGGATCGCGGTCATGCCGGCGACGGGCACTGCCGCCGCGCCGACGCCGGAGACCAGCAGCGCGCCGAACATCACCGGCAGGTTCGGCGCGAAGCCGGCCACCGTCAGTCCGGACGCGCCGATGATCGAGCCGCCGATCAGCACCGGCCGGGCACCGATCCTGTCGCACAGGCGGCCGGCGGCGATCAGCGCGACGGCCGGCCCGATGCCGGTCGCACCGAACAGGAAGGCGAACTCCACGGTGCTCACGCCGCGGTCGTTGCGGAGTGCCAGCGTCAGCGCCGGCAGGCCGAACTGCACGAGCGAGATGGCGATCTGCGACGCGATCGCACAGAGCACGATGAGGTGGCGCTGGGGCACCGGTACACCGTACCGCGCTGGGTACCTCGGTAGCATAGGCAGGTACCTATGGAGCACGAAGCCACGATCATCCCCACCCGCCGGCTCGTCGCCTTCCTCGCGGTGCTCGAGCACGGCGGCGTTTCTCGCGCGGCGGAGCGGCTCGGCGTCCGCCAGCCGACCATTTCCGGCCTGATCCGCTCGCTGGAGCGCGACGTCGGCACGGACCTGTTCGTGCGGCGCTCGGGTCCGCTGCGCCCGACCGCCGCCGGCACCGCGCTCGCTCCGCATGCCGCGCGCCTGCTGCGCGCCGTGGAGGAGGCGGGCGAGGCGGTGGCACGCGCCGACCGCGACGCGCGACGGCACCTCTCGATCGCTGCCGGCGAGGCGCTTGCGACGCACGTCCTGCCGCCCGCCGTGGCCCGGCTGCGCGAGCGGCTTCCCGGCCTGACCGTCGAGTTCGTGGTGGGCGACGAGGCGCGCGTGGTCGAGGCGCTGCGCTCCGGCGAGGTGGACGCCGCGCTGCTGACGGATCGCACCGAGGCACGCGACCTCGAGATGCACGACTACGCGCCCGGCCGCCTGATCCTGGTGGCGGCGCCAACGCACCGGCTGGTGGGGCGCCCACGGATCGCGTGGCGCGACCTGGCGCGGGAGACGCTCGTCGTCCGCGACGCCGGCACCGTCAACCGGCGCGAGGTCGAGCAGATGCTGACGGCGGCGGGCGTGGCGCCCAAAGGCCGGCTGGTGGCCTCGTCGCTGGAGGCGGTGAAGCGGTGCGCCGAGGCCGGGCTCGGGGTCACGGTCGTCCCGTCCATCGCCGTCGAGCGCGAGCTCGCCGAGGGCCTGCTGTGCGAGCTGCCGCTGGATGCTCCGGGCCTCGACTACCGCTTCATCCTCGCCACTCGCCGGGGCGAGGATGTGCCGGCGACCGTGGCCGCGCTGCTCGAGATCCTCCGCTAGCACCGCGACTGGTTGACCCCGTCCGGAGTGCGACGTACCATGTGCCGGAACCGATCGGCAATGCTATTGCCGCTAAGGAAATAAGGAGCCGTTCGCATGGAACTGCCGAAGAGCGTCCGCTTCGTCGTGATCGGGGCGGGCGTCCACGGCCTGTCGACCGCCTACCACCTTGCCAAGGAGCTCAAGGCTCGTGGCGAGGGATCCGGCGAGGACATCCTGATCGTCGACAAGACGGGCATCGCGGCCGGCGCGTCCGGGATCGCGTGCGGCGTCGTCCGCAACAACTACTACCAGCCGGCCATGTCCGAGCTGATGGCGGCGAACGTCGAGGTCTGGGAGTCGGATCCGGCCGCGTACCACTACAACTCGGTCGGCTACATGGCGCTCGGCCCGACGGGGCAGGAGTCCGATCTGACCGAGGTCGCCGGGCGCCAGGAGCGCATCGGCTACGAGCACACCCTCGTGACTGGCGAGGCCGACTGCACGGCCTACATGCGCGACATCTTCCCGGACTGGCGCGCGCAGGGCATCACCGTCGTCCTGCACGAACATCGCGGCGGCTTCGCGTTCAACATCGACTCGATGCACGGCATCGCCGACAAGGCCCGCGCCGAGGGCGTGCGGATCGTCGACGGCGTGACGGTGACCGGGTTCGACAGCGACGCGTCGGGCGCCGTCACGAAGGTGCTGACCGACCAGGGCGCGATCGAGGTCGAGCAGGTCATCGTCGGCGTCGGCCCGTGGGTGCCGCAGATCTGGTCGATGCTCGGCCTGCCCTCGGCGATCGACATCCGCACGCCGGCGGGCGACGTCCACCAGAACCAGGACATGTGGACGTACTGGTATCTGCAGGAGGGCGAGATCGCGGTCGATCCGCTCATGTTCGACCGGCGCGACGGCTCGGCGCCGCCCGTCATCCACGTCGACACCGACGCCCCGCTCTACGACGACAACGGCAAGCTGATCACCGACGAGCTGTGGGGCATCTACTACAAGCGCGACCGGCACGGCGTGCAGGGTGGCGCGGCTCCGCTGACGGTCGGCCCCGACTTCGACGTCGACCCGTATCCCACGGCGAGCGTCGATCCGGCGTTCCCGGACATGTGGTGCGCCGCGCTGTCGCACTGCATGGAGCGGTTCAAGGGCTGCCGCCCGCTGTACAAGGACGCCCGCTCGGGCGGCGCCGGCGCGTTCACGGCCGACAACTTCCCGGTGTTCGACTACATGCGGCCGAACGTCTACGTGATCGCCGACTCGAACCACGGCTACAAGATGATCGGCGTCGGCCGCGAGGTCGCGAAGGTCGTCTGCGGCGACCATTCTTCGTTGCTGTACCCGTTCCGCTTCGAGCGCTTCGCGACCGGCGATCTGCACCCGGTCTCGAACTCGCCCTACCCCTGGAGCTGACCGTCCCGGGGTGCACTTTCGTGCCCGTTTGAAACGTCGGGGTCTGACCCCGGAATCTCGCGTTCTGGGGTCAGACCCCAGAACGCTTTCGCGCGGAAGGCGCGCAGATCGGGCGAGATCGCACGGTCCGCGCGCGAGATGGCACGGAGGCGAGCACATCGGGCACGGAGATCGGCGTAGGGTCCGGCGGGCAGGAGCACCGGCTACGGGCCGGCGGCTTCCAGCTTCAGCAGCTTCATCGCCATCTCGACCGTCAGCGAGTCCTCGGTCTCGAGGTCAAGGCCGGTGATCGTCTCGATCCGCGCGAGGCGCTGGCGAAGCGTGTTCGGATGCACGTACAGCGCGGCCGCGGTCGAGGCCACGCGGCCCCGCTGGCGCAGGTACTCCTCGAGCGTCCGGAACAGCTGGGAGCGATGCTGCGCGTCGTACTCGAGCAACGGACGGAGCGCGTCGCGGTGGTGGTCGCGCTGGCCGGGCTCCGGCGCCAGCCGCAGCAGGTACTTGTAGGGCCCGAGCTCCTCGTAGGCGACGACGCCCGGAGTCGGCCGCACGACCGCGGCGCCGCGCACGGCCTGGAGCGCCTCGCCGAAGCCGGTCGCGAAGGCGGCCGGGCCGCAGCAGACCGACGACAGCCCGATCACGGCGCACGGAGCTGCCTCGAGCTGGACCTGCCGGACTCGTTCCGGCACGTCCGTTCCCGGACCCGCCGGCAGCAGCGCTCGCACGTGCGTGTCGGAGCGTTCGATCAGCGCGCCGCGGAACGCCACCGCGAGCGACGCCTCGAGCGCACCGGCCCAGTCGACCGGGTCGGCGCCCGGCGCGCCCGCCCACAACACGACGCGCGGCTGCGCGAGGTCGCAGCGCAACCGGCGCGCGCGGCCCTCGACCACGGCCGGCTCGGCGCCGCCCGCGAGGTCGTCGAAGAAGTCCTTGGTCAGGTTGCGCTCCGACAGCCGCTCGAGCAGCTGGATCTTCTTCACGGCGACCGCCGTCTGCGACACGACCGTCGTCGCGAGGTCGCGATGTTCGGCACGGAAGCGATGACCGTCGCGGCCGCGCACGATCATCAGGCCGAGCAGCTCGCCCGAGACGACCAGCGGTGCGTGCAGAACCGGCGCGTCGGAGCCGTCGCCGGACACGACGGTGTCCGACAGCGAGGCGTCGCGCTCGTCGCGGGCAGTCGTCCGCGACACTGCGAGCGCGATGCCGACGTCGCGCAGGCCGATCACGCGCGGCGCCGTCGAGCCCGGCGATGCAGCCCGCAGGCGCAGCCGCTCGCCGTCGGCCTCGAGCAGGTAGACCTCGCAGCCCGTGACACCGAGCAGCGGCACGACGCGCAGGGTGACGGCCGGCAGCAGCTCCTCGAGCGTCTCCGCCTCGGAGATGGCGCCCGCCAGCGCGAACAGGCCCTCGAGCGTCGCGACGCGACGCTCGGTCTCGCGGTGCAGCTGCGCGTTCTCGATCGCGCCGGCCACCAGCGAGGCGCTCGTGAGGAGGAACTCCGCGTCGCGCTGCGAGTAGTCGTGAGGAGCCTCGGCGTGCAGGGCGACGACGCCGAGCACGCTGCCGTCCTTCGCGATCAGGGGCACCGAGACGACTGACTGGTACTTCTCTTCCTCGAACTCCTCGAACACCCGCATCCGCGGGTCGGACGCCGCGTCCTGCGTGATGAAGACCGGCTCGCGATGCGCCGCCACCCAGCCCGCGAGGCCCTCGCCGGGCGCCATCGCGATCACGCCGACGTGGGCGGCGTACGGCTCGGAGCACGCCTCGAGGACCATCTGACCGCGGTCGTTGGGCAGGAACACGTAACAGGCGTGGCACTGCGTCGCCTCGGTCAGCAGGTCAACGATGGCCTGCAGGACGCGGTCGAGATCGAGCGTCGACGAGACCGTCCGGATCACCTCCTGGAGGAAGCGGCGGTCGGCGGCAGGCGTGGGATGGTGCACGTCGATGCCCAAGGCGGAGCTCCTACGTATTGCCGCTGCGGCAATGACGTGTCAGAATGGCCAATTCCAGGGTAGTCCCGGTCAGGGAGGTCGTCAATCTTGCCACGCACCGGAAGTCCCGCCACGCGCCACCTGGCGGCTGTCACCCGGGCCACGGCCGTGCTCGACGAGCTGGGCGCCTCGGGCCGGGACCTGGGCACCAACGAGCTGGCGCGCGCCACGGGCATCAATGCGTCCACCGTCTCCCGACTGCTGGCGACGCTGACCGCCGCGGGCTACGCCGAGCACGTGCAGGCGACCGGCCGCTACCGCCTCGGTCCGCGCGTGATCCAGCTGGCGCAGGGCGTGCTCGCGCGCCTGGACGTGCGTCAGGTCGTGCGCCCGCTGCTCGAGGAACTGGTCGAGGAGACGGGCGAGACGGCCACGCTGTCGCTGCCTTCGGAGCACGAGGCGGTCACCGCCGACTTCGTCCCGGGCAGCGCGAGCGTGATCTCGGTCGCTCGCGTCGGGCGGCCGTCGATCCCGCACTGCACGGCGGTCGGCAAGGTGATGCTCGCGTACGGGCCGCTCGGCGTGACGGCGCTCGAGCTGCCGCTGCAGCGGCTCACACCCGCAACGATCACCGACCCCGACCGGCTGGCGATCGAGATCGAGGCAGTCCGCCGCAACGGCTACGCGATCGCGGCCGGCGAGCGCGAGGCCGACCTGAACGCCGTCGCCGCGCCCGTCTTCGACACCCGCGGCCTGGTCGCGATCGTCGGGCTGCAGGGGCCTGCGGCGCGGCTCGCCGGGCCACGGATGGCAGAGGTCGCGAAGCCGCTGCTCGCCGCCGCCGCAAGGGCCTCGGCTAGCATGGGCGCCCGATGACAAGGATAGCGATCCTCCTGTTCACCGACGTCGAGGAGCTCGACTTCGCCGGCCCGTGGGAGGTCTTCCGCGTCGCGCAGGGCGAGGATCCGACCTTCGACGTCTACACCGTGGCCGAGACCCTCGAGCCGGTCACGTGCGCGAACGGCCTGCGGGTGCTCGCCGACCGCACCCTGGCCGACGCCGGACAGCCCGACGTGGTGCTCGTCCCCGGCGGGCGCGGCACCCGCAGCGTCGGACCGCAGATCGCGGCGTGGATCGCCGAGATCGACCGCACCACGACGTGGACGACGAGCGTCTGCACCGGATCGTTCCTGCTCGCCGACGCCGGCGTCGCGGCGGGCAAGCGCGTCACGACGTACCACACGCAGATCGCCAACCTGCGCGCGCGCGGCGACACCGGAGAGGTGCTGGCCGATGCCCGCTGGGTACACGACGGCAAGGTGGTCACCGCCGCCGGCGTGTCGGCCGGCATCGACATGAGCCTGTGGCTGCTCGGCGAGCTGCGGAGCCCCGCGTTCTCGCGCCAGGTCCGCGACTGGATCGAGTACGACCCCGCGCCGCCGTACTGAGCGGAGGGGCGGCCCGCAGGCCACCCCTCCATCGTCAGCTCAGTGTCCGCTCGGCGCCCAGCCCTCGAGCACGGGGGCCTTCCAGTCGGTACCGACCGTGGGCGATCCCTCCGTCCACGAGCCGAGCTGCGGCTGCGGGAACTTCGTGTGGATCGGCTTCAGCTGGATGCCGTACGAGTTGCCGGACTGCAGGTGCAGGAGCAGCACCTGGCGGGCGATCGTGTTGCGCTCGTCGGCGTCGTCGGGAAGGTCGAAGTAGATCTTCAGGAACGCGTTCGTGTACCGGTCGAACACGGCCGGGACGCCGTCCTCGCTCAGCAGCTCGATGTCCTCGAGCCAGTTGATGTCGCCGCCGGGCGTGCCGGCCAGCAGGTCGACGTCCTGCGAGAGGGCGCGGTCCTCCTGGTACGGGTAGCGCCGGCCCGAGAGGTACTCGGAGTCGATGCCCGTCGTCTTGTCGGGCTCGCTGTCGATGTGGTGGAACTGTTCGGCCATCGTCGCCTCCGCTCAGTCCGCCGCGTGCGGCAACGACTGCGCCGCCGGGTCGACGAGGTGCTGCTGGATCATGTTCTCGATGCGCGCAAGCGCCCGCTCCTCCGTCACGCCGGGGATGTAGCTGGTGCCGGCCAGCGGCACCTTCGCCATCGCGGACGCCTCGACGGTGAGCGCCGCGAGGTCCTCGGGCTCGAGCGAGTGGATGTTAGTCTTGCCGCACGCGCGGGCCAGCATCTGCACCTCGAGCGTGAGGGTGTGCAGGAAGTTGTAGACCCGCTCGGCCGCCTCTTCGACGACCAGTCGCTTGCGGAGCTCCGGATCCTGCGTCGTGATGCCGACCGGGCAGCGACCCGTGTGGCAGTGGTAGCACTGGCCGGCCGGGACGCCCATCGAGCCCATGTAGTCGGTGACGCCCGGGATCTCCTTGTTGCAGTTCAGCGCCATCAGCGACGAGTGGCCGATCGCGACCGCCTTCGCGCCGAGCGCGATGGCCTTCGCGACGTCGCCGCCGTTGCGGATGCCGCCGGCCACGACGAGGTCGATCTCGTCGGCCAGGCCGACGTCCTCGAGCGCCCGGCGGGCCTCGGGAATGGCCGCCATCAGCGGGATGCCGGTCTCTTCGGTGGCGATGTGCGGGCCTGCGCCCGTGCCGCCCTCGGCACCGTCCAGGTAGATGATGTCGGGACCGCACTTGGCCGCCATGCGCACGTCGTCGTAGACGCGCGAGGCACCTAGCTTGAGCTGGATCGGCACCTGGTAGTCGGTCGCCTCGCGGATCTCCTGGATCTTCAGCGACAGGTCGTCGGGGCCGAGCCAGTCGGGGTGGCGGGCCGGCGACCGCTGGTCGATGCCGGCCGGCAGCGAGCGCATCTCGGCGACCTGCTCGGTCACCATCTGGCCCATCAGGTGGCCACCCAGCCCGACCTTGCAGCCCTGGCCGATGAAGAACTCGACGGCGTCGGCCAGCATCAGGTGGTGCGGATTGAACCCGTACCGGGACTGGATGCACTGGTAGTACCACTTGGTCGAGTAGTCGCGCTCCGGCGGGATCATGCCGCCCTCGCCCGAGCAGGTGGCCGAGCCGGCCATCGAGGCGCCCTTGGCGAGCGCCATCTTGGCCTCCAGCGACAGCGCGCCGAACGACATGCCCGTGATGTAGACCGGGATGTCGAGCACGAGCGGCTTCTTCGCGAAGCGCGCGCCGAGCACCGTCTTGGTCTCGCACTTCTCGCGGTAGCCCTCGATCACGAAGCGCGTGAGGGTGCCGGGCAGGAAGACGAGCTCGTCCCAGTGCGGGATCTTCTTGAAGACCGAGAAGCCCCGCATCCGGTACCGGCCGAGCTCGGCCTTCATGTGGATGTCGTTGATGACCTCGGGCGTGAAGATCCGCGACCGGCCGAGAATGGTGTTCTCGCTGGGAGCGGTCTCGTCGGGCCGTGCGGTGCTGATTCGCGGCATCCGCTGCCTCCTAGAGGACGATCCGTCGCTCGGACGGCTCGAGGTTGTCGTAGTTGTAGAGGGCCTTGCCGCAGACGAACTTCTGGAACTGCGGTGCGGTGCCGAGCTCGTAGAGCCCGAACTTGCGATCGATCAGCTCGGTGTCGCGGTCGGTCCACTCGCCCGGCACGCAGTCGACGCCGAGCGACTTGACCTTGCCGGCCACGTAGATCGTGCCGTCGTACATGGAGTCGCCGAGGCCCGGGCCTGCGTCGCCGCAGATGATCATGCGGCCGCGCTGCATCATGAAGCCGGTGTTCGACCCGACG
>JBBQFB010000023.1:0-26743 GCA_038321545.1 Gaiellales bacterium
CCGTTGTACTGCTGCGTCGAGATGAAGTCCTGGCCGGGATGGGCCAGCTCGGCGCGGAAGATCTCCGCGAACATGCCCCCGATGAAGAACGCGATGAACGTCGTCGCGACGTACTGCAGGCCGATCACCTTGTGGTCGGTGTTGAACCGGAAGTAGTCGCGCCACGAGTACGCGCCGTGCTGCGAGTGGTCATCGGCGAGCGTCGGCGACCCGATCATCCACGGGAACCAGGTGTCGAACGCCCCGATGCCGAACAGGAAGCCGAACACGGCGGCGATATAGCCGATCGTCAGCATCTGCTGGCTGTCGACGATCGGCGTCATCCCGATCCAGTGGCGCAGGGCGAGCGTGAGGCTCATGAAGATCAGCGAGGTCAGCGGCGTCACCCACAGGCAGCGCGCGAGGTTGGGACGGAGGAAGACGTTCACTGGGAGCCTCCTGCTGCAAGCGCCTTGACCAGAACGTCGAGGTCCTCGGGCTTGAGCTTCGACTTGAAGTCCTTGGGCATCTGATCCGGATAGCCCTGCGTGATCACCGCGCCGGGGTCTTCGATCGACTGGCGGACGAAGTTCTCGGCGTCGGGCTGGCTGCCGAGACCGTCCAGCGACGGACCGACGGCGCCCTTCGAGCCGGCCGGCGTCCAGGCGTGACAGCCGCCGCAGCCGGCGGTGTTGAACACCGCGACGGCAGCAGCGTTCGGATCGCTCGCCGCCGCGCTGGCCTTCGTCTTGGCGTCGGCCAGGAAGGTCTTGTAGTCGGCCTCGCTGACGACCTTGATGCGCTGCGGGATCGAGCCCTGGACGTTCGTGCCCATCAACGGGTGGCCGGAGCCGCAGATGAACGTGCAGACGACCTTGAAGTCACCGATCTTGTTCGGCGTCGCCCGCAGCTTGTTGGTCTGGCCCGGCGTGGCGTTGATCTGCACGCGCCAGGCGGGCACCCAGAAGCCGTGGATGACGTCCTTCGACTCGACGTCGAAGTCGATCTTCGCGTTCACCGGCACGACCAGCTGGTGCACGTTGGTGAGGCCCTCGTCCGGATAGTCGTACGTCCAGTCGAACTGCTGCCCCCAGACCCTGATCTTCATGTCGGCCTTGCCGCCCTCGTTGTCGTTCAGCGCCTGCCACGAGATACCCGTCAGGGCGATGACGATGACGGCGGGGATGGCCGTCCAGATGACCTCGAGGCCGTGGTGCCCGTGCACCGGCGGGGCGACGCGGGTCTCACCGCGGCGCTCGCGGAACAGGAACAGCGCCGCGACCAGGATGGCGGTCACCAGGCCGGCGATCCCGGACGTGACGATCACCATGATGTCGTACACGCGATCGGTGTTGACGGCCTGCTCCGACGCCTGCTCGGGCATGAAGCCGATCGTCACGATGGCGATGCCGGCGATCAGGCCGACCACCGTTCCGACGATACCCAGGATGACTAGCCTCAAGGACGCTCCTCCACGGGATGGTCTGACACCTGAAGGCATGGCAGCCCCATCCAGGGCAAAAGCCTAGTGATCTGGCAGGACGGGGGCAACGTTGGAACAGTTGGCACGAGGATGCTGGGGCGGATCGGGTGGGGGAGATGAGCCGCTACACTCGGGAGCATATGGCCGACCAGATGTCGCTGCACGCCGATGCGCAGCCGCTCACCGAGGAGGAGTACGCGAACCGTGTGCTCCCGGACCGTGAATCGCCCTTCGAAGTGGGGGCCACGCTGCTCGCAGCACTCGCCATCTGCCTCGGCGTGGCGGCGCTGCTGTTCACGCCGTTCAAGCCGGGGTTCCTCGGCATCCTGTGCGCCACGCTCGCCAACGCGCTCGCGAGCGAGCGCGTGCGGCTGCCGCGCATCGCGATGGTCGTGGCCGGTGTCGGCTGGTTGCTCGGCGGCGTGCTGTCGGTCCTCGCCGACGAGGCCGTCTGGTAGCAGGCGCCCGGCTGCGACGTCAGCCGGCCAGGAACACGAGCGCGCCCACGAGGCCGATCGCGTAGCTCGCGATGGCGATCACCGCGATGGTGCCGAGGCCGATCGGCGTCGCGATCACGAGGGCGGCGGTCAGCACGCCGACCACGACGGCCACCACGATGGCGGTCTCGAACAGGCCGCGCCGGTCGACCTCGTCGAACCTAGGCACGGTCGAGTCCCTGCAGCCACAGCGCGGCGACCAGGCCGCTGAGCGCGATGCCGGCACCCGAGGCGACCACGACCAGACCGGGGTCGACGCGATCGATCAGGAGCGGCGACACGGCGAACCCGAGCGGCCCGCCGATGTACGTCGCCGTCTCGACGACGGCAAACGTCCGACCGAGCTGCTCGTTGCGCACGCGGGCCTGCAGGGCCGCGTACAGGACGACGGTGGCGCCCGGGATGCCGAAGCCGGCGATCGCCATGCCCAGGAATGCCGCCGGCGGCCAGGACAGGCCGGCCATCGCCCAGCCGGCGCCGAGCAGCAGCGTCGAGCCGACGAAGGCGCGCACGCGCTCGCCCGCGCCGCGTTCCCGCCGGCCCCAGTAGAGCGACCCGACGACGGCGCCCAGGCCGCCCGCAGCAGCCAGCCAGGCGAACCCCTCGCTGCCCAGCCCGAGCCCGTCGGCCGACGCGGCGTGCTGCGGCAGGAAGACGAAGCGACTCGGGTCGAGCAGCAGGACGTTCACGAACAGCACGGCGACGGCCACCACCAGGTAGCCGCGCTGCAGGACGAAGCGCACGCCCTCGACCGCCTCGCGCAGCATCGACGGACGCCGGCGCTTGCGGCGCTCGGGAATTCGCGCCGGGATCGCGACGGCGGCTGCAGCGGCGATCAGGAACGTCAGCGCCTGCGCCCAGAACACGACCTCGAGCCGGCCGGCGGCGATGAACCCGCCGACCAGCACCGGGCCGATCGTGGAGCCGACGTACTGCGCACCGAGGCGCAGCCCGTTCGCCGACGCCAGCCGGTCCTGGGACACCAGTAGCGGCGTCGCCGCCCCGAATGCGGGGTAGAAGAACGCCTCGCCGAGGCCGACCAGCACCGCAGCGGAGATCCACATCCAGGCCCCCGTCTCGCCGGCCGTGACCGCGGCCGCCAGCCACAGCGTGGCGCCGAACCGGATCACGTCGCCGGCCATGATGCCCGCCCGCGGACCGATCCGGTCGACGACGGCGCCCAGCAGCAGCATCGGCGCCGCGAAGGCGATGCCGTTCAGTGCCAGCGCGAGCGCCAGCAGGCCGGCGCGATCCTCGATCACGCCCAGCTGCAGCGCGAACGCGACCAGGTACGCCCGATCGGCGATGACCGATACGCCCTGCGCGACCCAGTAGATGGTGAAGCGTGGCGACGCGAGCGCGCGGAAGGGGCCCCGGAACACGGCTGCGCTCATTGCTCCCCGAGTGTACGTAGGATGAACCCGCGATCGAGCGCACGGAGGACCGAATGGCCGCTGCACTACCCGAAGACGTCCGGAACCTGTTGTTGGCACCGCCGTCGCTGGTGCCAGCGGTGCGCGACCCGTACGAGGCGCCGGCCGCCGACATCGTCCGTCCGGCCGGCGAGCTGGACGATCCGCTCGTGCACCTCCTGGGCATCCCGTTCGACGTGACGATCCTGGGACGGCGTGGGGCGAAGGAGGGGCCGGGCGGCGTCCGGAAGGGCTTCCTGACCTGCCTCACGTACGAGCCCGGCCTCGACGTCGATCTGGCCGTGTCCCGCGGAATCGCCGACGTCGGCGATGTCGACGTGCTGCACACCAGCGTCGAGGGCACGTGGGATCGCGTCTCGACGGTGGTCGCGGCTCTGGTGCGAACCGGCACACCGCTGGTCTGCGTCGGCGGCGACCACGGCCTCGCCTTCCCGATCCTGCGCGGCGTCTCGCAGGCGCTACCCGGCCAGCGGATCGGCGTGATCTCGGTCGACGCGCACTTCGACGTGCGCATCACGCACCACGGCGAGCCGTCCAGCGGCGTGCCGTTCCGGTGGATCATGGAGCGCCACCCGGAGGCGTTCTCCGGCCGCAACCTGGTCGAGTTCGGCCTCGCCGGCTGGCTCAACACCAAGCTCTACCACGACTACCTGCTCGAGCAGGGCGCGCGGCTGATCACGCTCCGCGAGATCCGCAAGCGCGACTGGGACACGGTCGTGCAGGAGGCGTTCGACCACGCCGCCGACGGTGCGGACGCGATCTGGATGACGTTCGACATCGATGCCATCGAGGGGGCCACGGCCGGGGCGACGAACGTGCCGGCGATCGGCGGCCTCTCGCCGTTCCAGGCCCAGGACCTCGTGCACGCGTTCGCGCAGCACCCGAAGGCGGTCGGGTTCGACGTGATGGAGGTGTCGCCGCCGCTCAGCCCGACCGGGCTGACGGAGCGCCAGGCGGCGTCGCTGATCCTCGACTTCGCCGCCGGCAAGCACGTGCTGCGGCCCTGACGGGCCGCCGTCGCCCTCAGGTCGCCGCGCGCAGCAGCGTCGAGGCGGCCTCGGGGCCTTGGGCGCGCAGGACGGCACCCGACAGCGCGAAGAAGTCGCGCAACGAGACCATCCCGACCGGCGTCGCACCGTCCGTGACCGGCAGGTGACGGATCCGGAGCCGGTTCATGACCGCCGCGGCGTCGGCGGCATCGGTGTCGGGCGGCACCGACGAGACGTCGGTCGCCGCGTGGTCGCCGACGCGCGAGGCGTGCAGCGGCGCGCCGGAAGCGACCAGCCGGACGAGGTCGCGCTCCGTGAAGATGCCGGTCAGCGCGTGGTCCTCGACGACCAGCACCGAGCCGACGTTGCGGTCGTGCATCTGACGTGCCACGTCGCGGACGGTGTCGCCGGGCCGGCACGTCACGAGGTTCACGCTCATCATGTCGGAGACCTTCATGCGGCAATTGTAGCGATCGTTGCAAGCCAGGCGTGAACCAGGTAATCGTACGCACGCCCGATAATCATCGTTATGTCAAGTTGGTGATTTTCACAGGGCTCCCGGCTCGCCGCCCGCCGCCCCCTCGCGTGGCGCGCCCGGACGAGCGGCCTCGACGGCAGCGGATGACTGGCCCGGACTGGACCAGTCGGAGGTCCAGTTCTGACGTCTACCTACTGGAAACTGCCTAGCTTCCCGCCGGTTCTTAGTGATAGAAACGGCGTGAACCGGCGGCGAAACCCGCACGACCGGTCGAGAAAGGCCCCCCGAACGACCATGGAATCCTCGACCTTGTCGGTCGCCTCGACCGACGTTGCATCCGCACGCCGAGGCCGCCGCGCCGAACGTCTGCTCGTGCTGATGGACGACTCGCTGCTGCGGGCCGTCGTGCTTGCCTCGCTGGAGACCGCGGCGTCGCTCGAGGTCGTCGCGGTGACCGCCTCGGAGGCCGAGGCGATCGAGCTGCTCGGCGATCGCCGCCTCGACATCGTCCTGGTCGACGGCGAGGCCGACCGGCTGCCGTCCGTCGTGCACCGCGTCGAGGCGCTGGCCGCCGCGTCGAGCGCGCGCATCGTCTGCTTCGTGTCCTCCGGTGACGCGCGCCGCATCGGCGCGCTGCTGCTGGCAGGTGCGGAGAGCTGCGTCGCGACCTCGGTGGCCCCCGACGACCTGGCCGCCGTGGTGCGTGAGGCGAGCCGCGGCACGATCTTCCACGCACCCCCCGCTCCCGCCGGCCAGCACGTTGCGGAGACACCGGCAGCCTTGGTGTCTGGGCTCACCAATCGTGAGCTCGAGGTGCTCACCCTCGCAGCGGAGGGCCTGGCGAACAAGCAGATCGCGCAGCGGCTGTGGGTGACGCCGAAGACGATCAAGTTCCACCTGTCGAACGTGTTCCGCAAGCTCGACGTCTCGAACCGCACCGAGGCCACGCGCCAGGCGCAGCGCCTCGGGCTGCTCCACGTCGGCGGCGGCGCCGACTGACGCACGCCCGGCAGGCCAGGCGGGGCCGGCCGCCCCGCACAGGCCCTCTTCTCCTCGCGGCCCCCGCTGGAGCGGTCCGGGTGGGATTCGCCGCCTTGGACGAGCCACTCTCCGACAAGTGGAGGGTGGCGGCCGGTGTCCGCGGCGGCGGGTGTGGTGGTGTCGCAGTGGGTGGTGCAGCGCGTCCCGCCGGCGCCCGCCCCGATCGGGACGGACGCCGGCTGGTGCGGTCGGGCGGAGGAAGTTAACGGACGCGGAGTACCCGCACGTTGACCTTCTTGACCTTCGTCGACACCTTCAGGGTGCTCAGTCGGACGGTCCGGTTCGTGCGGATGGTGAGGGTCTTGGCGATCAGGAGCTTCGAGTTCCTCGCGCGCATCTGCACGCGGATCACGGCGCGGCCCTTCGTGCTGTTGACGCGGACGGACACGTAGCGGCCCCACTTGTCCTTCATCAGGCGGACGGGGCCGAGCGTGAACGCCGGCGGTGCGACCCGGACGACTAGGGCCGCCGGTGGCGTGGCGACCGACGGCGCCTGGCTCGACGAGCCGGGCGTGTTGAAGTCGACCTTGATCGAGCGGAGGATGCCCTCGTCGACGAAGTCGGAGATGACGTCGGCGACGCCGTGGTTCGAGTTGAACACCTCGATGGCGGCGTTGCCATACCGGTTCGTGTAGACGCAGAGCCGGTTCATGCCCTCCGGGTCGTCGGCCCGGTACGTGCCGGCCAGCGAGATGCGGGCGCTCGCGGGACCGGTCACGCCGGTGAACACCTTCATGCCCTCGATCAGGGAGTCCGCCATGAAGCAGACCCGCTCGTGGCCGAAGCCGATGCCGGTGATGTCCTGCGCGTGGGCGACGACGATCCGCGCCACGTCGTTCTCGGCGCCCGGGCCCTTGGGCCAGTAGGCGAGGTTCTTCGTGAACAGGGAGTGGACGGTCTTGACGAGCGGCGGCGCCGACGTCTTGGCCGGGTCGGTGACGGGCTGGTACGGGTACCGGGCCGTCGCGGTGATGCCCGACGTGCCGAGCACGTCGATGCCCTGCAGGTCGCAGCCGCCGTTGTCGTTCATGATCGCGCCGAGGTTGTCGAAGTACATGCCCGTGCCGGGCGTGTAGGAGACCTGGGCCTCGCCGTGCTCATCGGTGTAGACGACGATCGTCTGCGCGCCGGACGGGAGCTGGCGGAAGCTCTTGCCCCAGTTGATGGCGTCGACGTTCATGGCGGGCTCACGGCGCAGGAGGCAGTTCGTATTGCCGCCGAGCGCCGTTGCGAGCGTCGCCGCCACGTCCCAGTTGGTGTAGAGGCCCTTGGGGACGAGGAAGCCGTTGAAGTTGTTCGCGAACTCGCCGTCGATGCCCGATGCCTTGGCACCTGCGGCGGTCGCCGGGATCCACTGCGCGTTGAACGGCGCGTAGATGTTGTGGTCCGCTGCCGTACCGAGACGATCACGGCTATAGACGCGCTGCTTCGCGACCGGGCCGAGCGAGCCGACGCCGGAGATGTCGCCGGCCATGCCGCTGTTCGGTGCGATCGCGACGTCGAGGCGGGCGGCCGGCATCGGCGCGTCACCCGCGTCGAGCTTGCCGTCCGGGAGGAAGGTCTCGCCGGGCCGCTGCGGGTCGAACGGGCCGATGGTGGGCGCGGTCGAGGTGTCGCCCAGGAACTTGCGGTAGAAGGTGACCGGGTCGATTCCGGCGCTGTCCACGCCGTCCTGGACCGGGAACGGGTACAGCACGTCGTCGTCGTGGATGTCCCAGCGGTTCCACGGCGACGCGTTGAACACGTCGGCGTCGGTCGCGAGGGCGTGCGCGAGGGCGTTCCACTGGTCGGGCAGCGTGATCGACGCGCCGAGGCCGAGCTCGGCGTAGTTGCCGAGCAGCGGCAGCGTGCCCTTGACCTTGATCTGGACGCGGCCGGAGTTGCCACCGGCCGCGAACTGGCCGTCGCCGGCCGGGTCGCCGAGCCACGGGTCGCCCGTGGAATCGGTGGCCGCGATCTCGTGCAGGCTCGGCGGCGTCAGGTTCAGCCACGCGGCCTGGAACTGGTGCGTCAGCACCTGGTTGCCCTGCGGGTCGGAGACGATCAGCTTGATCGGCGCGATGCCGGCCTTCAGCGACACGACGGTGGCGCGCGCACAGGTGCCGCCGTCGACGTCGGGGTCGGCGAAGAACTGCACGGAGCCGGTCACGACCTGCGGCTTCGCGCGATCCGGGTCGGCGCCGCTCCAGTCCTCGACGAGGACGTCGATCGTCTGTCCTTCGCTCGCGATCTGCGGCGCGCACTTGACGAGCCGGATGTGCTCGCCGCGCCAGGCGAGATACGGGACGTTCGTGGTCTGCGGGTCGGGTGGCGCAGCGCTGGCCGGAATGGCGGCGATCGCCGATCCCAGTAGTGCGAGCGGCAATGCCGCCCGTCGCACGAGTACGTGCATGTGGACCTCCTCGGGGGCTCGGATTCCACCCCCGACGCTACGACCCCGGAGCCGCCGCCGGATAGGCCAGACCCGGGGCCCCCGGCTCCATGCCCGCCCGGTGCCGGGTCCCGGCCGGGTACCGGTCCAGGCGCGGTCCTGGACCGCAGGCCCGGCGCCCGCGGCTACGTGTTGCAGGAACGGTCGACGTGCACGACGACCGTTGCGGGCGGTTCCAGGCGCTGGCCGGCGCCCGGCGTCGTCGAGCACACGACCCAGGCGGTGTCGTCGAGGACGCCGAGCAGGCCGCCTCCGTCCACCTGCCGGTCGAGACCGGCGTTCAGCAGCAGCTGCGACGCCTCGTCCAGACGGCGTCCGACGAGCGGCGGCACGGGCACGCCGGCCACCGCCGTCGTGGCCTCGGCCGGCGCCGTCTGCAGCGTTGTCGTCTGAGCGACCGTGACGGTGACGGCGGCGCCCGCGGCGACCCGCGCGTCGTCGTCGCCGGCCACCAGCGCGGCGGCGCCCGCTGCTCCGAGGCCCGCGGCAGCGGCCATGGCCGCCAGCAGGAGGTGTCGCCGCTCCATCCGCCGCACCGTATCGCCCCCCGTGCGAGCATGCCCGCGATGCCCGCCTCTCCGCTGGACGCCGCGATCGGTCTGCACCTGCACGTCTTCGACGACGACGGGGCCGCGATCCTCCGCCTCGAGTCCACGCCGACCGCCGTCGCGGGCGACGACCCCGCCTTTCTGCACGGCGGGGCGCTCGCGACCTGCGTCGACACGGCCGGCTGGTACGCCGTCGTGCACGCGCGGCCGGGGACGTACGTGGCGATCGACCTGCGCACCGACTATCTGCGGATGGCCGCTCCGGGCGTCTACCGCGTGACCGGCCGTGCGCTGCGCGCCGGACGGACGCTGGCCGTGGCCGACGTGTCGATCGAGGCGTGGGACGACCCGGGCCGCCCGGTCGCCGTCGGGCGCGTCCAGTTCTTCCGCACGGGCGATTGAACGTGCGGCGGTCGCCTGCCGATAACGGTAGGAGTGCCCGTCGCCCACCTCCCCATCCCACCTCCCGCGGCGATCGGCCGGCCCGCGCCCCGGGCGCAGGTGGCGGCCGTCAAGCTGCCGGCAGCCTCCCGCTGGGCGCTGCCGCCGCTGATCCGCGTCCGCTCGACCGCGCACGCCTCCGCCACGGCCGCCCGGCAGGCGCTCGACAACCCTGCGCTGGCCATCGCGCCGGGCGTCCGGCGCGCCCTCCAGCGCGGCCAGGGAACGGCAGCGATCGCATCGTTGGCGGGCCTCGAGACCTCGCCCGCCGGCCCGCTGCTGGTGCTGCGACTGGAGCGCGGCGCCGCCGTCACGCAGGCCGCCAGCGTCGAGCGCACCCGCGAGGTCGTCGCCGCACTGGCGGACCTGCCACTGGGTGAGCGCCCGCGCGTACTGCTCGAGCCGGCGCCGGGCGACCTCGCCGATGCGACCGGGCCTCCCCCGCCCCGGGCCGGCGAGCTCGCGAGCCTGAAGCCCGTCTACCTGCAGGCGGGCATGCGCCACGGGGTGAACTGGAAGGTGCTCGCCGCCATCAACACCGTCGAGACCGGCCTCGGCACGAACATGAGCGTCTCATCGGCGGGGGCCGTCGGCTGGATGCAGTTCATGCCGGGCACGTGGCGCTCGTACGGCGTGGACGCGTCGGGGGACGGCATCGCCGACCCCAACGATCCGTACGACGCGATCGAGTCGGCGGCGATCTACCTGGAGGCGTCCGGCGCCCGCCATGACATCCGGCGCGCGCTCTACTCGTACAACCACGCCTGGTGGTACGTGGACCAGGTGCTGCGGATCGCCGCGGGCATGCGCTGATCGGCGCGCACGGAACGTAGACTCCGCCCATGCGAATCGTGATCCTCGGCGGCGGCCCCGCGGGCTACGCGGCTGCCGCTGCGGCATCGGCCGTGGGTGCCGACGTCACCCTCGTCGAGGAGGTCGGCCTCGGCGGCAACGCCACCCTGTGGGACGCGATCCCGTCCAAGACGCTGCTGTCGACCGCCGGCGTGATGGCCACCGTGGGTCGGGCCGAAGCGCTCGGCCTCGCGTTCCAGCACGGCAGCCCGCAGGTCGATCTGCTCCGCACCATCGCCCACGCCCGCTACGTCGCGGCGCACCAGTCGCGATCGATCCGCGACCGTCTGGAAGGCACCGCAGCGCGTGTCATCCACGGCCGCGCGCGTGTGACGGCGCCGGGCACCGTGCTCGTGACCACCGACGTCGGTGAGCGGGAGGTGGCCTACGACCGCCTGATCCTCGCAACGGGCGCCGCTCCGTGGGAGCCGCCGTTCGCGCAGGTCGACCACGCCCGCGTGTTCACCCCGCGCGACGTGCTCACCCTGCGCCGCCTGCCGGAGCAGCTGGTCGTCGTCGGCGCGGGCGCGACCGGGTGCGAGTACGCCGAGTTCTTCCTGTCCTGCGGCGTGCGCGTGACGCTGCTGTCGGCGCGCCCGCAGGTGCTGCCGGCCGAGGACCGCGACATCGCCGAGATCGTCGAGGAGGCCTTCCTGGCGCGCGGCTGCGAGCTGCAGTTCGACGCCCGCGTATCCGACGTCGAGCACCGCGACGACGGCGTGTCGGTAACCACCGTCGACGGCCGCAGCTTCGACGGCACGCACGCCGTCATCTGCATGGGCATGCGCCCCGCGTCTGCGGCGCTCGGCATCGAGGTGCTCGGCCTCGCGACCGACGATCGCGGCGCCGTCACCGTCGATGGCAACGGCCTCTCGAGCGTCGCGGGCGTCTATGCCGTCGGCGACCTGGCGGGCGGCATGATGCTCGCCTCGACGGCGTCGATGCAGGGCCGCCACGCCGCGTTCCACGCGCTCGGCGCCGCCACGACGCTGTCGCTCGATCTGACGACGGTGCCGTGGACGATCTTCACGCGACCCGAGGTCGCGTCGATCGGGCTGACGGCCGGCGAGGCGGAGCGCCGCGGCACCGACGTCGCGGTCACGAAGCACTACCTGGGCGCGAACCCGCGCGGTGTCATCTCCGGCAACAACGAGGGCATGATCAAGCTCGTCTCCGGCGCCGCCGACGGCGTCCTTTTGGGCGCCTCGATCGTCGGCTACCGCGCCTCCGAGATGATCGCGACGCTGGCCCTCGCCGTGCGCGCGAAGCTGCCCGTCGAGACGATCGCCGACACCGGTACGGTCACGCCGTCCATGTCGGAGTCGCTGCAGCGCGCGGCCGAGAAGGCCGCCACGGCGCGCATGACGCGCATCGGCGTCGTCTAGGGCCGGGTCAGATCGCCGGGACGGTGTCCGTACCGGGCGGCGCCTGGTCGGTGCCCGCACCGGGACCGTCCGTCGTCGTCGCGCCGGAACCGGTGCCGCCGTCCGTCGTCCCGGTCGGCGGCTTGGGCGGCTTCGGCAGCTTCGGACCGATCTCGACGATGCGGTCCTCGGGCTTGTAGTGCGCGACGAACGTCTCGTCGCGGACGAGGTCTTCGCCGCGGTACACCTTGCGCCAGTAGCTGATCGTGAACCCCGCGGAGCCCGACTGCTGCAGCGTTCGCTCGGTGCCCGGCTCGAGGGCCGGGTTGACGATCTTGCGCTCCTTCGGGTCCTTGAAGTCGGTCGCCTCGCCCTCGCCGTACTCGATCCGGCGCTTCAGCGCCCGCGAGAAGAACCGCACCGTGATGCCCGAGTCGCCGGCCTCCACGAGCATCACCATCGGCGCGTCCCAGTCGTTCGTGAAGACGAGCTCGGGGCCGCCCCACGACACGGTCGCCTCGCGGCCCTTCGGGTACCGCGAGATCCAGAACTCGTGCGGCGTGTGCGCGACCAGCGCGAGCCCCGACAGGAACGCCGCGTTGTAGAGGGTGGTCGCGACCTGCGACACGCCTCCGCCGACCGCGTCCTTCAGCTTGCCCTCCTCGATCTGCGGCGCCAGCACGTACCCGGCCTCGGTCGTCCGCGGCCCGAGCACGGCGTTCAGCGAGAACGTCTCCCCCGCCCCGACGATGAACCCGTCCAGCTCCTCGGCGGCGCGCTGGATGTTCGTCACGCGCGGCTCGCCCGGGCTGTACGGCGTCGTGAACGAGCCGACCAGGTCGGAGATCCGCAGCCTGCGGGCGTCGGCCGTCGCGAACGACGGCTTGATGTCGGCGATGCGCACCGGGATCTGCCGCATCGCCGGGTTCTGCTCCAGCGCCTGGCGCACCGTGTCGGCGTCGACCTCCTTGCCGGCGGAGGAGTCCACGATCTCGACGCCGCCGTCGGCGCTGACCGCGAAGCGGGCGTTGTGCGGCTGGCGCTCCGCGGCGCCGAACAGACGGTGCAGCTCGGCGCGGATCGGCGGCCGCGTCAGCTTCAGGCGCACCTCGCCGCCCTCCGGCGCGAACTCCAGCGCCTTCGCGAGCGCCTCCTTGCGGATCGGGTAGCCGTGCCCGAGCAGCACCACCTCGTGGGGCGTGCCGAGCAACGTCTTCGCGGCTGCCAGCGCGCGCTCCGCCGAGGCGTCGTCGGCGGCGGGCTGCACCCGGCGCAACGGCAGCTCGAGGTGGCCGTCGAGCTGTGGCAGCTGGCGGAGGGACGCGAGCACGGCCGCGCGGTCAACCAGGACGCCGCCCTTGCCCCGCACGATCCTCAGGTCACCCTTCGACGACACCTTCACGCCGGCCTGCACCGGCGGCACCTCCACCGCCTTGCGCGCGGGGCGCAGGGCGCGTGCCAGCGCGGTCTCGTCCACCCGAAACCGCAGGTCGAGGTCGCGCGACCCGGCGACGCCGAGCCGCAGGCGGACGCGGTCGAGGAACCCCACATCGCGCGCTCGGCGCAGCGCGTCGGCCGTATCGGGCGCGGTCCGGATCTTGCGCAGCGAGACGGTGAACCGCTCGGACCCCGAGGTCAGCACCAGCCCCTTCGAGACCACGGGGCGAGCCGCGGACTGCAGCATCTGCGCGGCGGCGGCGTCGCTCTTGCCGCCCACCGCCACGCCGCCGACGCGAACCTTCGGCGGCAGCCGGTCCTGGTACGGGCGGCCGAGCAGGGCGAGGACACCGGCCAGCGCGGTCACCACGAGCACCACGACGACGACCAGCCGACGGGTCAGACGGCGCGGCGCTTCGCGGACCCGGTCTCGCGCAGGGGTCTCCCGAGCCGTTGCCACACCCGCATCCTAGTGCGGTGCGGCCGAACTGACAGCGGCACCTACGCGGTCATCGGCGGCGCCGGCGGCACGGGCTGACGCCCGACTCGGCGGCTGATCTCGTCCTGCAGGCGGCGGTGGTCGCCGATCGATCCGCCGACGAACTCGGCGGCGATCTCGTGGGCGTGATCGGACTGCGTCCGGCATCGCACGACGCGAGCCTGGAACGACATCTGGTCGTCGGCCTCGTCCAGCTGCAGCACGACCTTCAGCTCGGTGCCGGGCTCGATGAACGTCTCGAGGAGCAGCAGGACGCCGCCCACGGAGAAGTTCAGCGTGTGTCCGTCCGCCGCGCCGAGGGAGGTCGGCTCGACGCTCGCGACGAGGTTGTCGTCGACCCGGATGAACCGGCGCCGCTCCGCCCCACGTCGCTGCATCAGTCGTCGCGCCTGAGGTACTCGCGGAGGCCGGGCATTGCCAGCTCGAGCTCGCGCAGCGCGCGGCCCTCCACCTGACGCACGCGCTCGCGGGTGACGCCGAGACGAGCGCCGACCTCTTCCAGCGTGCACGGCTTCGAGCCGTCCAGGCCGTAGCGCAGCTCGATCACGTCGCGCATGCGGTCCTGCAGGCCGTCGAGCGCCTCACGCAGCTCGTCGAGCTTCATCTGCTCGGCGACGACCTGCTCGGGCCGGTCGGCGTTGCGGTCCTCGACGAGGTCCGAGAACTGGGAGTCGCCCTCGCCGACCGGCGTCTCGAGCGAGACCGGGTCGTCGAGCAGCTGGCGCAGCTGGATCACGCGCGCCACGGGCAGGCCGATCACGGCCGCCACCTCGTCGGAGTTCGGGTCGCGCCCGAGCGACTGGACGAGCTGGCGATCGATCCGGTGCAGCTTCTTGAGCACGTCGACGATGTGGACGGGCAGGCGGATCGTGCGGCCCTGGTCGGCGATGGCGCGCGAGATCGCCTGGCGGATCCACCAGGTCGCGTACGTGGAGAGCTTGAAGCCCTTCTTGTAGTCGAACTTCTCGACCGCGCGGATCAGCCCGAGGTTGCCCTCCTGGATCAGGTCGAGCAGCGGCACACCGGAGGACGAGTAGGCCTTCGCGATCGAGATCACGAGGCGCAGGTTGCACTCGATCAGGCGCGCCTTGGCGGCCATGTCGCCGGCATCCTTGCGCTTCGCGAGGAGCGCTTCCTCCTGGGCCGTCAGCAGACGGCCGTTTCCGATCTGCCGGACGTAGGTCCGGAGCAGGTCGACCTCTTCGGAGGCCGGTACGACCTCCGCCGGGTCGGACTCCTCGGCGGCAGCCGGGTCATCCAGGTCGGGGGGGGCGGGCACCAGTTCCAGGTGGGGCCGCACGGCGATCTCGGACGGGCTCTCGACAGGCTGAAGTGGCTCGGCAACGCTCATGGTGATACCCGCATCGGCCGTTCTCGCGAAACCTTGAGACTTGGCTCTTGACTTTTTTCCGGAACTGAGTAGCGCATGACGTAGATATTCTGCTCTTTCTTCCTGAAATCCTGCGGTCGAACGACAGAGTTAAGCAGAAATCTCTACGGTTACCAGTTTTTCGCTGGCCTTCACGCGCCCGACGATCAGCGTCGCGGGACGCGCCCGGCGCTCCGGCGCGAGACGGATCACGAGCGATTCAGCGTCCATGGCGACCGATCCGATCGCCCCGCCCGGCACGCGGTGGTAGATGCCGACCAGGGCCAGGTCGGACGGCGACGCGCACCTGCTGGCCTTGAACAGCGCCAGCAGGTGCGAGCGCAGATCGGTCTTCGACACGGCACCGGGCGGCGTCGGGCGGCGTCGCATGACGTCGATCGGGGCCGGCCGCTGCGCCAGGATCGCCGGCGGCGCGATCCGCGCCACCGGCGCCACGCACGTCGTCTCGAGCAGGGACATCGTCCGCAGCTCGGCCCGGTCGAGCCGCACCGAGGGCGAGCGGATCACGAACGGCGCATCGGCCAGGGCGACCGGCACCACGTCGACGCTCTCCCAGATGTCGGGCTCGAGGACCAGCACCTCGTCGCCGTCGTCGAACAGCTCCTCCACCACGACCAGCGGCTCCAGCACGGCCGCCACGCCGGTCACGGCGGGCGGCGCGATCTCGTGCAGCTCGACGGCGAAGTCGAGCTCCCCGCCCATGACGGCGAGCTCCTCGCTGCTTCGGCGGGCTGCGGCGCGGCGGATCACGCCGCGAGGCTGACGTCGCCGGCGGCGATCAGCGCGAGCCCGGAGCGGACGCGATCCATCGGCTCGAACAGATCCATCGTCTCGGCCGCCTCGACGAGCGCGCGCCCGACCTCGGGATACAGGTGCACGGGCGCCTCCGTGACCAGGCGCAACGGGGCTTCGCCGGCCCGCAGCTGCAGCAGGAAGCCCGAGCTGGCGCCCGCGAACGGCTCGACGGCGCCCGGGCGGCCGACGGGGTCGACGCCGGACTCCTCCAGAAACGCCAGCGGCAGGCGCGCCTCACGTGCGAGCACCACGTCGGACACGAGCACCACCGCCGGGTCGTGCTCGATGCCGGCCACGAGCCGCTGGGCGATCACGACGCTGCGCAGGTAGCGGTCGAGCGCGGCGCCGTACAGCGCGCGCTGCAGCTTCGTCGGACGCACCGGCAGCGTGTGCCGGAACTCGACCGGCAGGCCGTACTCGTCGGCCACCAGCACGCCGCCCAGGTAGAAGCCCGGCTCCTGCGTGATCACGGCCAGGTAGCCGATCATGCGGTCACGTCCAGCACGTGCTCGTCCTCGCCCTCGTCATCGGCATCCTCGCCCCGGTCGTAGCGGCTGTGCGGATCGGACTCGTCCCGGCTGCGGTCGCGGCGCTGGCGGGACGTCGCGGCGACGCGCTCGGCACGCTGCACCTGCTCGGCCCGGCGCTCTGCCAGCCGCTGCAGCTCCTGGGCGATCTCCGCGTTGCCCGCCCGCTCCGACCCCGCCATGGCCGCGCGCGCACGGGCGACCAGGTCCCCCTGCGACACGAGGTTCGGCAGACCGATGGGCGGGATCTCGGACATGGTCTCGTTCTAGCTCAGGAACTACTCGCGCGCCGGAGGCAGCGCCATCGGCGTCTTCAGCGCCTCCTCGAGCGCCGGCGACAGCGGCATGCCGCTCGCCCGCAGCTGCTCGGCCACCTGCCGCTTGGCCTGCGCGACGCGCACGTCGTACTGCGCGCGCTGCTGGTGGATGTTCCCCTTGATGCCCTCACGCACGAGGAACAGCGCGAGGAACCACGCGACGGGCATCAGCAGCAGCGCCCCGAGGATGCCGTGCATGACCGAGTCGGAGATGGCCCCTCCCGATCGGTACGTGGCGACGAAGCCGACCGCGAACCCGAGCAGGGCGCCGAGCGCCTTGATCGGCGAGACGATCGCGGCGATTGCCGTTGGGGTGTCGATGTTCCCGGACACGGTGGACTAGATCGGCAGGATCCGCTCGGCAATCGATACCCCGTCCGCGGCGACCAGGCCGCCCGGCACGCGGGGCCCGCAGGCGAGGTAGGAGAACGGCAGGTCGTAGATCGTCGCGAGGCCGTGCAGCGGGCCGGCGAAGCGGGCCTCGTCGGTCTTCGTGACGAGCAGCCGGTTGGCGCCGGCCCGGGCCAGGCGCGAGAGCATCGCGGCCACCTCGCGCTCTGCGATGCCGAGCGGCACGGCGGCGTGCGTCTCGTGCGGCGCGGCGGCCTCCAGCAGGGACTTCAGGTGACCCATGCCGTGCTCGTCGCCGACCGCGAGGCCGGGCGTGTCGATCAGCACCACGTCGCGCATCGACAGGCGCTGCATGCCGCGGCGCACCTCGCCGGCCGAGGTGACGCGCAGGACGTCGGCGCCGGCCATGTAGGCGAGCGCGCGATCGGCCTCCGAGCCCGCGCTGGCACCCAGGCGCGGCAGCACCGGGTGGCCGTCGGCGATCGCGCGGTCGACGACCACGATGCCGACCATCATCCCGGCCGACGCGTAGCCCGCGGCGAGGTTCGCGATGGCGGTCGTCTTCCCCACGCCGGACGCGCCGACGACGGCGATCCGGCGCGCCGTCCCGTCCGGCTCCCAGCCCTGCTCGATGCGTACGCGCGAGGCGATGCGGCGCCGCACGAGGTCGCGCAGCCGGCCGGCCGCGAACGGCTCGACGTGGTGGCGGACCTCGCGGACGAGAGCGTCGGCCGCGGCCGGCGTCAGGCCGGCCCGCTCGAGCTCGACCACGAGGTCGGCCGACTCGTCGTCCAGCGGCGGGGCCTCCACCGGCTCCGGCGCGATCCGCAGCCGGCCCTTGTTGGTGCGCGACGCGCTGATCCGGACCGGGTCCATGGGCTGCGTCCGGCCACCGTAGGCGGCACCCGCGGCCACGCGGGCGGACGCTCCACCGCCGGCGGCGACGAATCGCTCCTCGACGTACTCGGCCTCGGCCTCGGCCTCCGGCTCGACCTGCGACTGCAGGGCCTGCGCGAACGTTTCGCGCAGCAGCGCCTCGCGGCTCTCGCCGTCGTGCGTGTCGACCTGCGCGCGCGGCGGGGCGGCCAGGGTGGCCGTCGCGGTGGCGGCTGCGGCGGAAGCGCCGGCGGACTCGCCCGGATCGCCCTCCGACGCCAGCACCTCGATGCCGGTCTTCGCAAAGAATCCGCCCACGCCGCCCGTGCGGATCGGCCGCTGCTTGAGGATGACCGCGCCGGCCCCGAGCTCGTCGCGGATCTGCGGGACGATCTCCTGCAGGCTCCGGCCGGCGTACGTCTTCATCCTCATGCGAGGCTCCCTTCGACGGCGAGCGCCACGGTGCCGACTGCGTCGACGTGCGTGCTCGGCAGAATCTCGTTGTACGAGAGAACAGGTGTGCGGGACATGGCGTGCGCGATCAGCGCGCGCAGGTGGCGCCGCACCTTCGGACTGCAGACGACGGCGGCGCGATGGCCGCGGGCGGCGGCCGCCTCGACCTCGTCGCGGATGGCGCGGACGATCAGCTCGGCGCGGCCCGGGTCGAGGCCCAGGTAGGCACCGTCGCTGGTCTGGATCACGGAGTCGCCGAGCTCCGACTCGAGCTGCGGCTCCAGCACGACGGCCGACAGCGTGCCGAAGGAGTCGATCGCGCTCTGCGTCAGCTGCCGGGCGAGGGCCTGGCGGCAGTACTCGGTCAGCAGGGCCGGGTCCTTCGTCAGCCGGCCGCGGTCGCCGAGCGTCTCCAGGATCGTCACCAGGTCGCGCACCGACACGCCCTCGCCGAGCAGCAGCTGGAGCACCCGGTGCACCTCGCCGACGCTGCACACGTCGGGCACCAGCTCGTCGACGACGGCCGGGAAGCGCTCGCGCAGGTGGTCGAGGAGCGTGCGCGTGTCCTGGCGGGAGATCAGCTCGGACGCGTGCTGGCGGACCGTCTCGGTGAGGTGCGTGATCACGATCGAGGCGTGGTCGACGACGGTGTAGCCGCACGCCTCCGCCTGCTCGCGGGCGCTCTGGGCGACCCACAGCGCGGGCAGGCCGAAGGCCGGCTCGACGGTGTGCTCACCCGGCAGCGACGCGTCGGCGTCGCCCGGATTCATGGCCAGCAGGCAGCCGGCGGCGAGCTGGCCGCGCGCCACCTCGGAGCCCTTGATGCGCACCGCGTACTCGTGCGACGCGAGCTGGACGTTGTCGCGGATCCGGATCGGCTGCAGCACGAGGCCGAGCTCCGACGCCATCTGCTTGCGCACCAGCCCGACGCGCTTCAGCAGCTCCCCGCCCTCCGACTCGTCCACCAGCGGGATCAGGCCGTAGCCGATCTCCAGCTCGAGCGTGTCGAGGTTGAGCGACTTGGTGACGGCGTCCGGCGGAGCGGGCAGCGCCCTCTGGGCCTCGTCCTCCTCGATCGCGATCTGCATCGCGACCGCGTTCTTGTCCTTCGAGCGGATGCCCCAGGCCAGCGTCGCGAGGATGGCGGACAGCAGCAGGAACGGCAGCTTCGGCAGGCCCGGCACCAGCCCGAACGCGCCCAGCACGCCGGCCGCGATGAACAGCGGCCGCGGGTTGCGCAGCATCTGGGCGGCCACGTCGGCGCCGAGGTTCGTGTTCGTGTCGGTGGCGGCACGCGTGACGATGATGCCGGTGGCGGTCGAGATCAGCAGCGCCGGAATCTGCGCGGCGAGGCCGTCGCCGATCGACAGCAGCGAGAAGGTCGAGAGCGCGTCGCCGAAGCCCTTGCCCTGCTGCAGGATGCCGATCGCCATGCCCGCGAGGAGGTTGATCGAGACGATCACGATGCCGGCCACGGCGTCGCCCTTGACGAACTTCGAGGCGCCGTCCATAGCGCCGTAGAAGTCGGCCTCGCGCTGGATCTTGTCCCGGCGAGAGCGTGCCTCGCCGTCGGTGATCTGCCCGGCGTTCAGGTCGGCGTCGATCGCCATCTGCTTGCCGGGCATCGCGTCGAGGGTGAACCGCGCGGCGACCTCGGCCACGCGGCCGGCGCCGTTGGTGATCACGACGAACTGGATCACGACGATGATCAGGAACACCACCAGGCCGACGACGACGTTTCCGCCGACCACGAATGAGCCGAACGCGTGGATCACCGATCCCGCGTCGCCATGCAGCAGGATCAGCCGCGTGACGGAGATGTTGATCGCGAGCCGGAACAGCGTCGTGAACAGCAGCAGCGACGGGAAGACGCTCATCTCGAGCGCGTCCTGCGTGTAGAGCGAGAGCAGCACGATCGTCAGTGCGATCGCGAGGTTGACCGTGATCAGCACGTCGAGGAGCATCGCCGGCAGCGGCAACACCATCATCACGACGACGAGCACGACGCCGATCGCGACGCCGAGGTCGGCGTGCTTGAGCACCCGCTCGATCATTCCGCCCTGCGCTGGGGAGCCCTGTCCGACCGCGACGGCCATTCAGATCACGCCCACGACAGCTTGCGACGGGAGGTGCGGTACACGTAGGCGAGCACCTCGGCGACGCCGGTGAAGAACTCGGCCGGGATCTCCTGGTCGACCTCGACGGCCTTGTAGAGCGCGCGAGCCAGCGGCGGGTTCTCGACGATCGCGATGTCGTGCTCGGCGGCGATCTCGCGGATCCGCAGCGCGATCAGGTCCTGGCCCTTGGCGACCACCTTCGGCGCGGACACGTCGCGGCCGTAGCGGAGCGCGATCGCGAAGTGCGTCGGGTTGGTGATGATCACATCGGCGGACGGGATCTGCGCGAGCATCCGCTGGCGCGACATCTGCATGCCCCGGCGCCGGATCGCGCTCTTGATCTCGGGCGCGATGTCCTGCTGGCGATGCTCTTCCTTGACGTCCTGCTTCGACATCTTCATCTGCTTCTCGTGCTGGTGGCGCTGGAAGATCAGGTCGGCGACGGCGAGCGGCACGAGCACGGCGAGAATGAAGAACGAGAGCTTGAGCACGAGGCCGGCGGTGTAGGAGCCGATCGCGCTCGGCGGCATGTCGCCGATCGCGGCGAGCCGGTCGATCTCGGGCCACAGCACGAGCGCGGCGACGCCGGCGACGATCGCGACCTTGAAGATCGACTTGCCGAACTCCATCAGGGCGTGCGGGCCGGCGAGGCGCTTGATGCCGCCGATCGGCGACACCTTCTTGAAGTCGGGGCGGATCGCCGCGGGAGTGAAGCCCGGCTTGTTCTGGATCACGTTCGCACCGACGCCGGCCAGCGCGGCGGCGGCCAGCACCGGGAACAGCAGCGTGCCGATCGTCATCGCCCAGTGCGTCATCAGGCCGCCGATGGTCTGGCTCGTGATGTCGGGCTGCGAGATGCGCGTCATCGTCTCGGTGAGGAGGCTCCGCAGGTTCGACGCCATCGCCGGGCCGGCGATGGCGAGCGCGCCGGCGGAGGCCAGCAGCACTGCGGTGGAGTTGACTTCCTGGGAACGGGCGACCTGACCCTTCCTCCGGGCCTCGGTGCGTCGTTTGGGAGTTGCCTTCTCGGTGCGTTCGCCGGCCATTGGGCCCTCTCGTCGGTGGGGTCATCCTGACCTCCGAGCCGCGTCCGCACTCCCTTGCAGGCGTCCGAACCTCTTATCGGCACAGGGTCTTTATGACTTGAAGGTAGGAAACGCACGAGTTTCGCGCGTGCCCCGTCCGGGGGGTTCTGCGGCGTTCGGGGCGGCCTCCACCCGTGTCCGATTGCCTGGCAGCCAATCGGACACGTTCCGCGCGTCGGGTGACGCGATGCGACGCCTGGGTGACGAACCGCGCGCCCGGCGTCGCCCGCCTAGCACGTCTGCGTGGCCAGATCCGGGCCAGGCTCCGATCCGGCCACAACGTCACGCATCCGCGCAGGTCCGCGCTTCGCCCGTGCGCCCCGGGGCGGCGCGCCCGAGCACCGCCGTCCAGGAGCCCGCGCGGCGCCGGCACGCAATGCCGCCGGCGACACACGAAGGCGCGCAGAACGGTGACGTTATGGCCGATTGGAGCCAGGCCCCGAAACGGCCACGCAAACCTGCTACGGGCGGCTAGAACTCGAGCGGCGACCACGGCGCCGAGCCGGAGATCCACTCCGCTGCAGCGCCCGGCGGGATCCGGCCGGCCCGGGCCAGCGACGACGGCGTGAACGCCCCCAGCAGGAGGCTCGCGAAGGCCTCGCCGTCGACCGCCTCCCCCGGATCCTCCAGGCCGCGCGCGGCGCACAGGGCGGCGCGATCGAGCGGCTTCAGCCACAGGCCGTCGTTGACGTGCGACACGTCGACCCGCCGCGGCTGCCGCACCAGATGCTGCAGCGGCTCGTCCAGCGGTCGCACGTTCGCAACCACCTCGACCACGTGCGTGAGCCCGCAGACGTACTGCCACAGCGCGGCGTACGCGTCCGGCGTGGCGGCCATCAGCTCCTGCACCTTGACCTTGAACTCGGCGTTCGGGCCCGGCCACTGCCGGTCGACGGTGTACAGCGCGTAGCCGTCGTCGCCCGCGAACACGCAGAACCCCTCGAGGTCCTTCAGCGTCCACGAGATCTCCGGATCGGGCCGCGTCGTGAACCCGGGCGTCGCGAGCCGGCAGCGCTCCCACACGGCCTGGCAGGCCGCCAGCGCGCCGTTGGCGTCGACCATCTGCAGCGCCACGTCGGGCGGCGGATCGCGAAACGCGGTCAGCGGCGTCTCGACCGTGACCCGCGCGCGCCGCGGCGCGATGCCGTACCCCGCGTACAGCCCGGACTGCGAGCTGTGCAGCAGTGATGCCGCCGCCCCCTGCCGGAGGCACTCCGCCTCGTGCTCCGCGAGCAGCGCGCGCATCACGCCCCGGCGGCGGTGCGTCGGCAGCACGCTCACCCAGGTGATGCCCCGGCACGGCACCGTCACGCCGTCGGCGACCGTCAGGTCGAGCGGCATGTCCAGCGCCGTGCCGACGATCGCGCCGTCGCTGCGGGCCGCCATCGGGCGGTACAGCTCCTCGTCGAACAGCTGCAGGAGGTCATCGATCATCTCCTGCTTGAACACGTGGGAGAAGGCCGCGCCGAACGCGTTGACGAACGCCTCGCGCTCGTCGCCTGCAATCCCGCCTACCTCGATCACGCAGTGGAGTTTACGCGGACGGCATACGGCTGATCGGCTGCCAGCCAGCCCATGATCATCGGCCCGGTGCTCCCGGTCGCGCGCTCGCTGCGGATGTGCCAGCCGCCGCGCCCGTCGGGCTCGGCGCGCACCTCGAGGGCCGGCTCGACGGCCAGCTCGAAGTCCAGACGCTGCCAGGGGGACTCGTTCATCCTGCACCTCCGAGGATCATGCGGAACATCTGGGCGATACCGTCCTGCAGCTCGTGGCCGACCGACGAGACGAGCATCGGCGCGGTCACGACGAGCAGCAGGAACATGGCCGCGATCTTGCCGGGCAGCTCGATGCCGAAGATGTTCATCTGCGGCGCGATGCGGGCCAGGAATCCGACGGCGGCGTCGGTCACGAGCAGGGCGACGAGCACGGGCGCGGCCACCTGCAGGCCGACCGCGAACAGGCCGCCGATCGAGTTCACGATCGCGCCGGACAGCGACGGCCAGTCCGGCATCTCCGTGACGGGGACGATCTCGAACGACTTGACGAGCCCCGCGATCACCATGTCGGGGCCGCCGATGGCGACGAACACGGCGCTCGCGAGCAGCGAGTAGAACTGGCCCATCACGGAGATCTGAGCGTTCTGCACCGGGTCGACCACGTTCGCGAACGCGAAGCCGACGGTGAGATCGATCAGGCCGCCGGCAAACGCCACCGCGGCGAACACGAGCGAGACGGAGAACGCCAGCGCAGCGCCGACCAGCACCTCTTTGACGGCCAGGACGGCCACCTCGGCGACGCTGGCGGGAATCGGTCTGCCTCCGGTCGCGAGCGGCAGCGCCGCGAACGTCACGCCGAGCGCGATCAGGAGCTTGGCGCGCACCGGGATCAGCCGAGACGAGAACACCGGCGACATCAGGAACACGCCCGAGACGCGCGCCAGCGTGAGCGCGAAGGCCGGCGCGCCGAACGCCGCGAAGCTGGTGAGGATCTCCACGGTCCGTGCGCTACCGGAGCGACGAGGTCATGTTCGGGATCTGGTCGTAGACGCTGGTCGTGAACGTGAGCAGCGTGTTCAGCATCCACGGCCCGGCGACCAGCATGATCACGGCCACGGCGACGACCTTCGGGACGAACGTGAGGGTCATCTCCTGGATCTGCGTGACGGCCTGCAGCACGGAGATCACGAGGCCGACGCCGAGGCCGGCCACCAGCGTCGGCAGCGCGAGCTTGAGCGACACGATCATGATCTGCGTGAGCAGGCCCTGCAGGAAGGTCTGGGTCATAAGTGGAAGCCCGCCACGAGGTTCTGGGCGAGCAGCGACCAGCCGTCCACGAGCACGAACAGCAGCAGCTTGAACGGCAGCGAGATCATCGCCGGGGGCAGCATCATCATGCCCATCGACATCAGCGTCGACGCGACCACGAGGTCGATGATCAGGAACGGGATGTAGATCAGGAACCCGATCTGAAACGCCGTCTTGACCTCGGAGATCATGAACGCCGGCACCAGCGTGGTCAGGTTCAGCTCGTCGGCGTTGGCGGGCGGCTTCTGCCGCGACAGCTTCACGAACATCGCGAGCTCGGAGCGCCCGGTCTGCTTGAGCATGAACGTCCGCAGCGGCTTCTCCGCCTCCTGGATCGCCGTCTTGGCATCGGCCTTGCCGGCCAGGTAGGGCTGCAGCGCCTTGTCGTTCATCTGCGAGAACGTCGGGCCCATCACGAAGATGGTCAGGAACAGCGAGAAGCCGACCAGCACCTGGTTGGGCGGGATCGACGGTGTGCCGAGCGCGTTGCGCAGGAACCCGAGCACGATCAGGATGCGCGTGAATCCCGTCATCATGATCAGCAGCGACGGGCCGATCGTGATCAGCGTGAACAGGCCCAGGATCGACAGGTTGGTCCCCGGATCCTGGTTGTTGCCGGGCAGCGGGATGGACAGCGACGGGTCGGCCGGCGTCGGCACGGCCGGCGCCGCGTGGGCCGCGACGGCCCCGAACGCGAGCAGCGCGACGAGCGCGAGCAGCAGCTTGATGGCGAGGGTGAGACGGTGCATTGGTCGGAGAAGACCGGGCCGTCCTGACCCGCGTTCAAACGCAGCATCATGCTGCTTGCAAATGGTATATCGGGCGCTCTTGCCGCTTCCTTGAACGCTCCCGTCGAGGAACCCGAAACTCGCCGGTCTAGACCACAGGGGGCCGATCTGGTATTACGGCGGCTGGGAAGTGGGAGCGCCCGGTTGACGGGTGCCCGATTACAGGGAGGAATGCGTGGCCGCATCCGATCACGACACCCGAGACCTCGCGAGTCTCGGGTACAAGCAAGAGCTGGACCGCTCGCTCGGCTCGTTCTCGAGCTTCGCGGCCGGCTTCTCGTACATCTCGATTCTGACCGGCATGTTCCAGACGTCCTATCTCGGCTTCCTCTTCGCCGGGCGGTCGTTCCTGTGGATGTGGCCGATCGTCTTCTTGGGGCAGATGATGGTCGCCCTGCAGTTCGCCGAGCTGTCCGCGCACTATCCGCTGGCCGGCTCCATCTACCAGTGGTCGAAGCAGCTCGCGAGCAAGGCGTGGGCATGGAACAACGGCTGGATCTACCTGTGTGCGCAGATCGTGACCGTGCCCGCGGTCGCGGTCGGCTGGCAGGTGATCCTGCCGCAGATCTCGACCTCGTTCCAGATCATCAAGTGCAGTCCGGTCGGGTCGGACACCTGCGCCGACAAGAACTTCCCGTCGTTCCTCGACCCCGCGTTCGCGCAGAACGGCCTGTTGCTCGGGCTGGTCATGGTCGGGCTCACCACGCTCATCAACTGCATGGGCGTCAAGCTGCTGTCGCAGGTCAACAACATCGGCGTCGCCGCCGAGCTGATCGGCGCCGCCGGCCTGATCCTGCTGTATCTGATCCACATTCACAACGGCCCGTCGGTGCTGTTCAAGACCGACGGCACGGGGGCCGGGCACGACTGGGGCTACTTCGGGGCCCTGTTGATCGGCGCGATCATGCCGCTGTACGTGATGTACGGGTTCGACACTGCCGGGTCACTGGCGGAGGAGACCTCCGACCCGCGCAGGAAGGCGCCGCGGGCCGTCATCCAGGCCCTCTGCACCGCGGGCCTGATGGGCTTCCTGCTGATCGCCTTCGGCATCATGGCCGTCTCCGACGCAGGCGTTGCGAACCTCGGCGCCACCGGCCTGACCGGCATCACGACGGACATCCTCGGCTCCACCTGGGGCAAGCTGTTCCTGGTCGACGTCGCGCTCGCGATCTTCGTGTGCTGCCTGGCCATCCACGCGATGTCGGTCCGGATCCTGTTCGCCATGGGCCGCGACAACTCGCTGCCGTTCGGCAAGCAGCTCGCGAGCGTCTCGGGCACCCGGCGCGTGCCGCTCGTCCCGGCGCTCACGACGGGTGCGATCGCGATGGTCATCCTCGCCTCGAACTGGGCCAACCCGCGGGCGTTCACGATCATCATCTCGATGGGCATCATCCTGATGTACATCGCCTACCTCGGCGTGACCACGCAGCTGCTGCGCAAGCGCCTGGCCGGCTGGCCGGGCAACCTGCCGGACGCCCAGGACGGGCTGTTCAATCTGGGACGGTTCGGACCGATCATCAACATCGGCGCGATCCTCTACGGGTGTGCGATGGCGATCAACCTGCTGTGGCCGCGGCCCGACTTCTACGGACCGCTCAACTATCAGAAGTACGGCCCGATCGGCGTCACGATCGTGCTCCTACTGGTCGGGCTGGCGATCTACTACGGTGGCCAGAAGGACCGCGTCGGTGTGCTCGACGAGCACCGCGCCGACGTCGTTCCCGCCGGCGACTAGAACCAACTCGTCGAAGGGGCGCGGCAGCACGCT